>NZ_JBEXNQ010000005.1:43471-347770 GCF_040611155.1 Streptomyces sp. NPDC002994
GGGCGCGGCCGGCCGCCCCCCCCGCCCCCCCCGGGGGCACCCCCCCCACCGGGGGGGGCCCCCCCCCCCCCGGGGGCCCCCCCCCCCCGCCGTGTGTTGAGCGGCGCGCAACGGGAAGGTGTCCGTCCGCATACTGGGCTTGTCGGGCCTTGGCCATGGCTTGGGCTCCCGGGCCCGGGCCCGGGTCGGGCAGGCGTGCTGACGTACTGGATCAAGGAATCGAAACGAGGCAAGTAGTGGCGGAGCCGAAGCGCGGCGGCAGCGGAGCCGAGAGTGAGGGCCCCGAGGACCGCAAGCCGCAGTCGGACGAGGCGCGCAGCGCCTTTACTCCGCCGGCCGGGGTGGAACAGCCGGAGCCGGTCGACGAGGACAGTCCGACCTCCGAGTTCGCACTTCCGCGGGGCACGACCACCGGGGAACACCCCATTCCGCCGGAGACCTCGGCCTTCGACACCCCGAGCACCTACAGCGCCCGGAACGCGCCGCCCGCGTTCACCCCGGCCTACGGGGTGCCCATGGTCCGGCTGACCAAGGAAGCGCCCTGGCAGGACCGGATGCGTACGCTGCTGCGCATGCCGGTGGGCGACCGTCCGGTCCCGGAGCCGGTGCAGCGCCACGACGAGGCCGGGCCCGCCGTACCGCGCGTGCTCGACCTGACGCTGCGTATCGGCGAGCTGCTGCTCGCGGGCGGTGAGGGCGCCGAGGACGTCGAGGCGGCGATGTTCGGGGTGAGCCGGGCGTACGGGCTCGACCGCTGCGAGCCGAACGTCACCTTCACCCTGCTCTCGATCTCGTACCAGCCGTCGCTGGTCGAGGACCCGGTGACGGCGAGCAGGACCGTACGCCGCCGGGGCACCGACTACACGCGGCTGGCGGCGGTCTACCACCTCATCGACGACATCACGTCGCCGGACACCGACGTCACGCTGGAGGAGGCGTACCGCACGCTCGCGGAGATGCGCCGTAACCGCCACCCGTACCCCGGCTGGGCGCTGACGTCGGCCAGCGGGCTGCTGGCCGGTGCGGCTTCCGTGCTGGTCGGCGGTGGGCCCGTGGTGTTCCTGGCGGCCGCGATCGGAGCGATGCTCGGTGACCGGCTGGCCTGGCTGTGCGCGGGGCGCGGGCTGCCGGAGTTCTACCAGTTCGTTGTGGCGGCGATGCCGCCCGCCGCGATAGGGGTGGCGCTCACGCTGGCACCGACTTCGGCGATGTGGGACGTCCGGCCCTCGGCCGTGATCACCGGTGGGCTGTTCGCGCTGCTGCCGGGGCGGGCGCTGGTCGCGGGCGTACAGGACGGCCTGACCGGCTACTACATCACCGCGTCGGCGCGCCTGCTCGAAGTCATGTACTTCTTCATCGCGATCGTCATCGGCGTGCTGACCGTGCTCTATCTGGGAGTGCAGCTGGACGCCGAGCTGCACGCGGCGACGTCGCTGGAGACCGTCGAACGGCCGGTGACGCAGATCCTCGCGTCGATGCTGCTCTGTTTCGCCTTCGCGATCCTGCTTCAGCAGGAACGTAACACCGTGCTGATCGTGACCCTCAACGGCGGAGTCGCCTGGCTTATCTACGGTGCGATGCACGACGTCGGAGAGATCTCGCAGGTGGCTTCGACAGCGGTGGCGGCCGGTCTTGTGGGCCTCTTCGGGCAGCTGTTCTCGCGCTACCAGTACGCCTCGGCGCTGCCGTACGTCACGGCTGCGATCGGTCCGCTGCTGCCGGGCTCGGCGACGTACTTCGGACTGCTGGGCATCGCGCAGAACGACCTCAACAAGGGGCTCGCGTCCCTGTCGAGCGCGGCGGCCCTGTCGCTGGCCATCGCCATCGGGGTGAACCTGGGTGGCGAGATCTCGCGGCTGTTCCTGAAGGTGCCGGGGGCGGGCCGTGGGGCGAGCCGCCGCGCGGCCAAGCGGACGCGCGGCTTCTGACTCCTCTGCCCGGCGTCAGCGCTTGGCGTGGCGGCCGCGCGAGGCCGGGGGCATGCCGTCGGCCTCGCCGCCGTCCTCGGCGGCCGCTGCCTTCTTGTTCTTGCTGCGGGCGCGCAGGTACTCGATGACGATCGGGAGCACCGAGATCAGCACGATCAGGATCAGGATCGCTTCGATGTTCTTGTGTACGAAATCGACCTTGCCGAGCGAGGCGCCGAGCAGCGTGACGCCCGCGCCCCAGAGCACGCCGCCGATGATGTTGTACGTGATGAACGAGCGGTAGTTCATCCTGCTGACGCCGGCGATGATCGGCGTGAAGGTGCGCACGATCGGCACGAAGCGGGCCAGCACCAGCGACTTCGGGCCGTACTTCTCAAAGAAGTCGTGGGCCTTCTCCACGTTCTCCTGCTTGAAGAGCCGGGAGTCCGGGCGCGTGAAAAGGGCGGGGCCGACCTTGCGGCCGAAGAGATAGCCGACCTGGTCGCCGATGATCGCCGCGAGGACGACCAGCGTGCAGACCAGCCACAGCGGGGTGTCGAGGGCGCCCGTGGTCACCAGCAGGCCGGTGGTGAACAGCAGCGAGTCGCCGGGCAGGAAGAAGCCGATGAGCAGGCCGGACTCGGCGAAGACAATGACCAGCAGGCCGATCAGACCGAACTGCTCCAGCAGATAATTCGGCTCCAGCCAGCTCGGTCCGAGCGCAAGCGTATTCACGGGTACCGGGCTCCAGGGTGGGATCGTCTGCGGGTTTGCTGCCCAAAGCTATCAACGCCGACGGGGGCCTTCTGGTTCCAGTAGCCCCCAAGGGGATGCGCCGGGGACGCACTGGGGCAAAGCTGTGCGGCAGGAGGTGGATGCGGATGAGCATCGAGGATTACGGCGGTGGACAGGGCACCCAGTCAGATGTGCTGGTGGTCACCACGAACGACGCACCCGGATACCGGGTGGACCGCGTCATCGGAGAGGTCTTTGGTCTCACAGTCCGCTCGCGGCACTTGGGCAGCCAGATCGGCGCCGGGCTGAAGTCGATGATCGGCGGCGAACTCAAGGGGCTCACCAAGACGCTGGTGGAGACGCGCAATCAGGCGATGGAGCGGCTGGTCGAGCAGGCGAGGGCGCGTGGTGCCAACGGTGTGCTGATGATGCGTTTCGATGTGACCGACGCCGCAGATGTGGGCACGGAGGTGTGCGCTTACGGCACGGCGGTCGTCCTCTCCAAGGAGTGACGAAGGTGCCCGTCCGGCCTCGGGGCGCCTCCGGGGCCGGACGGAACGGTTCGTTACTGCCGCTCCCGCACTGCCGCGCGGCTACGCGTGGCGGGCGGCGTTGGCCAGGATCGCCTCGCGCAGGTAGGCCGCCAGGCCGGGCTTCGCCGCGTCGATGGACGTGGTGAAGCGCTCGTCGGCGACGTACATCTCGGCGAGGCAGACGTGCATGTCGTAGCCGCAGTCGTAGTGATTGCGGCCGATCAGGGCGCGGTGCTCCTCGGCCAGGTCCATGGCCCGGACGGAGTCCGGCGCTGCGCCGGCCTCCATGGCGGCGACCAGGCGGGCGGTGTTCTCGTCACCCTCCGCCTTGATCCGCAGCCAGTCCTCCTTGGTGTACGACGCGGCCCTGCGCTGCGACTCCTTGTACGCCTCGCCGGCGCCCCAGCGCTGCTCGACTTCCTCGGCGTACTGCTCGGGGTCGTGGTCGCCGAAGACCTCGAACTTCTCTTCCGGGGTGAGATTGATGCCCATCTTCCGTGCCTCCATGGCGGTTTCGACGGCGGCGGCCATCTCCTGAAGTTTCGCGATCCGGCCGGACAGCAGCTCGTGCTGACGCCGCAGGTGCTCCCGCGGGTCCACGGCCGGGTCGTCCAGGAGAGCCGCCACCTCGTCGAGCGGGAAGCCGAGCTCCCGGTAGAACAGGATCTGCTGCAGCCGGTCCAGGTCGGCGTCGTCATAGCGCCGGTGGCCGGCGTGGCTGCGGCCGCCCGGGGAGAGCAGTCCGATCTCGTCGTAGTGGTGCAGTGTGCGCACCGTCACTCCGGCGAATCCGGCGACCTGTCCCACGGAGTAGCTCATCGCTTCCGCTCCTTCTGCTTCCTTTTCTTGGTACGCCCTCAGCCTGAGCCCTCACGTCACGTGAGGTGCAAGCCTTGTTCTTTGGAGTGTTACGTCCACTTATCCGCCCTTATGGTGAGCGCATGGCACTTCACCGAGGTGGTACGGGCCGGGACAGTCAGCAGCACCGCAGGCTCGCCCTCAATCCCTTCTACGGCGCGGCCGATCCGGTCGGCGGCATGGAGTCCGCCCCGCCCCGGCACCGGCTGCCCGACGGGCCAATGGCTCCCGCGACGGCGTACCAGCTCGTGCACGACGAGCTGATGCTCGACGGCAACTCCCGGCTCAATCTCGCCACCTTCGTCACCACCTGGATGGAGCCTCAGGCGGGCGAGCTGATGGGGGAGTGCCGGGACAAGAACATGATCGACAAGGACGAGTACCCGCGCACGGCCGAGCTGGAGCGGCGCTGCGTCGCCATGCTCGCCGAACTCTGGAACGCCCCGGATCCGACGGCGGCCGTCGGCTGCTCGACGACCGGGTCCAGCGAGGCGTGCATGCTCGCCGGGATGGCGCTCAAGCGCCGCTGGGCGATGAGGAATGCCGACCGTTATCCGGGCCGGGCCCGGCCCAACCTGGTGATGGGGGTCAACGTCCAGGTCTGCTGGGAGAAGTTCTGCAACTTCTGGGAGGTCGAAGCGCGCCAAGTGCCCATGGAGGGAGACCGTTTCCATCTTGACCCGCAGGCCGCCGCTGCGCTCTGCGACGAGAACACCATGGGGGTGGTCGGCGTCCTCGGCTCCACCTTTGACGGCTCCTACGAGCCCGTCGCGGAGATCTGCGCGGCCCTGGACGACCTCCAGGAGCGGACGGGTCTCGATGTTCCCGTGCATGTGGACGGGGCGTCCGGCGCGATGATCGCTCCTTTCCTCGATGAGGATCTGGTGTGGGACTTCCGGCTGCCGAGGGTCGCTTCCATCAACACCTCGGGACATAAGTACGGTCTGGTCTATCCCGGGGTCGGCTGGGCGCTGTGGCGCTCGCCCGCCGAGCTCCCGGAGGAACTGGTCTTCCGGGTCAACTACCTGGGCGGCGACATGCCGACCTTCGCCCTCAACTTCTCCCGGCCGGGCGCGCAGGTGGTCGCGCAGTACTACACGTTTCTGCGGCTCGGCCGGGACGGGTACCGGGCTGTGCAGCAGGCGTCGAGGGACGTGGCGCGGGGGCTGGCGGAGCGCGTCGAGGCGATGGGCGACTTCCGACTCCTGTCGCGGGGCGACGAGTTGCCGGTGTTCGCCTTCACCACCGCCTCCGATGTGCGGAGCTTCGATGTTTTTGACGTGTCGCGGCGGTTGCGGGAGCGGGGGTGGCTGGTGCCGGCGTACACCTTTCCCGAGAACCGGCAGGATCTCGCCGTCCTGCGGATCGTGTGCCGCAATGGCTTTTCCGCGGATCTCGCGGGGTTGTTGATGGAGAGCCTCGGTGAGCTGCTGCCCGAGCTGCGGGCGCAGCGGGAACCGGCGACTCGCGACGCGGCCGCCGCGACGTCCTTCCACCACTGAACCCGTAACGCCGCTGAGCTGAAGGCGCGGACACCAGCAGGGTGTGGGGTCAGTTCTCGCAGGTGCCTACCGTGAACGTCGTCCAGCGCTCGCCGTCCGCCGATATTCGGTGCCCGCAGGCGCCGGCCGTCACCAGGCGGCCGAGCGGGACCGTCGACGCGTGACCGAGGCCGGGGCCGCGCCCCGTCCGGTGGAAGGTGCGGCCGCCGTCCGGGCTGGTGAAGGTGCCGCTCTCAGCGTGGAGGCGCAGGGCGTCGCCCTTACCCGGAACGAGCACGCCCGCCAGCGTGCGCGGCTCGCGCTCCCGGCCCGTCGTCCAGGTCCGCTCCCAGGTGCGGCCGCCGTCCCTGCTGCGGTGAATCGCCCGTACCGGATTCTTGACCGGCTCGCCGGCCGGCAGTTCTCCCATCTCCGCCGCGTAGACGACGCCGTCGCCCACTGAGACCCGCACTCCCCAACCAGGCTTCTTCACCGGACTGTCCAGCATGCTCGTTGTCCAAGTCCGGCCCGCGTCACGGGATACCGCTACCGCCGGTGCCCCGGACGACGGGTCCTGCCCGGAGACCCACCACGAGCCGTCGGGCTCGGCGTACGTCGCCGGGTGCAGCCGTCCCGCCAGCGGTGGATTCGCGTTCAGTTGCCGAAGCCTTCCGTCGTCGGGGGACATCACCATGAGACGGTCCTTCGGGCACTCCAGCCCGTCGGGGGCCGTCGGAGGCCCGCAGAGCGTAGAGAGCGCGGCTCCCTTCGGGATCGACCGCACCTCCCCGGCGCGCTTCACGTCACGGACCTGCCAGGTCCGCCCACCGTCCGCCGTGAACCAGGTGCGGTGCCGGTCCTCCTCGATCCAGTCCCGCATCCATGCCCGGCCCGGGCCGAGCACCCTCAAGTCCGCCGAGATGCCGTCCGTGCCCGACTTTTCGGTCAGTGGTGCCTTGCGAAGCCGCCACTGCGACGCCCCCTTGTCCAAGATCGCCACATACTGGCGGCAGAACCCGTTCTCGGGCCGCTCCACGTCCTGCACGCACTTCGCGAGCAGCGCGAAACCGCTGCCGTCCGCTGCCAGGCCCACCATGTGTGCCCAGCCGGGCAGATCACGTCCGGACGGCACCTTCGGCGGCTGCGACGCCTCTTCCGATGGTGGATCAGGCGTTGTCGAACATCCCGCCAGCATCGCCAGCGCGATGAGCACGGCGGCGGTCAGCGCCCCGACTGTCGTGAGCGGCTTGCGCATTGCACTCCCCCGGTCTCGCGGTCTGCGGTCTGCGGTCTCGCCGTCGACCACTTCTCCTTCTGGTACACCGCAGACCGCGCCCGGGTTCCACTTCTCCACACGTCAGTTCGTGAGCTTTAGTGGCTCAGTCGTGCGAACCGCCTTACCGCCAGCGGAAAGAACACCGCCACCAGAACCACCGGCCACACCACCGCCAACAGCCCAGCATGCTCCGCAGGCCAGGAGCTTCCTGCCGCCGCTGGGTTGCCGAAGAGGTCGCGTACCGCTGTGGCCGTCGCCGACAGCGGGTTCCATTCGACGAAGGCGCCGAGCCATCCCGGCATCGACTCCGGAGTCGCGAAGGCGTTGGAGAGGAAGCCCACCGGCCAGACCAGGATCTGCACCGCCTGGACCATCTCCGGCTTGCCCGCGACCATCGCCAGCTGGATGCCGATCCACAGCATCGCGAAGCGGAGCAGCAGCAACAGCCCGATCGCGCCCAGGAATCCGAGCACCCCGCCGTGCCAGCGCCAGCCGATCGCGTAGCCCACCGCCACCAGGACCGCCAGGCCGGCCGCCGACTGCAGCATGTCCGCTATCGCCCGCCCCACCAGCACCGCGCCCGAGGTCATCGGCATCGACCGGAACCGGTCGATGACCCCCTTGTTGAGGTCCTGGGTGACCGCGAGCATCGTCGCCTCCAGGCCGAAGGCCATGGTCAGCGCCAGCATGCCGGGCACCAGGAAGTCGACGTAATCGCCCGACACGCCCTTCCCGCCGCCGACCAGGAACCCGAACATCAGCAGCAGCATCACCGGGAAGACCAGGCCGACGATCACCTGCACCGGCTGCCGCGCCCAGTGGGCGAGTTCGCGCCGCGTCATCGTCCAGGAATCGGTGACCGCCCATCCGACAGCCGCACCCGTGCCGCTCATGCCGCAACCTCCTTCGTGAGGTGCAGGAACGCCTCGTCGAGCGTCGGCCTGCGCAACGCGATGTCCTCCGCCTCGATCCCCGCCGCCTCCAGCGCCCGTACGATCCCGGTCAGCGCCGCCATCCGGTCCGCCACCGGCGCGCTGATCCGCCGCCGGTCCACGTCCGTCTCCGCGTCCGGGCCCATCAGCGTGGCCGCCGCGCCCAGTTGCCGTGCGTCGTGCAGCACCACGTCGATCCTGTCTCCGCCGACCTTGGCCTTCAGCTCGTCCGGCGTGCCCTCCGCGACGGCCCTGCCCCGGTCGACCACCGTGATCCGGTCGGCCAGCTGGTCGGCCTCCTCCAGATACTGCGTCGTGAGCAGTACGGTCGTACCTCCCCCGACCAGCGACCGCACCGCGCCCCACACCTCCGCGCGTCCGCGCGGGTCGAGCCCGGTCGTCGGCTCGTCCAGGAACAGCACCTGCGGATCGGTGCTGTGCCCATTACCGATCAGCGAGGCGGCCAGATCCAGCCGCCGCCGCATGCCTCCGCTGTACTTCCCGACCGGCTTGCGCCCCACGTCGGCGAGCCCGAACCGCTGAAGCAGCTCGTCGGCCCGTGCGCCCGCCCGGCGCGCCCCCAGGTGGTACAGCCGGCCGAACATCTCCAGGTTCTGCCGCCCGCCCAGCCCCTCGTCGACCGCCGCGTGCTGCCCGAGCAGCCCGATCTGCCGCCGCACCTCGCGGGAATGCGACCGTACGTCGTACCCGGCCACCTCCACCCGTCCCGCGTCGTGCCGCAGCAGCGTGGCCATGATCCGGACGATCGTGGTCTTGCCCGCGCCGTTCGGCCCGAGCACGCCGTGCACCGTGCCGCGCCCCACCACCAGGTCCAGCCCATCCAGGGCCCGCTTCTCCCCGTACCGCTTCTGTACTCCTTCGACGACGATCGCCGCGTCGGCGTCAGCCAATGCCATTCATCCCCTCCAGCGTCGTAGTCAAACTTGACTACGACGCCAAAGGTAAGCCCGCCCGCGCCATTCGTCAAACTTGATTAGCTGGCGTACGGATTCTCCTGGCCCTCCGCCAGCACCCCCACAAAGGGCTCACCGCCCTCACCCGCGAAGGTGTACGCCCCGCCCTCGATCCGGGAGATGAGGCCGCGCGTCCACTCCGCCCCCGCGTCCGCCGAGTGGACCCACATGTTCATGATTTCGCCGATGTGACCGATCGACTCCGGTCCGTCCTCCGGCGTGTAGTAATCGGTGACGGCCGACCGCCACCCCTCCAGCCCTCGCACCCGCTCGTTGAGCAGCTCGACCGCCTCGGCCCGCTCCAGGTCGACGATGAAGCCGATCCCCGCCGACAGCACGTCCATCTTCTGGTCGTACGTCGTCAAGGCCTCGCGGAGCAGCCCGAAGTACTCCTCAGTGCCCTTCTCCGTGACCTCGTACTCGGTCCTCGGCGGGCCGCCGGCCGTGCTCGGCGCGATCTCGTGGGCGTGCAGCAGTCCCTGCTTGGCCATCTGCTTCAGCGCGTGATAGATCGACCCGGGCTTGGCGTTGGACCACTCGTGGGCGCCCCAGAACTCCAGGTCGTTGCGTACTTGATAGCCGTGCGCGCGCCCGTGCTGACGGACGGCGCCCAGTACCAGCAGCCGGATCGCTGACATCGCCGCACCCTTCTACTCAACTTTGAGTAGAGAGTACGCGCTCCAGCGCCACCAGCTCGAACGCCGTCTTGCCGTCCAGGCTCTCGCGGA
Source organism: Streptomyces sp. NPDC002994 (assembly GCF_040611155.1). Taxonomy (NCBI): domain Bacteria; kingdom Bacillati; phylum Actinomycetota; class Actinomycetes; order Kitasatosporales; family Streptomycetaceae; genus Streptomyces; species Streptomyces sp. NPDC002994. Next base: position 52,896 of record NZ_JBEXNQ010000005.1, read on the forward strand.
TGATGTCGGCGTGGCCCGAGTGCCGGGACATCTCGGCGATCAGCCGCAGCAACAGCCACCGCATGGAGACCCGCTCCGAGTCGGGGAACCACGGCTCGTCCGGCAGCGGGAACGTGTCGTCCAGGCTCGGCACCGACCGGATGAACTCCTCGGTCTGCCGCGCGACCTTCTCCCAGTACGCCAGCCGGCTCTCGACCGTCTCGTCACCGACCAGCCGGAAGCTCTCGTGCCAGGTCTCCTCGGACCGCTGCACCTCCGGCGCGACCTGCTTCGCCCGGGACAGCCAGCCCTGCTCCACCTCGGAGACGTGCTTGAGGAGCCCGGACAGCGACAGCTCGCTCGCGCTCGGCTTCGTCGCGGCCTGCTCGTCCGTCAGCCCGAGCAGCGCCCGCCGGATTCCGCCGCGCTCGGCGTCCAGGAAGGCCAGGAGCGCGCCACGCTCGTCACCGGGGGCCTCTGCGTTCACGTGTACGACCATGATGTCCGCCTCTTGTCGTCGTCTCGTCGTCGAACTGACAAGACCTACGCTACGAACCCTCGCGGACAGCTTCTGTCCGCAACTCCCCCGTCAGAACGGAAACTTCGTCCGCCCGTGCTGCACGGAGATCCACTTCTGCGTGGTGAACGCCTCCACCGCCGACTCCCCGTTCAGCCGCCCGATCCCCGACGACTTCTCGCCACCGAAGGCCACCTGCGGTTCGTCCTGCACCGTCGAGTCGTTGATGTGGATCATCCCGGTCTCGACGCGCTTCGCGAAGCGCACGCCCCGCTCCAGGTTCCCCGTGTGGACCGCCCCGCTCAGCCCGTACTCGCTGTTGTTGGCGATCCGTACGGCCGCGTCCTCGCCGTCGAACGGGATCAGCAGGACCACCGGACCGAAAATCTCCTGCGCCAGGATCGGAGAGTCGGCCGGCAGCCCGCTCAGTACGGTCGGCTCGACAAGATTGCCGCGCGTAGAGCCTCGTACGAGCGCCGTCGCGCCCTCGGCGAGCGCCTGCTCCACCAGCCCCGTCAACGCCTCCGCCTGGAAGGTGTTGATGACCGGCCCGATGTGGGTCCTGGCGTCGGCCGGGTCGCCGGTGACCAGGGACCGTACCTTCGCGACGAACTTCTCCGTGAACTCCGCCTCGACCGAGCGGTCCACCAGGATGCGGTTGGCGGCCATGCAGACCTGCCCCTGGTACACGAAGCGGCTGAAGACCGCGGCGTCCACCGCGTAGTCGACGTCCGCGTCGTCCAGGACGACCAGCGCGCTGTTGCCGCTCAGTTCGAGCACCGCGCGCTTGAAGTGGCTCGCGGCGACGGCGGCCACGTGCCGCCCCACCTTGTCGGAGCCCGCGAAGGAGATCACCTTCGGCACCCGGTGCTCTATCAGCGCGTCACCGATCTCCGCGATGTCCGTGATCAGCACATTGAGCAGCCCGGCGGGCAGCCCGGCGTCCTCGAAGATCTTGGCTATCAGGCCGCCGCCGACGACAGGCGTGTTCTGGTTCGGCTTGATCACGACCGCGTTGCCCAGCGCCAGCGCCGGGGCGACCGATTTGAGCGTCACCAGGAAGGGGAAGTTGAAGGGGCTGATGACACCGACGACCCCGACCGGCAGCCGGTAGACGCGGTTCTCCTTGCCCTCCACGGGCGAGGGCATGATGATCCCCTCGGGCCGCAGCGCGCTCTGCATCGCCTCGCGCAGGAACTCCTTGGCGAGATGGACCTCGTACGCCGCCTTCAGCCGCGTACCGCCGAGCTCGTCGATGATCGCCTCGATGATCTCGTCCTCGCGGTCCTGCGTGATCCGCAGGGCGCGCTCCAGGACGTCCCGCCTCTTGTACGCACTCGACGCGGCCCAGGCCGGCTGCGCGCGCTCCGCCGCCAGATAGGCCTCGTCGACCTCGTCCACCGAGGCCACCGTGATCGCGGCGAGCTTCTCCCCGTTGTACGGGTTGAAGTCGATGATGTCCCACGAGCCGCTGCCGGTCCGCCACTCGCCGTCGATGTACTGATGGGCCAGGTCGGTGAAGAAGGACATGCGATCCCTTACTGCAGGGTGAGCAGGTGCGGACTCCTGATGAAACCTCATCCTACTGGCGGGTTACGTGAGTTGGAGTAGACCGCGCAGCACGTCCCGGGATTCCGCCGCGCTCGGGCTGTCCTTCTGGAGCCGCTCCATCACCCGCCGGTACTGGGCGACTTCCTCGCGCTTGTCCAGGTACAGCGCGCTGGTGAGCTGCTCCAGGTAGACGAGGTCCGAGAGATCCGACTCGGGGAACTGCAGCATCGTGAACGCGCCGCTCTCGCCCGCGTGTCCGCCGAAGCTGAACGGCATGACCTGAAGCGTGATGTTCGACTGCTCGGAGACCTCGATGAGGTGCTGCAACTGCCCCCGCATCACGGCCCGGTCGCCGTACGGACGGCGCAGCGCCGCCTCGTCGAGTACGGCATGGAAGTGCGGCGCGCGCTCGGACACGAGCACCTTCTGACGCTCCAGGCGCAGCGCGACCCTGCGGTCGATCTCCGCCGCGCTCGCCTGCGGCATGCCGCGGGAAACGACGGCGTGCGCGTAGCTCTCGGTCTGCAACAGCCCGTGAACGAACTGGACTTCGTAAATCCGGATGAGGGAGGCGGCACCTTCGAGTCCGATGTACGTCTGGAACCAGCCAGGCAGCACATCGCCGTAACTGTGCCACCAGCCCGCCACGTTGGCCTCCCGCGCCAGGCTCAGCAGCGACTCGCGCTCCGCCTGGTCGGTGACGCCGTAGAGCGTCAGCAGGTCCTCGACGTCCCTGGCCTTGAAGCTCACCCGTCCCAACTCCATGCGGCTGATCTTCGATTCGGATGCTCGGATCGAGTAGCCGGCCGCCTCGCGGGTGACCCCCCGCGACTCACGCAGCCGCCTGAGCTGGGATCCCAGCAGGATGCGCCGCACCACAGAGCCGCTCGACTCACCTGCGGTCACTTCTCCAGCCCTCCCCAGTCCGACAGTTCAGTAGCGGAGCGCCATCCCCCAGGTCTCCGAGAGCCGCAGTCTGCCATTAAAACGCTTCAGCCCGTACTCATCCGATTACGGAAATGGCAAGAGCTGTACAAGTCACCAAAAGAGGCGGCGGGGAGAAATGAGCAAGAACCGGCACGGGGTCGGACAGGTCCGGCGCGTGCACGTGCATCTGCCCTTGCATCTGCCGTACGCATTCGGAACCATGGTCCGCGCGCACCTGCATGCTCTTTCGTGCTGTCGCCGTACTACCGCCGCATCGCTACCGCTGTATCGCAACGACCGCGAATCCCGGGAGTGCCTCGCATGGGGACGAATGGATCGACCGTGCTCGAGCCGTTCGAGCCGTTGGAGCCGTTAAGACAAGGCCTTCCCCCCATCGACCCCGCGGAGGTCTCCAGCTCGGCCTCCTGCGCGCTGCCACCCAGGTACGAAGCGGTGCGCGGAGCCCGCCAGTTCACCAAGTCCACGCTGGCGCAGTGGGAGCTCGGCGAGTGCTTCGACGACGTGGCACTGGTCGTCTCCGAGCTCGTCACCAACGCGCTGCGGCACGCATTGCCGGCCGACACCCCGCGTACGAGCGAGCAGGACCCTCCCGTACGGCTGCATCTGATGCGCTGGACCTCGCGTCTGGTGTGCGCCGTGCGCGACCCCAGCCACGAGAGCCCGGTGACGCGTGAGCCGGACAACTTCTCCGCCGAGTCCGGACGTGGCTTGTTTTTGGTGGATTCATTCAGCGACAGCTGGGGATGGCACCCGCTCGCCGGGACGCTGAGCGGCAAGGTCGTGTGGGCGCTGTTCCGCCTCAGGAGCGAACAGCAGTAACACAGAGTGAACGGCTGGCGGGTTGGCGGGTGGCGGACCGGTTGATTCCGGTCAGCCGCCTGCTGTCAGGTGGTCGAACTCGCCGTCCTTGATGCCGAGCAGCATCGCCTCGATCTCGGCAGGTGTGTAGACGAGAGCGGGCCCGTCCGGGTGCCGCGAATTGCGGACTGCCACATTCCCGCCCGGCAATTTGGCAAACTCCACACAGGACCCCTGTGAGTTGCTGTGCCTGCTCTTCTGCCAGACCACCCCGTGAAGCTCTGTGGCCGCCATGCCGTTGTACGCGTGGTGCACAGGTCGCTCCCGGAAAGTGCAGATGTCAACTGCCCCGGATCATAGCTTTGTTCACTTGCGGATGCATGGGCAGATGCACGTGCACGCGGGGTGCTCTCCTGATTACAGCACTCCGGATCAGCGCGAGAGGTACGGCAACAGCGCCATCTCCCTGGCGTTCTTGATGGCCCGGGTCAGCTGCCGCTGCTGCTGGGCGGAGACCCTTGTCACACGTCGGCTCCGGATCTTCCCGCGATCCGAAATGAATTTCCGCAGCAGGTCGGTGTCCTTGTAGTCAATGTACGTAATCTTCGCCTCGTCCAGTGGATTGGGTCGGGACTTGAGGGGCTTACGAGGGTCTTTACCTCGGGACAGGCGGGACATCATGCCTCCAGAAGGGAATCAAAAGCGGGCGGCAGGAGCTTCCACGCATCACGCCCCGCCGCGTATTCGGCATCGGTCAACAAGCAGGATTCGAGGAGCTCTTCGAGCCCACCACGGTCGAGTCCCGGTGAAGTGAAGACCAGGTGCTGGCAGCAGTCCCCGTGCTCGGGGTGCCAGTCGAGCGCGGCCGCGGCCCGGCGTACGGGCGGGACCATTTCCCAGGCGGCGTCCGGCAGCGAGGCCAGCCACGGCCCCGCACTCTCCACACACAGCGCGCCGCCCGCCGCGTCCCACGCCATCAGCGTGTCCGGCCGGTCGGCGAGCCAGAACCGGCCCCGGCTGCGGGCGGCCGCGCAGGTCAGGTCCTCCAGTGCTTCGTACAGCCGCTCCGGATGGAAGGGGCGGTCGCGGTGCCACACCAGCGTGCCGACGCCCTTGTCGTCCGCGTCCTGCGGAAGCAGCGCGCACGCCGGGTGCTGGCGCGCCGCAGCGGCCTCTGTGTCGAAGCCGGCGAAGGCCGCCTCGGCCAGCTCGCCGGAGGCCGCCCTGACCCGGCGGGCCGTCGGGTGCAGCTGCGCGAGGAGCGCGTCGTCCTGCTCGTCCGCCTCCTCGCTGTCCACCACCGCGAGGACAGGGGCGTACTCCAGCTGCCGCGCCCACGTGTCCGCGACCGTGCGCTGGTCGGTCGCGGCCGCCGCCAGTCCGGCCTCGGCCAGATCGTCGCCGCAGCCGAGGTAGGGCAGGAGCAGCGCGGGGTCGACGGCCGTCATGACGGCGGTCAGGTCGAGTACGTCGCCGCCGTGCGCGACGACGACCTCCGCCATCGCCTTGGGCTCGACCGAGTCCCACAGCTCGACGACCGCGAGCCGGGTGAGGCCGCTGCCGGCCAGCCGCTCAAGCTCCGGCACCAGGTCTTCGCGCAGGGCGCAGCACGCGCAGTCGTTGACGAGCGGCGCGTCGCCCGACGAGCTCTCGCCGTGGGTGTCGCGGACGGTGCGGCGTACCGTTCCTTCAGCCGCGGTCGAGAGGTCGTGATGCAGGGCGACGCTGCCGGGGACCCGGCGCAGCAGCTGCTCCACCACCTCCTTACGGGCGTCGGAGTGCAGGCCGCCGACGATGACGACCGGCAGCTTCCCCTTCTGGCTCACTACTTCGCTCCGTAGCGGCGCTCGAAGCGCTCCACGCGGCCCGCCGTGTCCAGTACACGCGCCGTGCCCGTGTAGAAGGGGTGGCTCTGCGAGGAGATCTCCACGTCGACGACGGGGTACGTACGACCGTCCTCCCACTCCACCGTCTTGTCGCTGGTCATGGTGGAACGGGTGAGGAAGGCGAAGCCGCCGGCCTTGTCGCGGAAGACCACGGGGCCGTACGACGGGTGGATTCCGGGCTTCATGAAGTGATGCCCCTTTCTGCTCTGGTCACTACTGCTCGGTCAGCGCTCTTCGCGGAAGTCGACGTGCCGGCGGACGACCGGGTCGAACTTGCGGAGCGTCATGCGGTCGGGGTCGTTACGGCGGTTCTTGCGGGTCACGTACGTGTAGCCGGTCCCCGCCGTGGACCTGAGCTTGATGATCGGGCGGACTTCGTTGCGTGCCATGTGGTTAGTATATGGAAATGGTTCCCATTATCAAAGAGGAGTGATTGACCTTGTCCGCCCACTGCCAGCTGACCGGCGCCCAGCCGGGATTCGGCAACAACATCTCCCACTCGCACCGGCGCACCTCACGCCGCTTCGACCCGAACATCCAGCGCAAGCGCTACTGGCTGGCCAGTGAGGGGCGCCATGTGCGGCTCGTACTCAGCGCCAGGGCGATCAAGACCGTCGACCTGATCGGCGTCGAGGCGGCCGTCGCCCGCATCCGCGCGCGAGGAGTGAAGGTCTGATGGCGAAGAAGAGCAAGATCGCCCGCAATGAACGGCGCAAGGTCGTCGTCGAGCGGTACGCCGAGCGGCGGGCGGAGCTGAAGGAAATCCTCCGCAAGCCCGGAACGGGCGAGAGCGAGCGTGCGGCCGCGCTGGCGGAGTTGCGCCGTCAGCCGCGCGACGCGAGTGCGACGCGCGTACGAAACCGGGACAGTGTGGACGGCCGGCCCCGGGGCCACCTCCGGAAGTTCGGGCTCTCCAGGGTGCGGATGCGGGAACAGGCGCATGCCGGTTTCCTCCCGGGCGTACGCAAGTCCTCCTGGTAGCTTGGCGCGTTCCGACCTACCGAAAGTGGGGAGTCCGGCGTGCGTGAGCTTGTACGTACCACCGTCTCGGCAGCGGCCGTCGCGGCAGCCCTCGTACTGACCGGCTGCAGCAGCGACAGCGGCGGCAGCACGGGCGGCGACAAGGGCAGGGACAAGGGCGGCAGCGGGCAGAGCAGCGCTCCGCCCGCCGGGGACCAGGGGGCGTCGGCGGACGTCTCCGGGTCCTGGGTCGCGACGACCGACGGCAAGATCGTCATGCTGGTCGTCCAGGGTTCCGACGCGGCTGTCGCGGGCGAGCACGTCTGCTCCGGCACGGTCGCCAAGGACGCCAAGGACACCAAGGTGACGTTGAGACTGAAGTGCCCCGACGGCAACGCCGACCGTACGACCGGGCTTGTCACGCCGGGCGCGGGCGGCAACACGATCACCGTGAAATGGGGTAGCGGGATCGTGGACTCCTACAAGAAGTCCGCCGTCGGCGACAAGCTGCCGGAGGGCATTCCCACGGACCTGCCCAAGCTGCCGGGTTCCTGACTCACTGGCTTACGTTTCGGCTCCTCACGAGGCCGCGGCTCCTCACGGGGCCGCGGCCTTCGTCGTCCAGGGAGTCAGCGGGTCACGCCGGGACGGCGCGGCATCGTCGCCCGGTCCGCGGCCGCCGTGCCGTGTTCCCACCCCGCGTGGTCGTTGACGCCCCGTACCCGCGTCGACGTCGTCTCGGGGAACATCCGCTCCGCGCGGTCCTCCACCGCCACGTCCCGCGCCGCCAGCACCGGCAGCAGCGAGCCGCCTGCCTCCTCGGTGACGTGTTCCGTCGCCTCGGACAGGCGGTGGCCGACCCGGCTGGCGTACGCCGTCAGGAACGCCTGGCGGAAGGCCTTCGTACGCTTGCGGCCGCCCGCCCGCTGGGCCGCCTCCGCCCGGGTCATCGCCGCCGTGCCCTGCACGAGGAGGGAGGTGTAGAGCAGCTCGACGGATTCCAGGTCGGGTTCGAAGCCGACGACCGTGGAGAAGCCGAGCCCGCTGTTCCACACCGCGCGGCAGCGGTTCGCGGAGGCGGCGGCGTCGAGCAGGATCGCCTTGGCCGTCTCGTACGGCGCGTCGACGCCGATCCGGCACGCGACCGGTACGTCACCGGTGTGCCCCTGGGCGGCGAGCAGCGCGGCGTCGATGCTGTGGCGCGCCATCAGCTCCTGCGCCTTGGTGGTGAGGGCTTCCGCCTCCTCCGGATAGTCGGTCGCCTCCGCCTTGGCCAGCAGCGCGCGGATGCGGGTGAGCATGCGCGGCTCGTCCGGGGTGGGTGAGTGCGGGCGTACGTGCACGGGTTCGCCCGGGGGCGGGCCCACCGGCTCGATCGCGGGCAGCCGGACGAGGAGGCGGAAGAGCTCCAGGAGCGCCGTGGCGAGCGAGAAGCGGTCCGCCCGCTCGCGGGCCGCGAGGGCGTCGGCGTAACGGTCGTCACTGCCCCACCACACCTCGGCCGCCTCCAGGTCGCGGAGCTGCGCCTCCCAGCGGGGGGCCGTTCTGGCGTACCTGCGGTTCTCGGCGGCGATCAGGTCGGTGGTCAGGCGCACGTGGCGGTCGTCGAGGTCGCGGCGGACGATGCGTACGACATCGGCGGGTTGCCAGCCGCGCTCCCAGGCGCGACGTACGAACTCCTCACCCCGGCGCAGCAGTTCGCGGCCTGCTTCGGCCCAGGGAGCTGCGGCGGCGAGCGAGGCGCCGAGGTCCAGGCCGGCGTTGTCGTCGGCGGCGTACACGGCTGCCGCGACGGCCTTCTCGATCTGTTCCTTCTGTTCCTTCTGTTCCATCAGCGGATTCCCGAGGCTCGGGCGTGGGCCGCGTCCCATGCGCTGCGGGAGTCGGCCATCGCCTCCCGGTGGTCCAGGGACCAGACCGACAGGGCCTTGAGCACGTGAGTGAAGGAGTGGCCCATCGGCGTCAGCTCGTACTCGACCTGCGGCGGAATCGTCGGGTGGACGGTCCGCGAGAGCAGGCCGTCGCGCTCCAGGCGGCGGACGGTGAGGGTCAGCATGCGCTGCGAGATGCCGGGCAGGGCGCGCTGGAGCTGCCTGAACCGGCGGATTCCTGCGGCCAGTTCGACCACGACCAGGACCGACCACTTGTCGCCGAGCCGGTCGAGCACGTCGCGGATTCCGCAGTCCTCCTGCGGTTCGTCACAGCTGATCACGGGGTCGGTGGTTACTCCCGTGTGCCCCACTGACATCAATGTGCCTCCTTACGCGATCGCGCGCCGCCACCAAGGATGGTCCCAGTTACCAAGAGGAACCACGAACGCGGGGAGAGTCATTCCATGTCGAAGATCCTGGTCACCGGTGCGTCCGGTGGTCTCGGCCGGCTCGTTTCACAGCGCCTGGCGGACCGCGAGGACGTAGTTCTGGGTACGAGGAACCCCGCTCCCGGGGGCCGCCGTATCGACTTCGACGACCCCGCGTCCCTGGTCGAGGGCTTCGCCGGGATCGGGACGCTGCTGCTGATCTCCGCGGGAGAAGGGGAGGACGACGTCGTCATCGCGCGCCACGAGGCGGCGATCTCCGCCGCCGAGGACGCGGGCGTACGGCACATCGTCTATACGAGCCTGTCGTCCGACGGTGACCATCTGCCGTACGCGCTCGCGCACCGCTGGACCGAGCGGCGCCTGCGCGGGAGCAGCCGGCTGGAGTGGACTGTGCTGCGCAATGGGCTGTACGCCGAGTTCCTGGCCCACATCGCGGCGCCCGGCCCCGACGGGCGGATCACCGCACCGCTGGGCACCGGGCGGCTCGCCGCGGTGGCACGGGAGGACCTGGCGGAGGTGGCGGCTCGGGTGGCGGTGTCGGCGGCGTCGCATGTGGGGCTTACGTACGAGCTGACCGGGGAACGGGCGTTGGGCGGCGCGGACTTGGCGGCGGCTCTGTCGGTGCCGTACGAGCCGGGGAGCCTGGCGGGGGCCAGGGCGGCGATCGCGGGGGCGGGCAAGGCCGCGGCCTTCCAGGTGCCGATGCTGGTGGGGACGTATTCCGCGATCGCGGGCGGCTTCATGGACGGGGGCGACGGTAGGGAGAGCGAGCTGGCGCGGCTGCTGGGGCGGGCGCCTCGGTCGGCGCTGGATGTGTACGTGGAAGCGGTGGGCGGCGGGCGAGCGGCGTAGGTAGGGCCAGGCATACCTCAAGAGTCGGCTCAGGGGTCGTGCCCGGCGGGCCGCGGCGCGGAAGTCTGGGCACATGATCACACCGGCCGTGCGGCTGACCGCACTCCACAGGACATACCGCGAGGTCAAAGCCCTCGACGGGGTCGACCTCGACTTCGACAGCGGGACTTTTACCGCCGTCATGGGGCCCTCCGGTTCCGGTAAATCGACACTCCTCCAGTGCGCGGCGGGGCTCGACCGGCCCACCTCCGGGACGGTCACCGTCGGCGGCACCGAGCTGGGCGGGCTGAGCGAGCGCGGGCTCACGCTGCTGCGGCGGGACCGGATCGGCTTCGTGTTCCAGGCGTTCAACCTGCTGCCCTCGCTGACCGCCGCGCAGAACGTCTCGCTGCCGCTGCGGCTGGCCGGCCGGCGCCCGTCGCGTACGGAGGTACGGGCGGCGCTCGCGCGGGTCGGCCTCGGCGGGCGGGCCGGGCACCGGCCCGCCGAGATGTCGGGCGGCCAGCAGCAGCGGGTGGCGATCGCGCGGGCGCTGATCACACGGCCGGCGGTGCTGTTCGCGGACGAGCCGACGGGGGCTCTGGACTCCTCGACCAGCCGTGATGTGCTGGTGATGCTGCGGGAGTTGGTGGATACCCAGGCGCAGACCATCGTGATGGTCACGCACGACCCGGTGGCCGCTTCGTACGCGGACCGGGTGGTCTTCCTGGTCGACGGCCGCGTCGCGGACGAGGTCCATTCCCCCACCGCCGAGCAGGTCGCGGCCCGGATGACCGGTCTGGAGCGTACGCCGTGCTGATCGTCGCCCTGAGTACGTTGCGCAGTCGCTGGGCCACCTTTGCCGGGAGCTTCGTGGCGCTGACGATCGGCGTCGGCCTGATCGCGATCATGGGGCTCGGCCTCGCCTCGACCTTGGACCCGCCGGAGCGCGCGCCCGAGCGGTTCGCCGCGTCACCGGTGGTGGTCAGGGGCGACGACCGGCTGACGGTGGAGGTGGAGCGGGGGCCGGACACGGCGTGGGTGTCGAAGAAGCTGGAGCATCCGCGTCCGGTGGACACGCGGCTGGTGGGTGAGTTGCGGGAGCTGGGCCCTGTGGTCGTGGACACCGGTGGGGGTGATGCGGTGGATGCGGTGGGGGTGGATGCGCCGGTTGAAGCCGTGCGGCGGGTGGTCGGGGAGCGGGCTCAGGTCCTGACCGGGGACGAGCGGCGGCTCGCCGACCCCTGGGTCGAGCAGGACGCCGAGGCGCTGGTCGCGGTGAATTCGGCGCTCGGGACGGCCGGTGGCATCACCACCTTCGTGTCGGTCTTCGTCGTCGCGTCGACGTTCGCCTTCGCCGTCGCGGTGCGCAGGCGCGAGTTCGGGCTGCTGCGGACTGCCGGCGCCACGCCCGGCCAGCTGCGGCTGCTGCTGCTCACCGAGGCCGCTGTGGTGGGTGCGCTAGCGGGTGGCGCCGGGTGCCAGTTGGGGGTGTGGGGCGCGCCCCGGCTGGCCCGCGCCATGGTCGACGGTGGGCTGGCGCCGGAGTGGTTCGCCATCGGCGACGAGTCCTGGCCGCTGCACGCCGCCTTCTGGACGGGGCTGCTGGTGGCGCTCGCCGGGGCAGGGGCCGCGTCGTGGCGGGCCGGGCGCATCGGCCCGGCCGAGGCGCTGCGCGAGTCGTCCGTCGACAGCGCCGCGATGCCGCTCGGGCGGCGGCTGCTGGGGTACGGGCTGCTGCTGGCCGGGGTCGGCCTGCTGGTCTGGTCCCTCGCCACCGACCCTTCCCACCTGCTCAAGCGCAAGACGTACATCACTCAGCCCATGGTCCTGATCGTGGGTGTGGCGCTGCTCGCTCCCCTTCTCGTACGTCCTGTGGCGCGCGCCCTGCCGCTGCCGGGGGCGATCGGGATGCTGGTCCGCGAGAACACGGCCGCCTCGTTGCGCCGTACCGCCGCCATCGCGGCGCCCGTGCTCATCACGGTGGCGCTCGCGGGTTCGCTGCTCGGGTCCGCCGAGACGATCACAGCGTCGAAGGCGGGGGAGGCGCGGGCGCGGACGGCTGCGGATCTGGTGGTGACGGGGGAAGGGGACGGTGGGCTGCGGGTGGGCGGCCGGGTGGCGGGTGCGACGCTCTCGCCGTCGGCGTCCACGGCTGTGTACGTACGGGAGGAGCGCAGCGCGGTGATCCGTTCCGACGCGCGCGCGGTGACCGACCCGGCGGCGCTGGCGGAGGTCGGCCGGCTGCCGGTCGTCGCGGGCGATGTGCGGGATCTCGACGACCGGTCGATCGTCGTCAATGAGGAGTGGGAGCGGCCCGTGGTGGGCCGGCAGGTCGATGTGTGGCTCGGCGACGGGCGCGCGGTGAGGCTGCGGATCGTGGCGGTGCTGGGGGTGGGGACGGGGGACAACGGTGCGTACGTCACGGCTGCGAACGCGCCGTTGGCGCCGGTCGACCGTATCGACGTAAAGCTGTCGGAGGGGGTGGAGGCGGGGGCCGTCGCTGCGGCGCTGGGCACGATGACCGGGGGGCAGGTCGCCACGGTCGACGACTGGCTCGCGGCCAGCCATCCTCGGACGAGTGCGACGACCCGCAACGGGCTGTGGCTGGTGCTGGGCATCGCGCTCGTCTACACGGCCATCGCGCTGGCCAACACGCTGCTGATGGCCAACTCGGCCCGGTCTGCGGAGCTGAGTTCGCTGCGGCTGAGCGGCGCGACGCGGGCGCAGGTGCTGTGGGTCGTCGCGGGCGAGTCGCTGTTCGCGGTGGCGATCGGCGCGGTGCTGGGGGCGGCGGTGTCGGCGGTCAACCTGGCGGGGATGGGGGCGGCGCTGAGCGGCTTGTCGGTGCGGGTGGTGGTGGCGGTGCCGTGGGTGGAGGCGGGTCTGGCTGCGGGGGTGTGTGCGGTGGTGGCGGTGCTGGCGGGGCTGCTGAGCTGCCCCCGGGCGACGAAAACACGCTGAAGGTCACCGGCGCCGCCGCTGCGCGGGGCTTGTCGCCTACCCGCCCCTTCCCGCTGTGACACTCTGCGGCTCCGCCGCGTGGGGGGCAAGCCCCAGCCCCCAGACCACACAGACGCCCTACGGGCGTGTCCTCAAACGCCGGACGGGCTGGAAAATCCAGCCCCTCCGGCGTTTGAGGAGCGGGGTCTGGGGCGGAGCCCCAGCTGCCCCCGGCCGACTTCAGCCCGTCCGGCGTTTGAGGACCGGGGGGCTGGGGCAGCGCCCCCCACCACGCGGCGGAGCCGCAAAGTGTCACAGCGGGAAGGCGCGGGTCGGGGAAAGCCCGGCGCAGCGACCCGACGCACCGCACGCATCGCCACCCGCGGCCCGTTGTCAGTGCCGGGTGCCAGACTCGCACCCATGAGCGATCGCTGGGCCGTCGCCGCGACGGACGGAGGTGGGGCGCTGCTCGTGCCGCTGGGGCGGGACGGGCGGCCGGCCGGTGACGTGCGCGAGGAAGCCGATCTCGTGGCGGCGGTCCGCTCCAGGCCGAGCGTCGGCCGGTGGGTATGGCGGTCCACCGCCGAGATCTACCCGCGCCTGCTCGCCGCAGGCGTCCGCGTAGAGCGGTGCTACGACATCGAGGACGCCGAGTCACTGCTGCTCGGCCACGAAGGCCGACACGGCGAACCCCATTCCGCAGCGGCAGCCTGGGCACGGCTGCACAACCACCCCGTACCTCCCGATCCCCCGCAGCGCCCCGCCGAGCCCGGCTCGCAGTCCTCGCTCTTCGAGCCACAACCGGTCCCGGTGCCGTTCGAGGACCTGCTGGAGGTGTACGCCGATCAGCAGCACAGGCACGGCGCCGCCGAGCACCCCGACCGGATGCGGCTGCTGACCGCCGCCGAGTCGGCGGGGATGCTGGTGGCCGCCGAGATGAACGGCGCGGGACTGCCGTGGCGGGCGGACGTGCACCGGGCGGTGCTGGACGAGCTGCTCGGCGAGCGGTACGCCGGCGGCGGCGACCCGCGCCGCATGGCGGAGCTGACGGACGAGATCTCGGCGGCGTTCGGCAGGCGCGTACGGCCCGAGCTGCCCGCCGATGTGATCAAGGCCTTCGCGCAGGCCGGGATCAAGGTGAAGTCCACGCGGCGATGGGAGCTGGAGGAGGTCGACCATCCGGCGGTGGCACCCCTGATCGCGTACAAAAAGCTGTACCGGATCCATACGGCGCACGGCTGGGGCTGGCTCCAGGACTGGGTGCGCGCGGGCCGGTTCAGACCGCAGTACCTGCCGGGCGGCACGATCACCGGCCGGTGGGTCACCAACGGCGGCGGCGCCCTCCAGATCCCGAAGGTGATCCGGCGCGCGGTCATCGCTGACGACGGGTGGCGGCTCGTGGTCGCCGACGCGGACCAGATGGAGCCGCGGGTGCTGGCCGCGATCTCGCGCGACCCGGGGCTGATGGACGTGGCGGGACAGCCCGGCGACCTCTACAAGGCGGTGTCGGACCGCGCGTTCGCGGGCGACCGCGAGATGGCGAAGCTCGCCGTGCTCGGCGCTGTGTACGGGCAGACCTCCGGGGACGGTCTGAAGAACCTGGCCGCGCTGCGAAGACGCTTCCCGCGTGCCGTCGTGTATGTGGACGACGCGGCGCGCGCGGGCGAGGAGAAACGGCTCGTACGGACATGGCTGGGCCGGACCTGTCCGCCGGCGGCGGGCTCCGGGGACGAAGGGGAAGCCGGCATTCCGCAGGACGAGCCCGAACAGGCTGCCGACGGCGGCGAGTTCACGCCGGGGTACGCGTCGTCGAACGCCCGCGCGCGGGGCCGCTTCACCCGTAACTTCGTCGTGCAGGGCAGCGCCGCCGACTGGGCGCTGCTCATGATGGCGGCGCTGCGGCAGAGCCTGAAGGCCGCGGGGCTCCGGGCGGAGCTGGTGTTCTTCCAGCACGACGAAGTGATCGTGCACTGCCCCGCCGAAGAGGCGGAGACAGTCGCGGAGGCGATCCGCGCGGCCGGTGATCTGGCCGGGCGGATCGCCTTCGGGGAGACGCCGGTGCGCTTCCCCTTCACGACGGCGGTCGTGGAGTGCTACGCCGACGCGAAGTGAAGTGCCGGACGGCGAGGACTACTTCGCCATCCCCTGCATGCCTTCCAGCTCGTACCACTTGTCGCTGAGCGCGATGGCCCTGAGCTGCTTCATGCTGAGCGCGGGCTCGGCGCGGGTGGGGGCGTTGTGAGGCGTGTCCGAGTTGAGTGCCGAGACGAGGACACGGTCGCCGTTCTTCCTCATCACGTCGGCCGTCCACATCACGGCGCCCGCCACGTCCTTGTCACCCGCGCCACGGCGCTCGATGACGGTCGTCCCGTCGGGCAGGGTGGTGACCTCACCAGTCTTCTTGAGGTCGTCCAGCACGGACCCCATCCCCCGCTGCACCCCCACCTCGACCAGGCTCTTGCCCTTGCCGTCGTCCACCGTGACGTAGGCGGAATCGACCTGGCCGCCTTCGGTGGACGTCGTCAGGCCCTCGGGCAGCAGCGACTTGAACAGCGTCGAGAACTCGGCGGGATCCGTCTTCGCTACGTCGGCCGGCTCCTCCACGCTCCCGGCCGCCGGCAGGTCCTTCAGCGCCTTGTGCCACTTGGGCGAGGTGGCCAGCGCGCCCAATTGCGCCGGGGACAGCGGCGGGTTCGGACGGCTGATCTCCGCGTCCTTCTGCGCCGGGGCGTTCCATTCGCTCACATCGACGAGGTAGCCCTGCGGCGTGACGACCGTGGCGCGCCAGGACTTCGTGTCCACGCGGCGGTCCGGGTACTCGTACCCCTGGAAAAGCATCAGCGTGGAGCCGTCGTCCAGCTTCTTGCTGCTGCACGCGTCGTGCGGGGTGTAGGTCTGGTCCGGGCACTCGATGTGCTGGCGGGAGAACTCCGAGCCGGGGTCGACGCGATTCAGGCTGAGCGTGATCGCCGCCTTGCCCTTGCCGTCGTCGATGACGCCGAAGACGGCGGGGCCCAGCTCGTCACCCGTGCCGCGTGCCTGCGCGTCGGTCAGCTCGCCGACGGGCAGCACGCTCTTGAACGTCTTGATCATCTCGTCCGGGGAGACCGCTCCCGACCCCGGCCGCCCCTGGGGAGCAAGGGGCGCCGCAGGCGTCACCGCGGCGGGTCCCGCCACCGAGATCCCGCCGGTGCCGACGCCCACCAGTCCGCCCGCGTACGCCCCGACCGTGCCCACCAACGCCAGCGCCGCCACACTGCCGGTCACGGCGGCGACGCGCCGACGACGCAGGGCACGGCGGCCTCGGGCCATACCGGCGTCGACGAGCCCGGCGGGACGCTCGCTGGAGAAGCCGTCGCCGGTTCGGCGGAGCGCGTCGCCGAGTTCTTCCTCGAAGGGCTCTGAGTGGTCTGAGTGGTCTGAGGGCATGGTGAAACCACCACTTCCTGTTCAGTACTGGACGAGGTCAAGTGTTAGCGGGAGGCGAACTCGGCGAGACTGCCGCCGAGCTGTTCGCGGAGCTTGCCGAGCGCCCGCACCGATCTGGTGCGTACGGCGGCGGAGCTGACGTTCATCGCATCGGCGGTCTCCTCGATGCTGCGGTCCTCCCAGTACCGCAGCACCACCACCGCCCGGTCCTTCGGCGCCAGCCGCGCGAGCGCGTGGAGCAGCGCCAGCCGCAGGGCCGGGTCGTCCCCCGCCGAGCCGCCCGTCGTACCGCCGGTGTCGGGCAGCTCTGCGAGGGGGCGCTCGGCCGACGAGCGGCGCCGCTGATGCGTGAGGAACGTGCGTACGAGAACGGTCTGGGCGTACGCCGCCGGGTTGCCGATCCGGGAGACCCGCCCCCACAGCAGGTACATCCGGCCCAGCGTTTCCTGCACGAGGTCCTCGGCGAGATGGGTGTCACCGCTGGTCAGCAGGCATGCCGACCGGAACAGGTGGGTGGAGCGGCCTGCCGCGAATTCCCGGAACGCCTCCGTGCGGGACTGGCGCATGTCCTCCCCTTCTTCGTCGGCGTCTGTGTCCGGCAGCTGTGTCCGGTGTCGCCTTCACCCCACTGACGCGGTGGCACTGAGGAAATGTTTCACCTGTACGGCGGCTCATGACTCGGGCGCGCGTGGGTACCCGCCGCGCATGAGCGCACTCCAGAGCACGAGAACCAGCGAAATCGCCGGTCTCGCGGACCCCATGGCCGCGAGTGACCTCGTCATCGGCATCGCGCCGTTCATCGCGGGGCTGGCCATCGCGGCTGCTCTGATCGCCGCCGTGTGGTGGGGCATCCGCATCAGGAACCGCGAGCCGTCTCCTCCCACGCCCCAGGAGCAGCCGCACCGGCCGGACGACTCGGGCCCGCCCGAGGTCACCGAGCGCCGGGAACCCGACGAGGTGACGCCACCGGAAGGCGGACGCGGACGACTCCTCCCGCACGAGCTCAGAAACACCGGTAACGCCTCCGGCCGGCACAGCGAGGCGGACCCGAAGGGCCGGCCCCGGTGGGACGACAAGTCCGGTGGTGCGTTCGGCAGCGGAGGCCCCGGCGGCTAGGTCGCCGAGAGGCGAAACAGTGGCACCCGGCCAGAGACTGAACCCAGAGAACGAAGACAGACAAGAGTGTCGATAAGGAGCAAGCTGCATGACGGCCCTCAAGAGCACCCTTCCCGAAGCCGCCCGTCAGACCACCGCGGACGCCCTCCAGGGCGCACTGGTGGACCTGCTCGGCCTGTCACTTCTCGCAAAGCAGGCGCACTGGACGATCGTGGGCCCCCGCTTCCGCTCCATCCACCTCCAGCTCGACGAGGTGGTCGCCTTCGCCCGTTCGTACGCCGACGTCGTCGCGGAACGCTCGTCGGCCATCGGCGTCGCACCGGACGGCCGTGTCGAGACGGTCGCCAAGACCAGTGAACTTCCCGAACCCGCGAACGGCTGGACCCAGGACAGCGAGGTCGTGGCCCTGATCGTCGACGCGCTCGGCACCGTCGGCCTCAGGATGCGGGAGCGGATCGACGCGACCGACAAGCCCGACCCGGTGACCCAGGACATCTTCATCGGCCTCACCGCGGAGCTGGAGAAGCAGCGCTGGATGTTCCAAGCCGAAAACCAGCACTGAGGCCCACCAGCACTGAGGGAGCCGCACGATGGCCGGGACCGAACGAGCCGCCGGATGGGCCGACGGGACGGGACGTGGCAGACAGGGTGAGCTGGACGAGCCCGGAGAGTTCGGTGAGCTCGGCGAACGCGGTGAGCGAGCCGCACGCCGCGCCTCGACCCCCGCCCGCGCGTCCGCCCGGGACACCGCCCGCATCGCCGCCCGGGTGGCTCTGCCCGCCCTCGCGGGCGGCGTCGTCATCCGCCGCAAGCAGGGCGTGGCGCTCGCCGCCCGCCTCGACGCGGACCGCCACGCGGTGGAACTCCTGAACGAACTGCGCAGGCGGTACGGTCCCGGCCCGCTGCACCTGCGCCTGGCGGGCCGCGACGTCGCACTGCCCCTCTCCGCCGAGGACGCTCAGCGCGTACTGGAAGAGACACCGGAGCCGTTCAGCCCGGCGGCGCGCGCGAAGCGCGACGCGCTCGGCCACTTCCAGCCACACGGCGTGCTGGTCTCCACGGGCCAGGACCGTGAGGAGCGCAGGGCCTTCAACGAAGACGTCCTGGAAGCCGGGCGGCACCTCCACCACCTCGCCCCGCACTTTGTACGCACCGTGCGCGAGGAGGCCGACGAGCTGCTCCTCACAGCCGGGCCACTGGACTGGGACACCTTCGGCGCGGCCTGGTGGCGGATCGTACGCCGCGTCGTCCTCGGGGACGGGGCACGCGACGACACCACGCTCACCGACCTCCTCGGGCGGCTGCGCGGCTTCGGCAACTGGGCGTCTCTGATCCCTCCACGCGTCACCGCCGGCCCGCGCGAGCGCTTCCAGCGGCGGCTGCGCGCCCACCTCGACCGCGCCGAGCCGGGCAGCCTCGCCGAGGCGCTCGCCCAGACGGCCGCCAAGCCGGGCGTCGACCCGGCGGGGCAGGTGCCGCACTGGATGTTCGCGTTCGACGCCGCCGGCATCGCGGCCGCGCGGACGCTGGCGCTGCTGGCGACCCACCCGGCGCAGGAGCAGCAAGTACACAACGAGCTGGCCATACCGGACCTCACCCGGCCGCAACTGCTGCCCTACACGCGGGCATCCGTCATGGAGTCCGTGCGGCTGTGGCCGACGACGCCGTTCCTGCTGCGCGAGAGCACCCGGCAGACGCGGTGGGGCGAGGGAACTCTGCCCGAGGGCACGGCGTTCCTTGTGTACGCCCCCTACTTCCACCGGGACGGTTCAGCGCCGTACGGTGACCGCTTCGTACCGGAGATCTGGCTGGACGGCACGGCGCAGACCGGCCCCGAGCTGGTGCCGTTCAGCGCGGGACCCGGTGTGTGCCCCGGCGAGGACCTCGTCCTTCTCGTCACGTCGACGCTCGTGGCCGCGCTCATGGAGCGTCATGACTACCGGTTGCGCGATCCTGGCCGGCTGCGCCCCGGCGGCCCGCTGCCGTACACCTTCAATCACTTCGCTCTGCGCTTCAGCGTGGTCGCGAGGCATTGAGGCCGCGCGGCATTGAGAGGCATTGACCGGACCGTTCGAGGGACTCGTACGCCATGGACCACACCCACGCCCCGATATTGGAAGCACTCGAGCGCTACCACGAACGCGGCGAACTGGCCTTCACGCCGCCCGGACACAAACAGGCCCGGGGGGCGGATCCGCTCGCCAGGAAGGTCCTGGGCGACGCGGTGTACCTCTCCGACGTCCTCGCCACCGGCGGCCTCGACGACCACCGCAGCAGCGGCAACGTGCTGCTGCGCGCGGAGAAGCTGATGGCCGACGCCGTGCACGCCGAGCACACCTTCTTCTCCACCTGCGGCAG
The DNA here is from genome assembly GCF_040611155.1 of Streptomyces sp. NPDC002994. Taxonomy (NCBI): domain Bacteria; kingdom Bacillati; phylum Actinomycetota; class Actinomycetes; order Kitasatosporales; family Streptomycetaceae; genus Streptomyces; species Streptomyces sp. NPDC002994. The sequence continues at coordinate 72,532 of NZ_JBEXNQ010000005.1, forward strand.
TTCGCTGTCCGTCAAGGCGGCCATGCTCTCGGTCGCGCATCCGCACCAGAAGCTCCTGCTGGGCAGGGACGCGCACAAGTCGGTCGTCTCCGGCCTGATCCTCTCCGGCATCGAGCCGGTGTGGGTCGATCCGCAGTGGGACGCGAAACTGAACCTGGCGCATCCGCCGTCCGCCGCGGACTTCGAGGAGGCGTTCGAGCGCGAGCCCGAGGCGCGCGGCGCGCTGGTGACCAGCCCGACGCCGTACGGGGCTTGCGCCGAGCTGTCCGCCATCGCCGAGATCTGTCACGCCCGTTCGGTCCCGCTGATCGTCGACGAGGCGTGGGGCGCTCATCTGCCGTTCCACGAGGGGCTTCCGTCGTGGGCGATGGACGCGGGCGCCGACGTCTGCGTGACCAGCATTCACAAGATGGGCAGCGGCCTCGAACAGGGCTCCGTGTTCCATCTGCGGGGCGACCTGATCGACCCGCAGGTGCTGAAGTCCCGCGCCGATCTCCTCGGCACCACCAGCCCGTCCGTCATCATCTGGGCCGGACTCGACGGCTGGCGGCGCCAGATGATGACGCAGGGCCACCAGCTCCTGGACGACGTACTGCGCCTCGCCTCCCACGTACGGGCGGAGATCGAGCGGATCCCGGGCCTGCACGTCAACGACCGCACCGACTTCACCGGTCCGGGGAAGGCCGCCGACTTCGACCCGCTGCCGGTCATCATCGACGTCCAGGCGCTGGGTACGACGGGCTACCGGGCCGGGGACTGGCTGCGCGAGCGGCGCAGTACCGACATGCACCTCATCGACCACCGCCGGATCGGCGCGCAGCTCACGCACGCCGACTCGCGGGCGACGACCGCGCCGCTGCTGGACGCGCTGAAGGATCTCGCCAACCACGCCGAGGAGTTGGCGGGTGCGCCGGTCGTCGACGTACCGGCCGGGCCGCAGATGCGGCTGGAGCAGACGTGCCTGCCCCGGGACGCGTACTTCGGCCGCACCGAGGACGTACCGCTGGAGGAGGCGGTGGGGCGGGTGGCCGCCGAGATGATCACGCCGTATCCGCCGGGGATTCCGGCCGCGCTGCCGGGCGAGCGCCTGACGGAGCCGGTGCTGCGCTATCTGCGCACGGGCCTGGACGCGGGCATGAACGTCCCGGATCCGGCGGACCCGAGCCTGAAGACGGTACGCGTGATCGCCGACCGCGACCGCGACCACGCCTGAGTCGGCCGACGGGCGGTTGTCAGTGGTGGGTGACACGCTGGTTTCAAGGGAGGGTCTTCGACCAAAGGAAGCGTCATGATCACCACCGACTTCGTGCCCGGTTCGCCTTGCTGGATCGACCTGGGCTCCCCCGATGTCCCCGCCACGGCCGACTTCTACCGCACGGTCTTCAACTGGGAGTTCCAGACCTACGGCCCGCCCGACGCACAGGACGCCAACGACTTCGGCGTGCTGAAGCGCGACGGCAAGAGCATCGCCGGAATCGGGAAGCTCACCGAGGAAGGGGCCCGCTCGGCCTGGATGATCTACTTCTGTACGCCGGACGCCGATGCCACCACCGGTGCCGTTGAACGGGCGGGCGGCACGGTGCGGGTCGCCCCGATGGACGCCGCCGAAGAGGGGCGGATGGCTCAGTACACCGACCCGCAGGGCGGTCAGTTCGCCGTCTGGCAGCCGGGCAAGACCAAGGGCATGGAAGCCGCTGACCAGCCCGGCACCCTGTGCTGGACGGAGCTCTACACCACCGACGCGGCCGCCGCGAAGGAGTTCTACGGCAGCCTCTTCGGCTGGACCACCCAGGACATGGAACTGCCGGGCGGCGGCGGGACGTACTCAATGATCACCCCCGCCGGCCAGCCCGAGGAGCGCATGCACGGCGGCCTCATGCAACTCCCGCCGGACGCACTCACCCTGACCGGCGGAAAGCCCTACTGGCACCCCGTGTTCGCGGTCGAGGACTGCGATGCCACAGTCGCCAAGGTCACCAGTAACGGCGGCAGCGTGCAGATGGGCCCCGAGGACGCCGAGGGCGTCGGACGGCTGGCTGTCTGCGTCGATCCGAACGGTGCGGACTTCGTGGTGCTCACGCCGTCCACGCCGATGCCGGCCTGAGAGGGGCTGACACCCCGGGAAAGCAATGGGGCCAGGCCGGCCCTGTGCCGACCTGGACTCCGGCGGCCCGGCGCCCGGCGCCCCAGCGCGCTCAAGCGGCCACCGTTACCGCCACCGCGCGCACCGCCGGTGTGCGCAGCGTGCGGTGAGCCGTCCCCAGGCTGGTGACGAGCGTCGCGGCCGCGGCGACCGCCACGATGCCGAGCCAGATCCCGAGCCCCTGGCCGACCGGGAGGATCTCGTCCGTACGGACGTAGGTGAACGGGACGATCCCGGCGAGCCCCGCTGCCGTGCCGAACAGCACCCCGGTCACGGTCAGTACGAGCCCCTCGCAGCCGACCATCCCCAGCACCTGCCCGGGAGTGGCCCCGGCGAGCCGATGCTGGCCGAACTCGCGGCGCCGGTAGGAAGTCGCGGCGTACAGGCTGTTGATCAGCACGACGCAGGAGAAGACCACGATGATGCCGACGACCACGAGGTTCAGAGTCTCGAGGTTCTTGTCCTCCACCGACTTGGTGAGGCCGGAGGCCTTGATCGCGTCGCTCTCGACGGCCTGCATGTAAAGCGTCGCGGTGGCCATGCCGGTGAAGAGGATCAGCGGCATGAGTACGCCCGCAAGTTCCGCCGCCCTGCGGCGCATGTTGTGCACCGTCAGATAGCCGCTGGGCCCGGCGAGAATCTCGATCGGCCGCCCAAGCCGGCCCAGCAGCGCCCGCAGCAGCACCGGTGAGAAGACCGCGAAGCCCACGGCCAGCAGGATCGCGCCGTACGCCGCCGGGGCCATCGCCATGGGATCGGTGCCGTCCAGGGCGAGGGTCGTGAGCGCCGACGCCGTACCGGCCGCGAGTGCGCCGTACCCGGCGAACTTCCGCCCCCGGCCGGTCGGTTTACGTACGGCCGACGAGGCTTTCGTCGCCCGGCGGACCGCCAGGAACGCGGCACCGACCGAGGCCAGCAGGGCGATGCTGACACCCGACACGAGCGCGACGGTCCCGAACACGTACTCCACGCCGACGGCGACCTGCCCGCTGTCCTGGAACATCCCGAGCAGCGCCCGCCCTGCGAACATCGCGGGCACCACCGCGAGCACCGCCCCCACCACGCCTACCACGGCCGATTCGCCGACGACCATCCGCTTGATCTGCCCCGGAGTCGCACCGGTGCTGCGCAGCAGGCTGATTTCCTCGCCCCGCTGCCGTACGTTCACGGTGAGCGTCGAGGCGATGGCGAAGAACACCAGCAGCGACCCGTAGCCGCCGACCACGGCGGCCGCCGTGGACATCGACTCGGCGCTGACGTCGTCGACCCCGCGCGCCCCTGCCGTGTCGTGCAGCGAGTTGAACGTCATGATGATCGCGGCCCCCAGGAAGGCGGACAGCAGCGTCGCGACGAAGCGCCCGGGGCGCTGCCGGACCGAGCTCATGGCCAGTGCGAACATCGCTCACACCCCCGCCGGAACATCGCCGCGGTCGCTGCCCCGGTCGTTGTCGCTGTCGCCCAGGTGCGCGAGCCGCTCCGCGACCGCGTCCACAGTCGGCGCGTTCAGATGCCCCGCCAGCCTGCCGTCCGCGAGGAAGACGACGGTGTCCGCGTAGGACGCGGCCACCGGGTCGTGCGTCACCATCACCACCGTGCGGCCGTGGATCCGTACCGCTGCCTGGAGCAGCCGCAGTACGTCGCGCGCGCTGCGCGTGTCCAGCGCGCCGGTCGGCTCGTCCGCGAAGACCACGCTGGGCTCGGTGACCAGCGCCCGCGCGATGGCGACGCGTTGACGCTGCCCCCCGGACAACTGGTCGGGGCGGTGGCCGAGGCGGTCACCGAGACCGACCTGGGTGAGGATGTCCCGCGCCCGGTCGCGGTCGATGCGGCGACCGGCGAGCTTCAGCGGAAGGGTGGTGTTCTGCGCGACGGTGAGGGTCGGCAGCAGGTTGTACTGCTGGAAGACGAAGCCGATCCGCTGCCGCCGGAACTTCGTCAGCTCCGCCTCGGTGCCGCCGGTCATCTCCTCGCCGTCGACCATGACCTGCCCCGCGTCCGGCCGGTCGAGGCCCGCCGCGCACTGGAGGAGGGTCGACTTCCCGGACCCGGACGGCCCCATGACGGCGGTGAAGGTTCCGGCACCCAGGCTCAGCGTCACCCCGTCCAGGGCGGTCACCGCGCTGTCCGCCGCCCCGTACACCTTGCGGAGCGAAACGAGCCGCAGGGCTTCGGCCGCCCTGCGGGTGTGCTCCTGCGTTGTGCGGCGGAACATCCTCATCAACTCCCTCGTGGCACGTGCTGTGCCGTCGGAATTGACGCTACGGACGGGGAGGCGCGGCGCCGATGGCCGTAGACACCGGCTGACGGTGTACCTGGGTACACCGCCACTTTGCCCTCTGGACGGCCCCGGATGCTTGATTTTGTTCGTAACAGGGTTCCTGCGAACACCTATTGACATGTAACTGGCGATCCGGCCAGAGTCGACCCCGCAAGTGATGCCGGTCACGTCACGAGGAGCGTTGTCGCCATGCCCGAAATCCCCTCAGTCTCACGTCGCTTGCTACTCGGAGGAACGCTGGCCACCGGAGCTCTCGCGGTGGGAATCGGCGCGGCCGGGAGCGCGGCTGCCGCGCCCACGTCCGCCCAGTCCGCCACTTCGGCCGCTTCCGCCGCTTCCGCCGCGACTCCCGGCCGCAGGCCGGGCCAGAAGTCGATGATCAACGTGCCCTTCGAGCCCCACAAGACCGTCCGCGTCGGCGTGATCGGCCTCGGCAACCGCGGCTCCGGAATGACCACGGGCTGGTCCGTGGTCCCCGGCTGCGTGGTGACCGCCGTCTGCGACATCCGCGCCGACCGCGCCAAGCGCACAGCCGATCAACTGGTCGCCAAGGGCAAGCCGCGCCCGGCGGAGTACGGCGGCTCGGCCGACTCGTACGCCGAAATGCTCAAGCGCGACGACATCGACCTCGTGTACATCGCGACGCCGTGGGAGTTCCACTACGAGCAGGGCAAGGCCGCGCTGCTGGCGGACAAGCACGTCGTCGTCGAGCTGCCCATCGCGACCGAACTCCGCGAGCTGTGGGACCTCGTGGACACCTCGGAGCGCACCCGCAAGAACCTGATGCTGTCCGAGAACTGCAGCTACGGCCGCAACGAGCTGGCGATGCTGAAGGCGGCGCACGAGGGCCTGTTCGGCGACATCACCAACGGCCACGGCGGCTACCTGCACGACCTGCGCGCGCTGCTCTTCTCCAACACGTACTACACCGACTCCTGGCGCCGCCTCTGGCACACCCGCAGCACCGCGTCCTTCTACGCCATGCACGGGCTGGCCCCGATCGCGGCGGCCATGGACATCAACCGCGGCGACCGCATGACGACGCTGAAGGCGACCGCGACCGCGCCGAAGGGCCTGGCCGACTACCGGGCGCGTTTCGTCCCCAAGTCCCACCCGTCATGGAACGAGACGTACATCAACGGCGACCTGGTGACCTGCGCGATCGAGACCGCGAAGGGCCGGACCATCCGGGCCGAGCACGAAGTGAGTTCGCCCCGCCCGTACAGCCGCATCAACTCCATCGCCGGGTCCCGCGGGATCTTCGAGGACTACGCGGGTACGTCAACGACGGGCGGCCGCATCTACGTCGAGCCGGATCACGGCGGCCACTCCTGGCGCGACTTCTACACGTACCGCAAGGAATTCGACCACTGGCTGTGGAAGAAGATCGGCGACGACGCCGCGAACAACGGCGGCCACGGCGGCATGGACTACGTCCTGCAGTGGCGCACGGTGCAGCTGATGCGCGCGGGGCTGGTCCCGGACATCGACGTATACGACTCGGCGGCCTGGTGCGCGCCGGTTCCGCTGAGCGTCATGTCCCTGGCGGACAAGGGCCGTCCGGTCGCGATACCGGACTTCACGCGCGGCGGCTGGGTCAACCTGCGCCCCGGACTCGACTCGCGCACCAGCGAGATGCCCCCGGTTTCCTGACCAGTCGGCCACCCGAAGGAGCACGTCATGAGATCAGCACGACTGATCGATCGGCTCAGAGTTGTGGCGGTCGCGTTGGCGGGCGCGGTCATGTTCGTCCCCGCCCAGGCGGCGGCCGCGGCCCCGGCCGGTCCGGAGGCGCCGGCGGCTGCCAGGACCGAAGTGACCATCTCGCCCGTGGACCTCGACGGTCCGGCCATCTCGACAGTGAAGGTGACCGTCAAGAACGCCGGCCCGCAGCGCATGCGTTCACTGAAGGTGTCGTTCGCCGGACCGGTCGGCTGGGCCGTCCAGCCGTCCGTACGCGCCGTGGACGGCTCCCTCACGACGGGCGCCTCGGCCAGTACGACGTTCCAGATCCAAGTCCCCGAGAAGCGGCCGGGTTTCGTGATCCGTACGTTCACGGCGACCGCGACGTACCAGGGCGGGGACGGCCAGGGCACAGCCACCGGCACCCGCTCCGAGCGGTCCGGGACTCCGCAGGCGAGCCTGTCGGCGGCGTACAACAATGTGGCGATCACCGACGAGTCCGCGACGAAGGCGGGCAACTACGACGGTGAGGGCAACAGCTTCTCGGCGCAGAAGCTCGCCGCGGTAGGCCTGACACCCGGGGCCACGGTCAACGCCCTCGGCGCCAAGCTGACCTGGCCGAACGTTCCGGCCGGCACGAAGGACAACGTGGCGAGCTCCGGGCAGGCCGTCACGCTGGGCGGCAAGGGCAGCAAGCTGGTGTTCCTCGGCTCGGGCGTCACCAGCGGGGCGACGGGCAGCGCCACGGTGTACTACACCGACGGGACTTCCGGCACGGGGTCGTTCGGCTTCCCCAACTGGTCGTTCGACCCGGTCACGGCGCACGGCGCGACGCTGGTCAAGTCGACCGACGGCCGCAACCGGCAGGACGGATACGGCAACGCGACGGTGAAGTACAGCGTGTTCGCGAACTCGGTCGCGCTGGACCCGGCCAAGACGGTCGAGTTCGTGGTCCTGCCCGCGAACGCCAACGTCCACATCTTCGACATGGCGATCGCGCCCTGAGTGGGAAGGGGGCTGGCGCGGGTGCCCCGCGGGCCAGCCCCCTGGGCAACTTCAGCCCCTCCGGCGTTTGAGGAGCGGGGTCTGGGGCGGCGCCCCCACGCGGCGGAGCCGCAAAGTGTCACAGCGGGAAGGGGCGGGTAGGGGAACAACCCCGCAGGGCCCGCCCGCCGCACCCCGCACCCCGCACCCCGCACCCCGCACCCCGCACCTAGACAGTGATCACCTTGATCCCCGCGTCGCGGAGCCGACCGGCCGCCTCCCCCGAGATCGCCGAATCCGTCACCACGACATCGATACGATCCAGCCCACAGATCCGCGCAAACGCCCGCTTCCCCATCTTGGAAGAATCAGTCACAACGATCACCCGGTGCGCCCGCTCCGCGAACAGCCGGCTCACGCTCGCCTCATCCTCCTGATGCGCCATGATCCCCAGGTCAGGATCCACCCCGTCGACGCCGAGTATGACGACGTCCAGCACGACCTCGTGGAGTACGCCCGTGGTCAGCGGCCCGACCAGCTCGTACGTCTGCGGCCGAGCCACCCCACCCGTAACCACGATCTTGATCTGCGGCCGCACCGCCAACTCACCCGCGATGTTCAGCGCATTGGTGACCACGGTCAAAACGGGCCCGGCAGCGAAACCAGCACCAGCAGCCCCGCCCGCACCCGAATCACGCCGACCACCACCACCGCCACCGGCCCGCAACGCCAGCGCCCGCGCCACCTCAGTCGTCGTCGTGCCCCCGTTGAGACCCACCACATCCCCGTCGGCGACCAGTTCGGCCACCGCCGCCGCGATCCGCTGCTTCTCGGACGCGTGGCGCGAGGACTTGTACCGCAGGGGCAGCTCGTACGACACCCCGTGCGCGATCGCGCCGCCCCTGGTCCGCACGAGCATCTGCTGCTCCGCGAGTTCGTCGAGATCCCGCCGGATCGTCGCGGCGGAGACCTCCAAGGTACTGGCGGCCTCCTCGACCTCCAGCCTCCCCTCGGCGGCCAGCAGCTCCAGCAACGCACTCCACCGCTCATGCTTCGACATGCGGTCGTACTCCTTCACAACATGGACTGCGAGTTCAGCATCGTGGATACTTCCCCACACGGCGGGTCAGCGCTCGAAACTGCTTGGAACGCCAGGTTTCCAAGCAAGTTCAAGCAAGAAATCCACATCATATGGGGGTACGTCCAATGTCCACCGCAGCTTCCTCCACGTCCCACACCTCCCGCACCTCGGCCGAGATCGCCACTCAACCTGCCACATGGGCCCAGGCGGCCAAGTCGCTCCCACTCCACACGGACGCCCTGCCGCGCCGCGGCGAGCGCGTCGCCGTGATCGGCTGCGGCACCTCCTGGTTCATGGCCCAGGCGTACGCCGTACTGCGCGAGAGCGGCGGCCACGGCGAGACCGACGCCTTCGCCGCCTCGGAGTTCCCGTACCGCGACGGCTATGACCGCGTCGTCGCGATCACCCGTTCCGGCACCACCACGGAGGTCCTGGAGGTACTCCGCCGCGTGAAGGGAAGCGTCCCCACCGGCGCGATCACAGCCGACCCCCAAACGCCGGTGATGGACGCCGCGGACGCCATCGCCGTACTGGACTTCGCCGACGAGGAGTCGGTGGTGCAGACACGCTTCGCCACGACCGTCCTCGCCCTGCTGCGCGCCCACCTGGAGGCGGAGGACGCGCTTCCGGCCGGCGTACGCCCGCTCTCGGAGGCGATCAAGGACGCCGAGCGCGCCGTCACCGTGCCACTGGCCGCCGAAGTGCTCGGCGCCGAGCAGTTCACCTTCCTCGGCACCGGCTGGACGTACGGTCTCGCACTGGAGGCGGGGCTCAAGATGCGCGAGGCGGCGGGCGCCTGGACCGAGGCGTACCCCGCCATGGAGTACCGGCACGGGCCGATCAGCATCACCGGCCCCGGCCGCGTGGCCTGGATCTTCGGCACGCTGCCGGACGGCCTGGCGGAGGACATCCGGAGCGTCGGCGGCACGATGACCGCCGAATCGGAAAGCAGCGCCGAAGGCGGCCTGGACCCGCTGGCCGACCTGATCCGCGCTCAGCGCCTGGCGGTCGCGCTCGCCGAGTCCCGCGGCTACGACCCGGACAAGCCCCGCAACCTCACCCGGTCCGTGGTCCTGGAGAACAGCCCGGCGTAACACCGTCGCTCCCTCCCAGCGGGTACGCCGTACGGTCGCGCCAGCCGTCACCGTCCCGGACGATCAGGTGGACCGCCCCTACCCGGGCGGTCACCGGCAGGGCGGGCGCGCACTCCGCCTCCAGGGCGTCGTACGCGCGCTGCCAGGTCTCCGGGCCCTCATGGTTGGCGATCGTCAGGTGGGGGTCGAGCCCCTCGCCGAACAGGCCCCGGTACGGCACCGCTTCGGGCCAGCGCCCGGTCAGTTCCTTGGTGAGCGCCCGCACAGGATCGGCCGGCTGAGGATCGAGGAACAGAACACCGGGGTACCGCCCGAACTCGGCGAACGTCAGCTCGAAGGCGTCGTACGACCCGAACAGGTCCAGCAGTTCACCATGCACCCGCCCGTCTATCCGGCTCTCGTGCAAGAACGGGTAGAGCACGGTGACATGAGCGGGAAAGCCGGCCTTCACCAGCGGATCGGCCTCGGGAACCTTGATGGTCAGAGCCGTGTCCCCGGCAACATCCGCCCACCCCACTGCCCCGCCCCCGCTCTCCCGGTGCGAACCATGAGCACCATGACCACCAAGAGAACCAAGAGAACCACGTCACCGGCGCGACCGCCGTCGGTCGCCCCGGTGACGCGTCTCACGAAACGGGATGTCCGCCCAGCCGGTCAGACGCCGATGGGGAAGCGGTCCCACACCCGGTGCCGCCCCAGAAGCTGCGTGATCTGCTCCAGCGTGCCGGTGCCGCTGTCGCCGCACACCACACCCGGCGCGCCGACGGGAACGCCCGCGGATTCAAGGACCCGTTCGGCCCCCGCCCAGCCGCCGATGACCTTGCCGTGCCGGAACGCCTCCAGCAGCATCAGCTGCACGCGCGGATCGGTCGCCGCGCCGGCCGGCGCCACCGCCTCGGCGGCCTTGGCGTCCCGTACGCCGTAGGCGTCACTGCCGATCCCGGGCACTCCCACCACCAGAAGGGCGTCGTACTCGACGGACCGGGCCGTGACGTAGGTGCGCTGGACCGCGACCGGGTCGCCGCCGCCCTCCAGCTTGCCGCCCGCCGGGGCGATCACCAGCGGGACCATCCCGGCGTCCAGCACCGCCTGCCGCACCGACCGCACTCCGTCCAGGTCGCCGTCGGCGTCGGCGATGATCCCGATGATGCGTCCGTCCAGCGGCCAGGTCTGCCCGAGCTGGGACAGGGCCGGGCTCGGCTCGGGGCTCGCCAGCGTCACAGTGGCGGCCGGCGCGGGCAGACCGAGTCCCATCGCCACCTGCTCACACAGCTCCGGGTCGATGTTGGCGAGCACCTTCAGCCCGCGCTCCTTGATGGCCGGCTCGTAACACTTGCCCAGCTCGAAGGTGTACGCCGCGATGATGTGCTCGCGTTCGACGGGCGTCATGCTGAGCCAGAACAGCCGGGGCTGGCTGAAGTGGTCCGCGAAGGACGCGGGCGCCTCGCGGACCTTCTTCGCCGCCGGCACTTCCCGGGGCACCTCGATGTACGCCCCGGTGTCCGCGCCCGCCTGGAACGGACAGCCGCCGTCGAGCGAATTGGGCCGGTAGGGGGCGGCGCCGGTGTGTACGGCCGTCTGGTGCATGCCGTCGCGCAGCATGTCGTTGACCGGCGCGTGGGTGCGATTGACGGGGATCTGGGCGAAGTTCGGCCCGCCGAGACGGGTGATCTGCGTATCCAGATACGAGAAGAGCCGGCCGCTGAGCAGCGGGTCGTCGGTGATGTCGATGCCGGGCACGAGATGCCCGGGATGGAAGGCGACCTGCTCGGTCTCGGCGAAGAAATTCGACGGGTTGGCGTTGAGCGTCAGCAGCCCGATCGGCTGTACGGGCGCCAGCTCCTCCGGGACGATGTTCGTCGGGTCGAGCAGGTCGATGCCCTCGAACACCTGCTCCGGGGTGTCGGGAAAGGTCTGGATGCCCAGCTCCCACTGCGGATGGGCGCCGGCCTCGATCGCGTCGGCGAGGTCCCGGCGGTGGAAGTCGGGATCCATGCCGTTGATGAGCTGCGCCTCCTCCCACACGAGCGAATGCACACCGAGCTTGGGCTTCCAGTGGAACTTCACCAGCGTCGTCGCGCCTTCGGCGTTGACCAGCCGGAAGGTGTGGACGCCGAAGCCCTCCATCATGCGGAAGGAACGCGGGATTCCGCGGTCCGACATGTTCCACAGGGTGTGGTGGGTCGCCTCGGTGTGCAGGGTGACGAAGTCCCAGAACGTGTCGTGCGCGCTCTGCGCCTGCGGAATCTCCCGGTCCGGATGGGGCTTCCCGGCATGGATGATGTCGGGGAACTTGATCGCGTCCTGAATGAAGAAGACGGGAATGTTGTTGGCGACGAGGTCGAACGTTCCCTCGTCCGTATAGAACTTCGTCGCGAAACCACGCGTGTCCCGCACGGTGTCCGAAGAACCGCGCGACCCGAGGACGGTCGAGAACCGCGTGAACACCGGCGTCTCGACGCCCTTCCCGAGGAAGCCCGCCTTGGTGACCTGCGCGGCGGTCCCGTACCCCTGGAAGACACCGTGCGCAGCGGCGCCCCGCGCGTGCACGACCCGCTCCGGAATGCGCTCGTGATCGAAATGGGTGATCTTCTCGCGCAGGTGATGGTCCTGCAGCAGCACAGGCCCTCGGTTGCCGGCCTTGAGGGAGTGATCGGTGTCGTACAGGCGCGCGCCCTGAGCCGTGGTCAGGTACGCGTCACCCTGCGCCATGTCGGCTTGAGCGGCCCCGGTGGGCCTGCCCGTGGGGCTGACCGTCTCCGGGCCGCTCTGGTCGGGCTTGGGCGGCAGCGGAGCCCGCAGGTCGGTCGGCTCGTCGACCGGCGGCGCCTCGGCACCGGGCCGGCCGGGAATACCGTCTTCGGGACCACCACCACCCCGCAGCACCTCGGCGGCCTTCGCCGCTGCCGATTTCAGCGGATTCTTCTCGCTCATCTGGTCTCCAACCGTGTGGGGGCAACGTCACAGCTATGACCCGGACCGCAGAAGAGGAAACGGCACCCCTCCCCCGCGACGGCCCGCACCCACACCCGTGACGGCGCCCGCCCGAGTACCCACCCCCCAATCCCCGAACCAGCCGAATTCATGGGGACGGCCCCGCACCCGTCGAGTGCCCGGACGACGAGATCCCGGCTCTGTTCCTCCGCGACGACGACAACCACCAGCGGGACACGCTGGAAGGCTTCCTGCAGACCCCGCCCGGGGCGTCCCAGCCGTGCGGCTCGCCATGCCCCGGGCATGAAAAAACCCCAGGTCACGGCGAGTGAGTCCTGGGGTTAATCCGAGCCGCCTTCGGGATTCGAACCCGAGACCTACGCATTACGAGTGCGTTGCTCTGGCCAACTGAGCTAAGGCGGCGCCGCTGCCGACACCATGGTGCGATCAGCAGCGGGCACAAGTCTACACAGTTTCGAGGGGTGCTCCGCCCAGCCCTGTCTGGAGCACATCCACGCAGGTCAGCGGCAGGTCAGGAGCACTTCTTGCCGTCCTTCGGGGCTGTGCCCTCCAGGAGGTAGGTGTTGATCGCCGTGTCGACGCAGTCGCTGCCGCGCCCGTACGCCGTGTGGCCGTCGCCGTCGTACGTCAGGAGCGTGCCGGAGTCGAGCTGGCCGGCCAGGGACTGAGCCCACTTGTACGGGGTCGCCGGGTCGCGGGTGGTGCCGACCACGACGATCGGCGCGGCGCCCTTCGCCTCGATGCGGTGTGGGGTGCCGGTGGCCTTCGCCGGCCAGTAGCCGCAGGTCAGGGAGGCCCAGGCGAGGCCCTCACCGAAGACCGGGGACGCCTTTTCGAAGGCGGGAAGCTCGTTGCGGACCTCGTCGGGGCCGGTGAAGGCCGGGGGGAGGTCCAGGCAGTTCACGGCGGCGTTGGCGTACATGAGGTTCGTGTAGCTGCCGTCCGCGGAGCGCTCGTAGTACGTGTCGGCCAGCGCGAGCAGCTCCGCTCCGTCCCCGCCCGTCGCACGGGTGAGAGCGGAGCGCAGCTGCGGCCAGGCGGACTCGTCGTACATCGCCGCGATCACGCCCGTGGTCGCCAGGGACTCGCCGAGCGGGCGACTCTGGCCGGTCGGGACGGGCTTCGCGTCGAGCTCGTCGAAGAAGCCCTTCAGGCGCTCGCCCGCCTCGTTCGGCGTACCGGTGCCGAGCGGGCAGTCCTCGCGCTTGACGCAGTCCGCGGCGAACGCCTGGAAGGCGGTCTCGAAGCCGGCCGTCTGGTCGCGGTTCATCTCCCGGGCGGCGAGGGACGGGTCCATCGCGCCGTCGAGTACGAGACGGCCGGCGCGGGCGGGGAAGAGTTCGGCGTACGTCGCACCCAGGAAGGTCCCGTACGACGCCCCGACGAAGTTCAGCTTCCCGTCGCCCAGCACCGCGCGCAGGATGTCCATGTCGCGGGCCGCCTCGACGGTGGAGACGTGCGGCAGGATCGCGTCCGAGCGCTTCTCGCAGCCGGCCGCGAAGCCCTTGAACGACGTGACCAGCTTGCCGGTCTCCCCCTGGTCGTCCGGGGTCTGATCCACCTGTGTGTACGCGTCCATCTCCTTGCCCGTCAGGCACTCGACGGGCTCGCTGCGGGCCACGCCGCGGGGGTCGACGGCCACCATGTCGTACCGCGCGCGGACCGGCGCCGGATAGCCGACCGCCGCGTACGCCTGGAGGTAGCCGATCGCGGCGCCGCCGGGGCCGCCCGGATTGACCAGGAGGGAGCCGATGCGCTTGCCGGGGCCGGTGGCCTTCTTCCGTGAGACGGCCAGCTTGATGTCGGCCTTTTCCGGCTTCCGGTAGTCGAGCGGGGCCTTCATCGTGGCGCACTGGAAGCCGGGGGCACCGCAGTCGCGCCAGCTCAGCTTCTGCGCGTAGTACGTCGCGAGGGCGGCCGGGGCGGCCCTCTGCGGCGCTGACGCCGAGGCACTGGGTGACGAACCTCCCGACGAGCAGCCGGAGATGAGCAGCCCGGCAGTCGCGAGCGCGGTGGCGGAGATCCGGATCAGGTGCCTGGTGTCCATGCTCGGAGCGTAGTGCGGCCATCGCGGATCGTGCGGAGATCGGCTCGTACGAGTGATCCGGTCAACCGGGGCGGGAAGCACGACGGGAGGTGGCGCGGCGGTGGCGCGGCGGTGACGCGGCCGCCGGATCAGTGGCTCAGCCGGCGCGCAGCGCCACCGTCATCGCCTCCACCGCGAGCAGCGGCGCGACATTGCGGTCCAGCGCCTGCCGGCAGGCGATGATCGCCTCTATCCGGCGCAGGGTGCGCTCCGGGGTCGAGCTCTGCGCGATGCGGTCGAGGGAGTCCCTTACGTCCTCGTTGGCGAGGGCGACCCGCGAGCCGAGCTGGAGCGCGAGTACGTCGCGGTAGAACCCGGTCAGGTCGGTCAGCGCGAGGTCGAGGCTGTCCCGCTGCGTACGGGTGGAGCGGCGCTTCTGGCGGTCGGCCAGCTCCTTCATCGCGCCGGCCGTGCCGCGCGGCATCCGGCCGCCGGACGCCGCGCCGAGCGCCGCCTTCAGGTCGTCCGTCTCCTTGACGTCGACCTCCTCGGCGACCTGCTTGGCGTCCTCGCCCGCCGCGTCGACCAGCTCCTGCGCCGCCTTGAGGCAGCCCCCGATGTCGGCGACGCGCAGCGGGAGTTTCAGCACGACGGCGCGGCGCGCCCGCGCCCGCTCGTCGGTGGCGAGCCGGCGGGCCCGCCCGATGTGCCCCTGAGTGGCGCGCGCGGCGGTCGCGGCGGTCGCGGGGTCGATCCCGTCACGCCGTACGAGCACGTCGGCGACGGCCTCGACGGACGGCGTGCTGAGCGTGAGGTGGCGGCAGCGGGACCGGATGGTCGGGAGGACGTCCTCCAGCGACGGTGCGCACAGGAGCCAGACCGTACGGGGAGCGGGCTCTTCGATGGCCTTGAGCAGTACGTTGCCCGCGCCCTCGGTGAGCCGGTCGGCGTCCTCCAGGACGATGACCTGCCACCGGCCGCTCGCCGGGGACAGCTGGGCCCGCCGGACGAGCTCGCGGGTGTCCTTCACGCCGATGGAGAGCTGGTCGGTACGGACGATCTCCACATCGGCGTGCGTGCCGACCAGGGCCGTATGACACCCGTCACAGAACCCGCAGCCCGGAGACCCGCCGAGCGCCCGGTCGGGGCTGACGCACTGCAACGCGGCGGCGAACGCGCGGGCGGCGGTGGAGCGCCCGGAGCCCGGCGGGCCGGTGAAGAGCCAGGCGTGCGTCATCTTCGACGCGGCGGGGGCGAGGGTCGCCCCGGACCGGTCGGCGACGGCGGTCACGAGCGCGTCGGCGTCCTTGGCGGCGGCGGCCAGCTGCGCCTGAACCCGCCCCTGCCCGACCAGGTCGTCCCATACGGCCATGGTGTTACCGCCTTCGCCGTGCGCTCACGTTCTTGCGTTCTTGAATCCCGACGCCCCTATTGTGGTCGACCCCACTGACATCGCCCGCCCACCTGGCCAACTCAAGCCGTCCGGCGCTTGCGGACCGGGGTCCGGGGGCCGGGGCGGAGCCCCGGCTTCGGGAAGGCACGCCTACCGGCGCCCGCCCCGCCCCCTCTGCCCACCGTCGTCCTCGTCATCGTCGGCGTCCCGCCCGCCCAGCAGCTCGTCCGCCAGCGACGGCAGATCGTCGAGCGGCGTCTCCTCCGCCCAGTCGGAGCGCCGACGCGACGCACGCGCGTTCTGGCCGGCAGTCGGGTGCGCGGCCTCCGGATCCAGCCACGGCAGCTCGCGCGTACGTTCATTGCTGTCTTCGCCGTCGCGGCGGTCCTCAGACGCTTCGTCACGGAAGAACCCCGGCGGCACCCGGTCCGAAGGCTCGTCCCGCACCTGGGGCAGCACCGCCGTCTCGTCCGCGGGCCGCACGTCACGCACCGGCGGCAGGACGGCAGTCTCGTCGGCCGCCGGCCCCGCACCCCGTGCGTCCCGCCCATCCCGTACATCCCGCACCGGCCGCAGCACGGCCGTATCGTCCGCAGCACGCGCGGCCGGCGGGTCTTCCTTGCGCATGTCGACACGCGGCGTCTCCACCGTCTGCGTCACCTCGTCCGGGCGCACGACCGGCGTAGGCACAGTCAGCTCGGCGTCGGACGGTTCCGGCTCCGCCGCGACCGGGGCCGAATCCATCGACGCGGCCGACGCCGCCGACGACACCGCCGCCGCTGCGGCAGCAGCCTCAGCCGACTCCGCGAGCCGTCGCGCCTCCTCCGCCCGCAGCAGCGCCTCTTCCGCCCTGCGCTGCTTCTCCCGGCGGCGTTCCTCCGCCTCGGCCCGCAGCCGGGCCTCCTCCGCGGCCTGCCTGCGCAGCCGTTCCTGCTCGGCCTCCCGCGCCTTCTCCTCCGCCTCGCGGCGCAGCCGCTCCTCCTCGGCCAGCCGGCGTGCCTCCTCGGCCCGCCGACGCGCCTCCTCCGCCTGCCGTTCGACCTCGCGCTGCCGCGCCTCTTCGATCTCGCGGCGCTTGCGCTCCTCCTCCTCGGCGCGGAGCCTGGCGAGCTGTTCCTGCCGCTCGCGCTCCAGCCGCTCCTCCTCAGCCTTGCGCGCGGCCTCCTCCTCGGCGAGCCGCCGCGCCTCTTCCTCGGCGGCCTTCCGCGCGTCCTCCTGTGCCTTCACCTCGGCGTCGGAGAGGGGCAGCATCCGGTCCAGCCGGTGGCGTACGACCGTGGTGACCGATTCCGGGTCCTGACCGGCGTCCACCACCAGGTAGCGCCCCGGATCGGCGGCGGCCAGCGTCAGGAAACCGTGCCGCACGCGCGCGTGGAACTCCGGCGGCTCGGACTCCAGCCGGTCCGGCGCCTCGGTGAAGCGTTCGCGCGCGGTTTCCGGCGAGACGTCGAGCAGCACCGTCAGATGCGGTACGAGTCCGTCCGTAGCCCAGCGCGAGATACGGGCGATCTCGGTCGGCGACAGATCGCGCCCCGCGCCCTGGTACGCCACCGACGAGTCGACGTACCGGTCAGTGATCACGACAGCGCCGCGCTCCAGCGCCGGACGTACGACGGAATCGACGTGCTCCGCCCGGTCGGCGGCGTACAACAGCGCCTCAGCCCGGTTCGACAGACCCGCGCTCGACACGTCCAGCAGGATCGAGCGCAGCCGCTTGCCGATGGGCGTGGCGCCGGGCTCGCGCGTGACGACGACCTCGTGGCCCTTGTTGCGGATCCACTCGGCGAGCGCCTCGACCTGGGTGGACTTGCCCGCCCCGTCGCCGCCCTCCATGGCGATGAAGAAGCCCGTCGCGGCGGGCGCCTGGTCGGGCTCGCCGCCCCGCAGCGCCTCGCGCAGATCGCGCCGCAGCGGCACGCCCTGGCGGTCGTCCGCCTTCGCGAGTACGAGCGCGGCCACCGGCAGCAGCAGCGCCCCGACGAGCATCAGGGTGAAGGCCGCGCCGCCGTGGGCGAAGACGAAGCTGCCGCTGGCGAGGCGGTGCGGGCCGATCGCGGCGGCGAGAACCGGGGCCACGACCGCGCCGAGGGCCATGTAGACCCGTACGACGGCGTGCAGGTGCTCGGTCGTACGTGCCCGCCGGAAGTCCTCGGTCTCCTGGTCGAGCAGCGTGTGCCCGGTGTTCGCGGCGACTCCGGCGGAGAAACCGGCCAGCAGCGTGATCATCAGAACAGTCGCCGTGTCCGGCACCACGCCCATGGCCAGCAGCGCGATGCCGGTGACGGCGATCGCGAGCGACAGCAGGCGGCGCCGCGACAGCGTGGGCAGCACCTTCTGCGCGCTGCGGATCCCGATGACGCTGCCGCCGGTCAGGGCGAGGAAGAGCAGGGCGAAGGTGACGGGACCGCCGCCGAGGTCCTTCGCGTGCAGTACGGCGACGGCCGCCGCGGCGGCGACCGCTCCGGCGACCGCGGCGCAGGCCAGGACGATGAGCCGGATCGCGCCCGTGCGTCCCTTGTCCACGCCCGTGCCGGTCTTGGGCCGGCGCAGGCCCTCCAGCGGCGAACGCGCGCGGGGCGTCTGAGCGTCGGGCAGTTCGAGGAAGAACAGCGTCGATACGGATGCGGCGAAGAGCCCCGCGGCGACGTACGACCCGAGGGCCGCCTGGTGCTGCGAGAACCAGTCGATGCCGGTGCCGAGCAGATTCCCGACCAGCGTCGCGGCCAGCAGCACGGCGGCGGCCGCGGGCAGGGCGACGAAGCTCGTACGCAGCGACAGCCGGCGCAGCGCGTCCAGGTGGTCGGGCAGCGGCCGTACCGTCGCGCCCTCCGGGGGCGGGGCGGGCAGCAGCGCGGGGGCGGCGCCCTCCTTGGCGACCGTCCAGAAGCGCTCGGCCACGCCGGCGACGAAAGCGGTGATCATGAGTACGGCCTGCGCCGTGTCAGGCGTCCAGTCGATCCACAGCGGTGCGACGACGAGGAGGCCGAGCCGCAGCCCGTCCGCGCCGATCATCGTCCAGCGGCGGTCGAGCGGCCCCGACGGCCCGGTCAGCGTGGAGACCGGGCCCAGGAGCAGGGCTCCGAAGATGAAGGTGGCAAGGATCCGAGCCCCGAACACCGTGGCGACCGCGAAGGCCGCACCGCGATAACCACCGCCGAACGACCCTTCCGAGATCGCCACCTGAAGCGACAGCAACAGCAGCACGAGAAGGGCGAGGGCGTCGCCGGTATTGCCGACGAGCTGCGCGCTCCACAACCGCCTGAGCGGGGGAATGCGCAGCAGGGCTCGTACGGCTCGCTCGCGTGAGTCTGCGGCTAGTGCGTCGGAGGTAGGGCTCACGACCGTTGGCTGCTCGGCTCGCGTCATCCGCCCAGCCTATCCGGACGCCGCTGCTCCCCGGAGGCCGCGCCCGAACAAACGTCTGCTCCGAGCCCCATCCGGCCCTCGCACCCGAACACGGAAACAGCCCCCGGCGCCGAAAGGGCACCAGGGGCTGTGAACATCCTGTGACTACTACTCCTCCGAAGCAGAAGCCGAAGCCGACGACGCCTTCTTGGCCGGAGCCTTCTTGGCGGCGGTCTTCTTGGCAGCGGTGGTCTTCGCCGCCGTCGCCGTGGTCGTCTTCTTGGCCGCCGTCTTCTTCGCCGCGGCAGTCTTCGCCGTGGTCGTCTTCTTGGCGGCGGTCTTCTTCGCCGTGGCCTTCTTCGCCGGGGCCTTCTTGGCGGTCTTCTTCTTCGCCGGGCCCTTGGCGCGCTTCTCGGCGAGGAGCTCATAACCCCGCTCGGGGGTGATGTCCTCCACGCTGTCGTCGGTCCGCAGCGTCGCGTTCGTCTCGCCGTCCGTGACGTACGGGCCGAAGCGCCCGTCCTTCACGACCACCGGACGCTCACTGACCGGGTCCGTACCCAGTTCCCTGAGCGGCGGCTTCGCTGCCGCGCGGCCCCGCTGCTTGGGCTGGGCGTAGATCGCCAGCGCCTCTTCGAGCGTGATCGAGAAGAGCTGGTCCTCGGTCTCCAGGGAGCGCGAGTCCGTGCCCTTCTTGAGGTACGGGCCGTACCGGCCGTTCTGCGCGGTGATCTCGACGCCCTCGGCGTCGGTGCCGACGACGCGCGGCAGCGACATCAGCTTGAGCGCGTCCTCCAGCGTCACCGTGTCGAGGGACATCGACTTGAAGAGCGACGCCGTCCGCGGCTTGACCGCGTTCTTGCCGGTCTTCGGAGTGCCCTCGGGAAGGATCTCCGTGACGTACGGGCCGTACCGGCCGTCCTTCGCCACGATCTGGTGGCCCGTCGCCGGGTCCGTGCCCAGCTCGAAGTCGCCGCTCGGCTTGGCCAGCAGCTCCTCGGCGTACTCGACGGTCAGCTCGTCGGGCGGCAGGTCGTCCTGCACGTCGGCGCGCTGGTGGCCCTCCGCGTCCTTCTCGCCGCGCTCCACGTACGGGCCGTAGCGGCCGACGCGCAGCACGATGCCTTCGCCGACCGGGAAGGAGGAGATCTCACGGGCGTCGATCGCACCGAGGTCGGTGACGAGCTCCTTGAGGCCGCCGAGGTGGTCGCCGTCGCCGTTCCCGGCGTCCGCCGCACCGCCCGGAGCGACACCGGCGATGCCCTCGTCGCCGCCCTCACCGAAGTAGAAGCGCTTCAGCCACGGCACGGCCTGGGCCTCGCCTCGCGCGATGCGGTCGAGGTCGTCCTCCATCCTCGCCGTGAAGTCGTAGTCGACGAGCCGGCCGAAGTGCTTCTCCAGCAGGTTGACCACGGCGAAGCTCAGGAAGGACGGCACGAGCGCCGTGCCCTTCTTGAAGACATATCCGCGGTCGAGGATCGTGCCGATGATCGAGGCGTACGTCGACGGGCGGCCGATCTCGCGCTCTTCGAGCTCCTTGACCAGCGAGGCCTCGGTGTAGCGGGCCGGCGGCTTGGTGGCGTGCCCGTCGACCGAGATCTCCTCGGACGAGAGCGCGTCGCCCTCGGCGACCTGCGGGAGCCTGCGCTCACGGTCGTCGAGCTCGGCGTTCGGGTCGTCGGCGCCTTCGACGTACGCCTTCATGAAGCCGTGGAAGGTGATCGTCTTGCCGGAGGCGGAGAACTCGACGTCGTTAAATGTCCCAGTGCGGCCGTCGCTCGCCCGGCCGCCGATCTTCACCGTCACGCTGTTTCCGACGGCGTCCTTCATCTGGGAGGCGACGGTGCGCTTCCAGATCAGCTCGTACAGCCGGAACTGGTCGCCGCTCAGGCCGGTCTCGGCAGGGGTGCGGAAGCGATCGCCCGAGGGGCGGATCGCCTCGTGCGCCTCCTGCGCGTTCTTGACCTTCGCGGCGTACGTGCGGGGCTTGTCCGGCAGGTACTGGGCGCCGTACAGCTGCGTCACCTGGGCGCGGGCCGCCTGGACCGCGGTGTCGGAGAGCGTCGTGGAGTCCGTACGCATGTACGTGATGAAGCCGTTCTCGTACAGCTTCTGCGCGACCTGCATCGTGGACTTGGCGCCGAAGCCCAGCTTGCGCGAGGCCTCCTGCTGGAGGGTCGTCGTACGGAACGGGGCGTACGGCGAGCGGCGGTACGGCTTCGACTCGACCGAGCGGACGGCGAACGGCGAGTCGGCGAGAGCGGCGGCCAGGGAGCGCGCGTTCGCCTCGTCGAGGTGAAGGACGTCACTCTTCAGTTGTCCCACGGAGCTGAAATCGCGGCCCTGGGCGACGCGCCTGCCATCGACCGTCGTCAGGCGGGCGACCAGAGAGGACGGGTCGGAGGCGTCACCGGTGCGTCCCGTGGAGAACGTGCCGGTCAGGTCCCAGTACTCAGCAGAACGAAAAGCGATGCGCTCGCGTTCCCGTACGACGACGAGACGTGTGGCGACGGACTGGACACGTCCGGCGGACAGCCGGGGCATGACCTTCTTCCACAGGACCGGCGAGACCTCGTAGCCGTAAAGACGGTCGAGGATGCGGCGCGTCTCCTGTGCGTCGACCATGGGCTTGTTCAGGTCACGCGGATTGGACACGGCCTCGCGGATCGCGTCCTTGGTGATCTCGTGGAACACCATCCGGTGGACCGGAACCTTGGGCTTCAGGACTTCCAGGAGGTGCCACGCGATGGCTTCGCCCTCGCGGTCCTCATCGGTGGCGAGGAAGAGTTCGTCGGACTCCGCGAGGAGCTCCTTGAGCTTCCTGACCTGCGACTTCTTGTCAGCATTGACGACATAGATCGGCTGGAAGTCGTTCTCTACGTCGACGCCGAGGCGGCGCACCTCGCCGGTGTACTTGTCGGGCACCTCGGCGGCGCCGTTCGGGAGGTCGCGGATGTGCCCGACGCTCGCCTCGACGACATAGCCAGGGCCGAGGTAGCCCTTGATCGTCTTCGCCTTGGCGGGCGACTCGACGATGACGAGTCGGCGGCCGCCGTGTGCGGTCTCGCTGGTCGGGGACAACTTGGCTCTTCTCTCCGGTCGACACTCAGTGGTCCATACGTGACGCTGCGGAGTGTGACGGTACAACCCGTCCCCGTGTCAAACGGCAAAAGCCCGCAACGGCCACTCGAACGGTAACCCGACTCCCGGCATTCCTGCCGCCCGGACCGCCCGACCACCTCTGCGGGACCCCACTTAAGACCTCGTGGAGATGCCGTGTGGATCTCTTCCGATCAGATCCGGCCGAAACACCACACTCCGAGAACGACGAAGGCCACTCCGAACGCGGTGGCCAGCGCGAAGGAGATCGCGGGGCTCGTTCCGTACGCCACCGGCGCGCGGTGCAGAGCGCGCGCCCCCGTCCACCACAGCAGTCCGGCCCCGAACAGCGTGAACGCCGCTCCGGCGAAAACCGCTGGCCCGCTCTCCATCCCCGTAACCCCTCACCGTCGCCGACCTGGCTCCCCGGACGGTGAGGCTGGCACCCCAGGAACACCGCCCGGCGACCTGGACGCGAACTGCCGGTGAACGGCGTGTGGGCGGCAAGGGGCTGAGCCGGCCGGCTCAGTCCAGCGGCTCCAGGAACGCCTGCTCGACCAGCAGCCGGATCGCCTCGGGCGTACGGTCCCGCAGCAGCACCGGGTCCTCCCCGAGCAGTTGCGCGATGGCGTCGAGGATGCGGCCCGCGCTGAGCGACCCGTCGGACACCCCCGCGAAGCCCGCGCCGACCGTGTCGACCTTCGTCGCGCGCCGCATGCCCCGGTTCTGGCGCAGCACCACGTACTCCGGGTCTTCCGCGCCCGGCAGCCCGATCTGCTCCTGCACGACTTCGTCGGCGAGCTTGAAGTGGCCGGCGAGCAGCGCCGCGTCGTCGTGCGTCCGCAGGTAGTCCTGGCGCTCGAAATGGGCCCGTACGACCGGCCCGAGCGGCTGTTCGACGGGGTGCGGCCACTCCTCGATGGTGATCGAGGGATTCTCGGCGCCGGACTTGCGCAGCGTGATCCAGCCGAAGCCGACGCCCTTGGTCTTGCGGGCCTCGAACTCGTCCAGCCAGGCGTCGTATAGCGCGGCGTACTGGGCGGGATCGGAGCGGTGGTCGCCGCTGTCGCGCAGCCACAGTTCGGCGTACTGCGTGATGTCCTGCACCTCGCGCTGCACGATCCACGCGTCGCACCCGCGCGGCACCCAGGAGCGCAGCCGCTCCTGCCACTCCTCGCCCTCCACGTGCTGCCAGTTGGCGAGGAACTGCGCGTACCCCCCGTCGTTCAGGCGCTCCCCCGCTCCCTGAACGAGCAGGCGGCACAGATCGTCCCCGCCCATTCCCCCGTCGCGGTACGTCAGCCGCGCACCCGGCGAGATGACGAAGGGCGGGTTGGACACGATCAGATCGAACGTGTCCTTGCCGACCGGCTCGTAGAGGGAGCCCTCGCGCAGATCGGCTTCGGGCGCCCCGGAGAGCCCGAGGGTGAGCCGCGCGAACTGGAGGGCGCGCGGGTTCAGGTCGGTGGCGGTGACCTTCACCGCGTGCTGCGCGGCGTGCAGGGCCTGAATGCCGGACCCGGTGCCGAGGTCGAGGGCGCTGGAGACCGGCGCACGGACGGTGATCCCGGCGAGCGTGGTGGACGCGCCACCGACGCCGAGGACGACACCCTCCTCGCGGGTGCCCGCGCCACCGGCGCCGCCGACCGCGCGGCCGAGGTCGGAGACGATGAACCAGTCCTGGCCCTCCTCGCCGCCGTAGGGCCGTACGTCCACAGTGGCCCGTACGCCGCCGTCCGCGCCCCCGCCCCCATCCGCACCCTCGCGCACCAGCCAGCCGTCGGCCAGGCACTGCTCCAGGGGCAGGGCGGCGCGGGCGCGGGCGGCCGGCACGGCCTGCTGGAGCAGGAAGAGCCGCACGAGCGTTTCGAGCGGGCTGCCGCCGCGCGTGCAGCGCAGAGCGGGCACGGTCTCGCTGCGGGCGAGCGCCGCGTACGCGGGCGCGCCGAGCAGTTCGAGCAGCCCGTCGGCGGTGAATTCGGCGGCGAGGAGCGCGTCGCGGAGGCGGGCGGAGCTTTCGGGCGCGGGGAGTCTGGTCGTACTCACCCGGCCATTGTCACCGCTGCCGCTGACAAAAGCCGCGCGGCCCGGCCCCCTTGTGGGGTACCGGGCCGCGCGGCAGGGCCGTATGCGCCGCGATTACGCGTCCGGGGACGCCGGGGAGGCGGGCGTCGCGCCCGGCTTCCGGCAGCCGGGCTGCTTGGCCATCGCCTGGCCGACCTCGCCCGACTGGAGCTTCTGGAGCGCGCGGTCGCCGCTCCTGCTGATCTTGTTCAGTTCGTCCGCGACGCCCTTGAGGCCGTCCGCGAACTTCGCCTGGTCGTCGGTGTCGAGCCCGTCGACCTGCTTGCGCAGCCCGGCGTACGCCGCCGAGGACGCGTTGAGCTCCTTGACCGCGTCCCTCTGGGTCGTCTCGCCGTCGTCGACCGGCGGGGCGCCCGCCTTGTCCACGGCGGTGGCCATCGCCTTGTAGGCGTCCGAGATCTGCTGGAAGGCCCGGGAGTCCGTCCGCTGGACGTCGACGGGCTTGCTGTTGTCCGCGGTTTGCTTCTGGATGGAGGTGTTGGCGTCCGAGATCTTCTTCAGCTGGGGCTGGACCTGGTCGCAGACCGTCTTCGCCCAGTCGTTGACCTTGTCGTCACTGTCGTCGTCGCCGCAGCCGGACAGCGCCATTGCCAGTACCGCACCGCCGGACAGCGCGGCCGCAAACTTCTTGTTCACCGGATTGGTCCCTTCCAAGGCTCTCGGCCCCGGAACATACACGCCAAGTGGGCGACAACCGCATGCCGTGCGTCCATTACATACGCTATTGAAGCCATTTGCACCAAGCGAGAGACACCTCACGAAGCAGCCGCGGAACAGCGGCGGACCCATAGCGGCGGGCGGACGCCGCGTCAGCACGCGCCGTCCGCCCGCCCACTGATCAGGCGTTACGACTACTCCTACGAGACGACCTTGGACGGCACCGGCGGATCCGCCGGCTTGGGTACCCGTCCGGAGACTCCTCCGGAGTTGTCTTCGTCACCCACGGCGATTCCGCGCCGCTTGGAGACGTACACCGCGCCGACGACGACGGCGATGGCGAGCGTCGCCACCACCGCGCGCACTCCGGCGCTGGCGTCGGCGCCGTAACTGAACTGCACCACCGCGGGAGCGATGAGCAGCGCCACCAGGTTCATCACCTTCAGCAGCGGGTTGATCGCGGGACCCGCGGTGTCCTTGAACGGGTCGCCGACCGTGTCGCCGATGACGGTCGCGGCGTGGGCGTCGCTGCCCTTGCCGCCGTGATGACCGTCTTCGACGAGCTTCTTGGCGTTGTCCCACGCGCCGCCGGAGTTGGCGAGGAAGACGGCCATCAGCGTGCCGGTCCCGATGGCGCCCGCGAGGAACGAGCCGAGCGCGCCGACGCCCAGCGAGAAGCCGACCGCGATCGGCGTCAGCACGGCCAGCAGGCCCGGTGTGGTCAGCTCGCGCAGCGCGTCCTTGGTGCAGATGTCGACCACCCGGCCGTACTCCGGCTTCTCCGTGTAATCCATGATCCCGGGGTGCTCGCGGAACTGCCGCCGCACCTCGAAGACCACCGCGCCCGCCGACCTGGACACCGCGTTGATCGCCAGCCCCGAGAAGAGGAAGACGACCGCGGAGCCGAGCATCAGCCCGACCAGGTTGTTGGGCTGGGAGATGTCCATCTGGAGCCCCAGCTCCCCGACTTTCGCCCCGACGTCGTCGCGTGCCGTCGCGATGGCGTCCTTGTACGAGCCGAACAGCGCGGCCGCCGCGAGGACCGCGGTGGCGATGGCGATGCCCTTGGTGATGGCCTTGGTGGTGTTGCCGACGGCGTCCAGGTCGGTGAGGACCTGCGCGCCCGCGCCCGTGACGTCGCCGGACATCTCGGCGATGCCCTGCGCGTTGTCGGAGACGGGGCCGAAGGTGTCCATGGCGACGATGACACCGACGGTGGTGAGCAGGCCGGTGCCGGCCAGGGCCACCGCGAAGAGGGCGAGCATGACCGACGTACCGCCGAGCAGGAACGCGCCGTACACGCCGAGGCCGATGAGCAGCGCGGTGTAGACGGCGGACTCCAGGCCGATGGCGATACCGGCGAGGACGACGGTGGCGGGGCCCGTCAGCGAGGACTTGCCGATGTCCCTGACGGGGCGCCGGTTCGTCTCGGTGAAATACCCCGTCAGTTGCTGGATCAGGGCGGCCAGGACGATGCCGATGGCGACGGCGACGAGCGCCAGCACCCTCGGGTCGCCCTCGTGTCCCTTGACGACGGCGTCGGTGACGCCGTCCAGGTCGGCGTACGAGGACGGCAGGTAGACGAAGACCGCCACCGCGACCAGGACGAGCGAGATCGCCGCGGAGATGAAGAAGCCGCGGTTGATGGCGGACATTCCGCTGCGGTCGGCGCGCCGCGGGGCCACCGCGAAGATGCCGATCATCGCGGTGACCACGCCGATCGCCGGAACGATCAGCGGAAAGGCCAGTCCGGCGTCGCCGAAGGCCACCTTGCCGAGGATGAGCGCCGCGACGAGCGTCACGGCGTACGACTCGAAGAGGTCGGCCGCCATGCCCGCGCAGTCGCCGACGTTGTCGCCCACGTTGTCGGCGATGGTCGCGGCATTGCGCGGATCGTCCTCCGGGATGCCCTGTTCGACCTTGCCGACCAGGTCGGCGCCCACGTCGGCGGCCTTGGTGAAGATGCCGCCGCCGACTCGCATGAACATCGCGATGAGCGCGGCGCCGAGTCCGAACCCTTCCAGCACCTTGGGCGCGTCGGCGGCGTACACGAGGACCACACAGGAGGCACCGAGCAGGCCGAGGCCCACCGTGAACATGCCGACCACGCCGCCCGTACGGAAAGCGATCTTCATTGCTTTGTGCGAGACCGCCGTAAGATCCTTTTCCGGCTCACCCTCCGCCGGAGTGGCTTCACGCGCGGCGGCTGCCACACGCACATTGCTGCGTACGGCCAGACGCATCCCGATGTAACCCGTCGCCGCCGAGAAAAGCGCGCCGACCAGGAAGAATACGGAACGTCCGGCGCGCTGCGTCCAGTTGTCGGCCGGAAGCAGCAAGAGCAGGAAAAACACCACGACGGCGAAAACGCCGAGTGTGCGCAACTGCCGTGCAAGATAGGCATTCGCGCCCTCCTGCACCGCCGCCGCGATCTCTTTCATCTTGTCGGTGCCTTCGCCGGCTGCCAGTACCTGACGTACCAGCAGCTGGGCGACGACCAGGGCCGCCAGTGCCACTACGGCGATGACGATCACGATGATCCGGTTCTCGTCGGTGAGTACCGCTGCCGCGAGAGTAGAGGGGTGGTCCAGCTGCTGCGATGTGAAGAGCCCCGCCATTCGTCCTCCTTGACGCTCAGCGCTCAAGATGTGGACGGATTGTAGGGAGCGGAAGCTGATCAAAACAGAGCGCCGCAAACCGAATTGACCTTCGCTTGCCACTCAGCAAATGATCGCGTTCCCGCAATCCCCTCGAAAGCGGTAATGGGGCAAACGCATTGGCGATTTCGGAATGATCTCCCAGAAAGATCTAGGGAAATACGAAAGGCCCTGCTCAGCAGGGCCTCACGGAAAAGATCCGGTCCACAAGGACCGGCAGAAGATCAGGGGGAAACGGCAGCCGGTGTCGTCGGCCAGGTCATGCGGATGGTGCCGCCGGACGCGCCGGTGACGACTTCGACATCGTCGACGAGTCCACTGATGACCGCCAACCCCATCTCGTCCTCACCGTCGGCATCGGCGTCGGATTCGGCGCCGGCTCCCCCGGACTCGGACCCGGCCCCGGTGGCGCCACGCACCCCGGGGACCGATCCGGCCGCACCGCCACCCGAACCAGGCACCTCGTCCCCGACCTCGATGGAGAACGACTTCTCCTCCTCGGTCAGAGCGACCCGGACCGGAGCCGAGATGCCATTGCTGCGGTGGAGTCCCACCGCACGGGTGCACGCTTCGCCGACCGCGAGTCGGACTTCGTCCAGCACCGCCTCGTCCACCCCGGCCCGGCGCGCCACGGCGGCCGCCACCAGGCGGGCCGTCCTGACGTGCTCGGGCTGGGCGCTGAAGCGGAGTTCAACGGTGGCCATCTGCGGTCCCCCTCGGACGTACGGGCGTGCTTCTCAGGGGCCCAGGCCTGCGGCCCGGTGCCCCTGGTCCTTCTTCCGGTGGTCCCGGAAGCCGTCAGTCGGTGGCGTTGACGGCTTCGTCGACCGAGGTGTGAATGGGGAACACCTTGGTCAGCCCGGTGATTCGGAAGATCTTGAGAATGCGCTCCTGGTTGCAGACCAGACGCAGCGAGCCCTCATGGGCCCGCACACGCTTGAGTCCGCCCACGAGCACGCCGAGCCCGGTGGAGTCGAGGAAGTCCACGCCCTCCATGTCGACAACCAGGTGGTAGCTGCCGTCGTTCACCAACTCGACCAACTGCTCGCGCAGCTTGGGCGCGGTATACACATCAATCTCGCCACCGACCTCGACGACCGTACGGTCGCCACCAGGTCCAGACACGTTGCGAGTCGACAGGGACAGGTCCACGGATCCTCCAGCACCTTGCTATCGAGCGGCCGCCCCCCTGAGGTCTCCCCGGCGGAGCCAGAGGACGGAACGCCAGCCGCGATGGCATTCAATCACTTACCTGCAGGCATGCACGATGCCTTGGAACCATTGTCCTTCACGCCAGTGACACACTCGGTGCCGATGGCCAAGAATCACCGTCCCAGCAGACCTACGGAGAATGCGGGTGCGCGCCCCTCTCCCCGTACGGTCCTCCACCGGCTCTCCGCAGGCGAGAGCCGGTCCTCGCGCATCACTCATACGGAGCACTTGCCCCCACGTGCGGGTTCTCATGCAGTGTGGCCCGACCGCATCCGTACGGAAGTGATCGCGGCGATTCAGGCCGCCGGGATCGAGCATCCGTGGACCCACCAGGCGCAGGCCGCCGAGCACGCACTGGACGGCGAGTCGGTCGTCATCTCCACCGGCACGGCGTCCGGCAAGTCGCTCGCCTATCTGGCCCCCGTCCTCACCACCCTCCTCGACGGCTCCGAAGCACCGAACGGGCGCGGCACGACGGCCCTCTACCTCGCCCCCACCAAGGCCCTCGCGGCCGACCAGCGCCGCGCGGTGAAGGCCCTCGCCGCGCCGCTGGGCAACGCCGTCAGGCCGGCGGTGTACGACGGCGACACGCCGGTCGAGGAACGCGAATGGGTACGTCAGTACGCCAACTACGTCCTCACCAATCCGGACATGCTCCATCTGGGGATACTCCCCTCCCATCCCCGCTGGGCCTCCTTCCTGCGCGCCCTGCGCTACGTCGTCATCGACGAGTGCCACACCTACCGCGGAGTCTTCGGCTCGCACGTGGCCCAGGTGATCCGCCGTCTTCGCCGCCTGTGCGCCCGCTACGGCGCGAATCCCGTCTTCCTCCTCGCCTCCGCCACCTCCGCGGAACCCGCCGTGTCCGCCGGCCGCCTGACCGGCCTCGCCGTCCGGGAGGTCGCGGACGACGCCTCCCCGCGCGGCGAACTGGTGTTCGCCCTCTGGGAGCCGCCGCTCACCGAACTGCAGGGCGAGAAGGGAGCGCCCGTACGCCGGACCGCGACCGCCGAGACCGCCGACCTCCTCACCGACCTGACCGTGCAGGGCGTCCGCTCGGTCGCTTTCGTACGCTCCCGGCGCGGCGCCGAGCTGATCGCCCTCATCGCCCAGGAACGCCTGGCCGCCGTCGACCGCTCGCTCCCGGCCCGGGTCGCCGCCTATCGCGGCGGCTACCTCCCGGAGGAACGCCGCGCCCTGGAGCGTGCCCTGCACTCCGGCGAGCTCCTCGGCCTCGCCGCCACCACCGCACTCGAACTCGGCGTCGACGTGTCGGGCCTGGACGCCGTCGTCATCGCCGGATACCCCGGCACCCGCGCCTCCCTCTGGCAGCAGGCCGGCCGGGCCGGCCGTTCGGGTGAGGGCGCCCTGGCGGTCCTGGTCGCCCGCGACGACCCGCTGGACACGTACCTCGTCCACCATCCCGACGCCCTGTTCCGCCAACCGGTGGAATCCACCGTCCTGGACCCCGCCAATCCGTACGTCCTCGCCCCCCATCTGTGCGCCGCCGCTGCCGAGCACCCGCTCACCGATGCCGACATGGAGCTCTTCGGCCCGGCCGCCGCCGAACTCATGCCGCAGCTGGAGGCTGCCAACCTGCTCCGCCGCCGGGGCAAGTCCTGGTACTGGACCCGCCGGGAGCGGGCCGCCGACCTCACCGACATCCGGGGCGAGGGCGGTCGCCCCGTGCAGATCGTCGAGGCGGACACCGGCCGGCTCCTCGGCACGGTCGACGCGTCAGCCGCCCACGCCTCCGTCCACGACGGCGCGGTCCACCTCCACCAGGGCCGTACGTACCTGGTGCGGCACCTGGACCTGGACGACCCGCACGGCGCTGTCGCCCTGGTCGAGGAGGCGAACCCGCCGTACTCCACCACCGCCCGCGACACCACCGCCATCTCCGTCCTGGAGACCGACACCGAGATCCCGTGGGGCGAAGGCCGCCTCTGCTTCGGCTCTGTCGAAGTCACCAACCAGGTCGTCTCCTTCCTCCGCCGCAAACTCATCACCGGCGAAGTGCTCGGTGAGACCAAACTCGACCTCCCTCCCCGGACGCTCCGCACCCGCGCCGTGTGGTGGACGGTCACCGAGGACCAGCTCGACGCCGCCCGCGTCAACCCGGAGCAGTTGGGCGGCGCCCTGCACGCCGCCGAGCACGCCTCCATCGGGATGCTCCCGCTCTTCGCCACCTGCGACCGCTGGGACATCGGCGGCGTCTCGATCCCGCTCCACCCGGACACCCTGCTGCCGACGGTCTTCGTGTACGACGGCCATCCGGGCGGCGCCGGGTTCGCCGAGCGGGCCTTCCACACCGCCCGCCAGTGGCTGACGGCCACCCGTGAGGCCATCGCGTCCTGCGAGTGCGAGGCGGGTTGCCCCTCGTGCATCCAGTCGCCCAAGTGCGGCAACGGCAACGACCCGCTCAACAAGCGCGCCGCCGTCCGCCTCCTCACCGTCCTCCTCAGGGGAGCCCCGGCCGACCAGGCCGCCCTGGATACCCCGAATGGCCTGGATACCCAGGTTTCGCCGGAGGCCCCGAAGCCTCCTGCTGCCACGGAGAGCCCCTCGGAGTTAGTCCGGCAGCCACGGGCCCGGCGTGCCCCGCCCGGGCCCTCACGGCCACCCTGTAAGGCCCCGCACCGGCCTCCACCGTTACGTCGGAGACCTCGCCGTACACGGAACACCTCACCAGCCGCGCATGCTGAGCCGATGCCACCTCGGCCGCCTCACCGCAGGCGGCGGCCTCACCCCGCATCCATCGCGCCGCGGCCGCGAGGGCCGCCAGGTCCGCGGCACCGCCGGCCCGATGCCGCGCCACCACCGCCTGCCCGGCCGCCAACGCCCCCGCAAACACCGCCCCGAGCACGGCCACAGCCACGACGGCCAGCACCGTGGCGCCCCCGAGATCCCCCCGCCCCAACCCACTGCGCTCCCCCCGGCCGGCCCGGCGGCCGACGCCACCCGGATGGCCGCCACCCCAAAGGCCGACGCCACCCCGATAGCCGGCACCACCCCAACGGCCGGAACCAACCCGGGGGCTCCAGGCACCCCGCTCATGCCGCACACCACCGCCGCTCCACCTCCCCCTCATACCGGCACCCCCACGCTCTCCTCGGCCAGTGCCACCGCCTCCGCCCGGAGCGTCAGGGACAGCGCGCCGAGGCCCGGGGAGGGGGCCTCGACGGTCACCCGCACCAGGTCCCCCTCCCTGCCGATCGTGACGCGCGCCCCGCGCGGCGCCGCCTGCCGGGCAGCCGCGACGGACGCGACCGCCGGCTCCTGCCGTGCGGCGGCCCTGGCGCCCGCCCTCGCCGCGTCCACACACTGGATCTGCGCCGAGGTCGCCATCAGCGCCCAGATCAGCGCCATGGTGAAGAGCACCAGCGCCGGCACCACCACGGCCGCCTCCGCCGTGACATAGCCCCGGTCCGCACGTCCCCGTTCGCCGGCCTCAGAACGGCACATTGAGTGCCCTCCCCACGACCGCTTCCAGTGCCCCCGCGACCATGTCGCTCGTGACGACTTTGTAGAGCACCGCCGCGAACGCGCAGGCAGCGATCGTCCCCATCGCGTACTCGGACGTCGTCATCCCCGCGTCCCCGCCACCGGCCGCCCCGCACACCAGCCTGCGTGCCCGCGCTCGCACCCGCATCCACACCCACATGTCGACCCCCAAGGTCAGTTGCCGTTCATCAGTCCGCTCGCCAGCCCGATCACCACGGGCGCCACTCCGACCACCAGGAAGGCGGGCAGAAAGCACAGCCCGACCGGCCCGACCATCAGCACGCCCGCCCGCTGCGCCCGGGCCGCGGCCTCCCGCGCCCGTTCCGCTCTGAGGCCCTCGGCCAGCCGGGCGACGGGTTCGGCCGCCGGAGCCCCGGTGGCGCCCGCCCGTTCCAGACAGCGGGCCAGCCCCGCGGCGCCAGGTATCGCGCCCAGCCGCCCCCACGCGTCGGCCGGTTCACCTCCGAGCCGCAGCTCGGCGGCGGTCCGCGCCAGCCGCTCACCCACCGGGCCGCCGAGCGAATCCCCGACCGCCTCCGCCGCCTCGCGCGGCCCCGCGCCGGCCGAGATACAGGCCGCCAGAAGATCGGCGGCAAGCGGAAGTTGGCGGGCATCGACCGGGCCCTCTTCGCGCGGCTTGCGCCCCCGCTGCCACCGCACGGTCCCGTACGCCGCGACCGCCCCGACCGCGCAGCCGGTCAGCCCACCGACCAGCACGTACCCGGTGACAACGGCTGCCAGCGGCGGCCCCCAGCGCAGCAGCCGCACTCCGTACTCGGGCCTCCACCGCCACCCGCGCCCGAAGCCCGCCCCGGCCGCGCCTGCCGCCTCCATGGCCAGCAGCGCCGCCAGCCGCCTGCGCAGCAACCGCTCCCGCCGCCGCCCGGCCAGCGCGAGCGCCAGCCACACCGCGGTGGCCGCGACCGACACCACCACCCCCAGCCTGTGGACAATTTCCCCGCTCATGAGCCCTCCCCCCGTCGTACGATCCGCCGGGCCCAGAAGAGACCCGCCCCTTCCAACAACCCGCCGACCAGCAGGCACCCCAGCCCGGCCGGAGTGTGCAGCAGCACCCGCAGCGGTCCGGCCCCCAGCGCGCTGCCGATCAGCAGCCCGGCCACCGGAAGCAGCGCCAGGAGCGCCACCGTCGCCCACGCCCCCGTCAGCTGCGCCCGGAGATCCTCGCGCTGGTCGCGCTCGGCCCGCAGCGCACCCTCCAGGCGGTCGAGCCCGGCCGCGAGACCGGCGCCGCCGTCCACTGCCACCCGCCAGCAAGCGGCGACCCCCACGAGCCCGTCCGCCCCCGGCTCCCGCGCGGCCCTGCGCAGCGCGTCGGGTACGTCCCCGCCGAACCGCGCCGCGGCCAGCACGTCGGCCTCCGCCCCGCCCAGGCCACCGGTGCCCGCCGCGGCGGTGAACAGCGCCTGCCCCGGC
Source organism: Streptomyces sp. NPDC002994 (assembly GCF_040611155.1). NCBI lineage: Bacteria > Bacillati > Actinomycetota > Actinomycetes > Kitasatosporales > Streptomycetaceae > Streptomyces > Streptomyces sp. NPDC002994. The sequence goes on from NZ_JBEXNQ010000005.1 coordinate 106,162, forward strand.
TGCCTCCCGGCGCGTAACTCGCCCGCCACCGCCGCGCACAGCGCGATCACCTCGTCCGCCCGCTTCCCCCGCTCACGGCGCCTCACCCCGGCCAGCAGCCGGCGCCGCACCAGCGGCACAGCCACCGCTCCCGCGACCAACGGCAGGACCGACTCGCCCAGCACGGCCACGAGCACCGCGACCGGCACACAGAGCCACTCCCGCCCCAGCCGCCCCCGCACCGGCGCCGCCAACCGCTCCCACAGCGCGCCCGGGCCGCCCGGGTCCACCGCCCCGCCCGCGAGCATCAGCCGCGCCCGCCGCAGGTCCCGGTCCCGCCCCGCCAGCAGCCAGGCCGCCGCCCCCGCGCACATCGCCGCCGCATACACCGGCGCCGCGCCCGCGCCCGTCACAGCGCACCCCCGATCAGCGCACGCAGCCGGAGCCAGCCGCGTTCGTACGAGAAGGCCTCCGCGCCCCACCGCAGCGCCGGCACGGTCACCACCAGCCCCGCCGCGTCCCGCTCCAGCACATGGACCTCGGCGACCCGCCGCAGCCCGCCCCGGCCGCGCGCAAGATGCACGACCACCGACAGGGCCGCCGCCAACTGGCTGTGCAGCGCCGCCCGGTCGAGCCCCGCGGCCGCCCCGAGCGCCTCCAGCCGCGCCGGGACATCCGTCGCCGCGTTGGCGTGCACGGTCCCGCACCCGCCCTCGTGCCCGGTGTTGAGCGCGGCCAGGAGCTCGGTGACCTCGGCGCCCCGCACCTCGCCGACCACCAACCGGTCGGGCCGCATCCGCAGCGCCTGACGCACCAGGTCCCGCAGCGTGATCTGCCCCGCGCCCTCCTGGTTCGCGGGGCGCGACTCCAGGCGCACCACATGCGGGTGATCGGGCCTCAGCTCCGCCGAGTCCTCGGCCAGCACGATCCGCTCCCGCTCCCCGACGAGCCCGAGCAAGGTCGAGAGGAGCGTGGTTTTCCCCGTGCCCGTGCCCCCGCTGATCAGGTACGAGAGCCGGGCTTCGACGATCGCCCGCAGCAGTCCGTCACCGCCCGGTGGCACCGTCCCGGCCTCGACCAGTTCGGCCAGCGAGAACGCCTTGGGCCGCACCACCCGCAGCGACAGGCACGTGGAGCCGACCGCCACCGGCGGCAGCACCGCGTGCATCCGCGTCCCGTCGGGCAGCCGGGCGTCCACCCAGGGCCTCGCGTCGTCCAGCCGCCGCCCCGCCACCGCCGCGAGCCGCTGCGCGAGCCTGCGCACGGCGGCCGCGTCGGCGAACGAGACGCCAGTGAGCTCAAGGCCGCCGCCCCGGTCCACCCACACCCGGTCGGGCGCGGACACCAGCACATCCGTCACCGAGGGGTCGGCGAGCAGCGGTTCCAGCGTCCCCGTCCCCACCAGCTCGCAGCGCATTTCCTCGGCCGCCCCCAGCACCTCCGCGTCCCCCAGCAGCCGCCCCTGCGCCCGCAGCGCGGCAGCCACCCGGGCCGGCGTCGGCTCCGCCCCGCTCTCGGCGAGCCGCTGCCTCACGGCGTCGAGCATCCCCGCGCTCACGAGACACCGCCCCCGGCGAGCGCCTGCTCCCAGAACGCCGTACAGAACCGGGCCAGCGGTCCACGGGCACTGCCACCCGGTGGTGAACCGCCGGCCTGCGCCTCCAGCAGCCCCGACTCCACCGGCAGCTCACCGGCCAACGGCAGCCCCAGCAGCCCCGCCACCGACTCCTCGTCCAGGCCCGCGGCGTACGGCCCGCGCACCACCACCCGCAGGTCCCGCAGCACCATGCCCGCGGTGGACGCCACCCGGCTCGCCGCCGCGACGGCCCGCAACTCCGCGGGCACCACCAGCAGTCCGAGGTCGAGCTGGGCCAGCGCCTCGGCCACGGCCTCGTCGACCCGGCGCGGCAGGTCCACGACCACGACCCCACCACGCCTGCGGGCGGCGGCCAGCACCGAGCGCATCGCTTCCGGCGGGATCACCACACGGTCGCCGCGGTCCCAGCTCAGCACGCGCAGCGCATGCAGCTCGGGCAGCGACTCTTCGAGCGCGCCGCTGGCGACCCGCCCCCTGGACTCCGCGAAATCCGGCCACCGCATGCCTTCCACGGCTTCCCCACCGAGCAGTACGTCGAGGCCGCCGCCCAGCGGATCGCCGTCGATGAGCATCGTGCGCAAACCCGTGCGGGCGGCGGCCACCGCCAGCGCACACGCCAGAGTCGAAGCCCCTGCCCCGCCCCGCCCGCCGAGCACTCCCACGGTCAGGGCCTGGCGCCCCACGCCCTCCGCCACATCGGCGATGCGCTCGACGAGCCAGCTCTCCGCGTCGGGCAGCCGCAGCACGTGGTCGGCGCCGATCTCCACCGCGCGCCGCCACACATCGGGGTCGTCCTGGTCCTTGCCCACGAGCATCACGCCGCGTCTGCGCACTCCGCCGCGTCCGAGCACCGCCCCGCGCACCCGGTCGGCGGCGTCGTCACCGACGAGGATCAGCGGCGCGCTTTCCCAGCTGCCCCTGCGCTCGGGCACCGCGTGGTGGACTTCCGGTTCGGCGCCCGCGGCGGCGCACAGCCGCAGCAGATCGTCGAGGAGGTCGACGTCCTCGGTGACGATCAGCGGTCCGCCCTGCCGCGCTCCGGCGGCCGGCTGTCGGTCGGGTGTCATGGATCCGGCCACGATCTCCGCCCCCTTCTCACTGCGATTCCTTGCGTCCACGAACTTCGTGGACGCAATCACCGTGGGGGGATCTGGGAAATCGTGTGGATCTTGCTGAAAAACGGGGGACAACTCATCGGTTGTGAATATCCCGCTCACCTATACCAGTGACTTCCGGAGAGCGGCGGAACGACTACGCAGCGTCACGCGTCTTGTGAGTGGAAGGCAGCCGCGGCACGGGCCGAGAAGGGCGAGGAGGGGGAGAATGATCAGAACCGGAGGGCGAAACCGCGTCCGGACATGCGACGACCCCCGTCGGGGGGGAGAACGGGGGTCGTCTCCACGGCCGACTCGGGGGGGGAGGAGTCGGACCGGGGTAGCACGGTCGCGAACGATCCGTGACTTCCATGGTGTACCCGAGAGCCTTCTCAGGCAAACCCACGCGCCACAGCGTACGCCGAATGGTGGGCGCCTATGCTCGCCTCGTGGAAAAACGCTCCTTGCCGCGAACAGCCGCCTTCTTCGACCTCGACAAGACCGTCATTGCGAAGTCGAGCACGCTGACCTTCAGCAAGTCCTTCTATCAAGGCGGACTGATCAGCCGCAGAGCTGCTCTCCGCACGGCGTACACCCAGTTCGTCTTCCTCGCCGGAGGCGCGGACCACGACCAGATGGAGCGCATGCGCGAGTACCTCTCCGCGCTCTGCAAGGGATGGAACGTCCAGCAGGTCAAGGAGATCGTCGCCGAGACACTGCACGACCTGATCGACCCCATCATTTACGACGAGGCGGCCTCCCTCATCGAGGAGCACCACACCGCCGGCCGCGACGTCGTGATCGTCTCCACCTCGGGCGCGGAGGTGGTCGAGCCGATCGGTGAGCTCCTGGGAGCCGACCGCGTGGTGGCGACCCGGATGGTCGTCGGCGACGACGGCTGTTTCACGGGCGAGGTCGAGTACTACGCGTACGGCCCCACCAAGGCCGAGGCGATCAAGGAGCTCGCGGCGTCCGAGGGGTACGACCTGGCGCGCTGCTACGCGTACAGCGATTCGGCCACGGACATCCCGATGCTCGAGTCGGTCGGCCATCCCTGCGCGGTCAACCCGGACCGGGCGCTGCGCCGCGAAGCACTCGCCCGCGAATGGCCGGTTCTCGTCTTCAACCGGCCGGTCCGGCTCAAGCAGCGGCTGCCCGCCTTCTCCATGCCGCCCCGCCCCGCGCTCGTCGCCGCGGCCGCGGTCGGTGCGGCCGCCGCCACCGCAGGGCTGGTCTGGTACGTCAGCCGCAGGCCCGGCCGGCGAGCCCGTCGGCAATGCGAAAACTTTGCCCGCATTTGAACCGATACGCAAAGAAGCACGTCCAGGGCTTTCGCTTCCCCGGCTTCAGGAGTACAAATGAATTAACGGCCCGCGAGACCAGGGACATCCGAGAGGATGACCTAAAACGCAGTAAGGCCCCACGGACCGAGCATGGAAGTTGAGCACCCACGCGACGTCGACCCGTCGATTACGGGCCAGCCGCACCAGGTGACGGGCAAAGTTCCCGACCTGATGGGCATAAATTCGAGGACGCATGGTAACTCGGCGGACATGCCAGCGGCGGTACCGTTCCACTGGTACCGCCGCAACCCTTTGTCCGGCCGAAAAGCGCCCCCGGCTCAGGCAGCTCCGCGCTGAAGCGCCTCGCAGACGGCCGTCGACTCCCGGGCCCCCAGCTCCACCGCACGCCCGCAGTGCGTGATCCACGCCGCCATACCCTCCGGCGTCCCTGACACGTAGCCCTCCAGCGCCGCGACGTACGCCGCGCGCCCCAGCTCTCCGTGCCCGACCTCCGCCGGGCAGACCGACTTCGGGTCGAGGCCGCTGCCGATCATCACAATCCGCCCGGCGGTGCGCGCCACCAGGCCGTTGTACGAGCCGAACGGGCGCAGCGCCAGCAGCTCGCCGTGCACCACGGCCGCCGTCACCAGCGCAGGCGCGGAACCGCCCGCGATGATGAGCTCCGAAAGCCCTTCGAGCCGCCCTGCCACCTCGTCGGCGCCCGGCAGCGGAAGCTCGATCAAAGGCTCGTCCACGGGCTCGCCCGCGAGCCGCGGCCGGCCCACCAGCTCGTCGGACACCCCTGCCCCGCCCGCCGCCACCAGGTGCAGCCGGGCCAGCACCCGAAGCGGCGACTGGCGCCAGATGGACAGCAGTTGTCCGGCCTCGGCGGTCAGCCGCAGCGCCGCTCCGACCGTCCGCGACTCCTCGTCGACGCTGAAGTCGGTACGCCGACGTACCTCCTCCAGCGCCCAGTCCGCACCCGCGAGCGCCGCCGAGCCGCGAGCGCCGCGCAGCGCCGCCTCCGCGGTGATCTCGTTGCTGCGGCGCCGCATGACGCGGTGCCCGTAGACGCGGTCGACGGCCTTGCGCACGGAGTCCACGGCCTCGGGCACGCCGGGCAGCGCGCCCAGCGCCGCGAGTGGGTCAGCAGTCGTACTCATAAGTAAGGAGCCTACGCATCCATAGCACTCACCCCACCTTGGAGTGGTCTTCTTCACTCACTGTGCGCACAGCACGCAATCATGCGATTACCCTTGGTGAACATGAAGATCGCTTTCGTGGGGAAGGGCGGCAGCGGCAAGACGACGCTGTCCTCGCTCTTCATCCGCCACCTCACCGCCAACGAAGCCCCGGTCGTCGCCGTGGACGCCGACATCAACCAGCACCTGGGCGCCGCGCTCGGTCTCGACGAGGCCCAGGCCGCGGCGCTGCCCGCCATGGGTGCGCACCTGCCCCTCATCAAGGACTACCTGCGCGGCGCGAATCCCCGTATCGCCTCCGCCGAAACGATGATCAAGACCACGCCGCCGGGAGAGGGTTCGCGCCTGCTGCGGGTGAGCGAGGACAACCCGGTGTACGACGCGTGCGCCCGTACCGTGCGGCTCGACGACGGTGAGATCCGGCTGATGGCCACCGGGCCGTTCACCGAGTCCGACTTGGGTGTCGCCTGCTACCACTCCAAGGTCGGGGCGGTCGAGCTGTGCCTCAATCACCTCGTCGACGGCCCGCACGAGTACGTCGTCGTCGACATGACGGCCGGCTCCGATTCCTTCGCCTCGGGCATGTTCACCCGCTTCGACATGACCTTCCTGGTGGCCGAACCGACCCGCAAGGGCGTCTCCGTCTACCGCCAGTACAAGGAGTACGCGGCGGACTTCGGCGTATCCCTCAAGGTCGTCGGCAACAAGGTGCAGGGCCAGGACGACATCGACTTCCTGCGCGAGCAAGTGGGCGACGACCTGCTGGTCACCGTCCGGGCGTCCGACTGGGTCCGCGCGATGGAGAAGGGCCGCCCGTCCCCATTCGAGCTCCTGGAGGCTGACAACCGCCTCGCCCTCCAGACCTTGCAGGACGCCGCGGAGGACTCGTACGCGGAGCGCGACTGGGAGCGTTACACGCGCCAGATGGTGCACTTCCACCTGAAGAACGCGGAGAGTTGGGGCAACGCGAAGACGGGTGCCGACCTGGCTGCCCAGGTCGACCCCGCCTTCGTGCTCGGAGAGGCGCTGCTCGTCCCCCAGCCCTCCTAGAGCCGCAACCACCCATCCCCCGGCCGCGGGCCCGGACGGACGGAGTCCGGCACAGCGCCCCGAAGCCCGAGAGGCGCCCCCGGCGCCGAGCGGCGCGAGGGGCGCAGAAGGAGGAACCTGCCTGGCTGCCCAGGTCGACCCCGCCTTCGTGCTCGGAGAGGCGCTGCTCGTCCCCCAGCCCTCCCAGGCGACCCGCCTTCGTTCTCGGGGAGCGTTTCGTGGAGGTCAGTGCCGTTCAGCCGGCTTGACGTGGGAGGCCGTCCCTGCGCTGGGGGCGGCCGCCGTGGGCCGGGTGGTCAGGAAGGACGCCCAGCCTTCCTGCGGGTTCTCCCCGACCTCCAGGGTGCGCATCTTCGCGAGCACCTGCGGGTCCTGTGCGTCCAGCCAGTCGACGAGTTGCTTGAAGGAGACGCAGCGCACGTCCCGCTTCACGCAGACCGTCTTGATCGTCTCCTCGACGGCGCGCATGTACGTGCCGCCGTTCCAGGACTCGAAGTGGTTGCCGATGATCAGCGGGGCCCGGTTTCCGTCGTACGAGCGGTCGAAGGCCTGGAGCAGGCCGTCGCGCATCTGGTTGCCCCAGAACTCGTGCTGGGCCGGATCACCCTTGACCGTTCCCGACTGGTTGACCATGAAGTTGTAGTCCATCGAGAGCGTTTCGAAGGCCCGTCCCGGCACCGGCACCAGCTGGAGCGGAATGTCCCACATGTCCTGGGTCTTCTTCGGCCACACCTGCTTTCCGATACCGCTGGAGTCGTAGCGGAAGCCCAGCTCCTTTCCGGCCGCCATCATGTTCTTCTGCCCCTCCAGGCAGGGGGTGCGGGCGCCGACGAGCTCCTTGTCGTAGTCGAACGGCAGTGGCTTGGCGTCCTTCAGGCCCGAGTTGGTCTTCCAGCGCTTCACGAACGCCTTCGCCTGTGCGATCTCGCTCTTCCACTCCTCCGTGGACCAGGTGCCGACGCCCCCGTCCTTGCCGCAGAAGTGGCCGTTGAAGTGCGTGCCGATCTCATTGCCGTCCAGCCACGCGCCGCGCAGCTGTTCCACGGTGTCGCTGATTCCCTCGACGTCGTTGAAGCCGATGTCGGAGCGGCCCGGTGAGTGCTGAGGCGGGTCGTAGAGGTGCCTCTTGTCCTCGGGGAGCAGGTACACGGCACTGAGGAAGTACGTCATCGTCGCGTCGTACTTCTTGCCGACCTCGCGGAAGTGGGAGAAGAGCCGCTGGCTGTCCTCCCCCGCCCCGTCCCAGGAGAAGACGACGAACTGCGGCGGTGTCTGACCAGGCTTCAGCCTGTGCGGCTTGGTCAGATGGGGCTGCTTTCCGGTGTACGCCGTCGAGCCGTCGCCGATCAGGCGTACCGCACTCATGGGCGCCGGCCTGGGCGCGTTCTTCTTCGCTCCGTGGGCGCCTTGCCCGGCGCCGGGGGCGCCCTGGCCGGCGGATCCCGAGCAGGCTGCGAGCGAGCCTGCCAGGGCCACGGCGGCGACGCCGAAGACGATCCTCTTCGTGGCGGCCATCATCCGCCCACCCTCTTCCGTCAGGTTTCGTGCGCTGCAGTGCCGACACAGCGCGGCAAACCTCGCACGGCCTAGCGGAGGAATAAATACGACAAGCCGCTTAAATTCCTTATTCACCAGTACGGGTGAAACGTTGGCCCATTTAGACCTAATTACCCCCTTCCTTCTTTACTCTGCATTACCATTCATTTACCGAGAGTTGAAAATCCCGCCGCTGCACGCCGTGACCCACGGCCGCGTCCCAACATTCCGCGACCGCGCTGCCCCGGAGGAGACGGGAACCATGTCTGCCTGCGTCCCCACCCGCACCGACCACTCTTCGCGCGCCACCGGCGCACCCCGATCCGAGCGTCCACACAGCCCGCCGCCCGGCGACGGCCGCCGACGCCGCTTCCGCATCGCGGGAGCGGACGTGTCCGCCTCGATTACCGTCTTCCTGATCGCGCTGCCGCTCTCCCTCGGTATCGCCCTCGCCACCGGCGCTCCGCTTCAGGCCGGCCTGGTCGCCGCCGCCGTCGGCGGCCTCGTCGCCGGCCGGTTCGGCGGGGCTCCCCTCCAGGTCAGCGGACCGGCCGCCGGCCTCACGGTGGTCACGGCCGACCTGATCCAGCAGTACGGCTGGCGCACGACCTGCGCCATCACCGTCGCCGCCGGCCTGGCCCAACTCGCCCTGTCCTCAGTGCGCGTGGCCCGTTCCGCGCTCGCCGTCAGCCCGGCGATCGTGCACGGCATGCTGGCCGGCATCGGCGCGACCATCGCCCTCTCCCAACTGCACATCGTCCTGGGAGGCACCCCGCAGAGCTCCGCCGTCGAGAACGTGCGGGGCATGCCCGCTCAATTGGCCAACCTCCACGGACCCGCAATCCTGGTCAGCGCGCTCACCGTCACCGTGTTGCTCCTGTGGCCGCACATTCCCGGGCGTACGGGCCGGATCGCCCACAAGGTGCCGGCCGCCCTCGTCGCGGTGCTCGCCGGTGCCGCGCTCGCCGCGCTGACCCGGATGAAGGTGCCGCGCGTCGACCTGCCGTCCTGGAGCAGTCATGCGCTGCCGGGACTGCCGGAAGGGCCGGTGCTCGGCATCGCCGCGGCCGTGCTCACCGTCACGCTGGTCACGAGCGTGCAGTCGTTGCTGTCGGCTGTCGCCGTCGACAAGTTGGTGTCCGCCCGCAAGACGCCGCCGACCGAAGGGACGCGTTCGAACCTCGACCGCGAACTGGCGGGCCAGGGCGCCGCGAACATCGTGTCCGGGGCGCTCGGCGGACTGCCGGTCGCCGGTGTCGCCGTACGCAGCGTCGCCAATGTGTCGGCAGGCGCGGTCAGTCGGCACTCCACGATGCTGCACGGAGTGTGGATCGTTCTCGCCGCGCTCTTCCTGGTGCCAGTCATCGATCTGATCCCGCTGCCCGCGCTCGCCGCGCTGGTGATGGTCATCGGCTTCCAGATGGTGAGCGTCGCTCACATCCGCAGCGCCTCCCGCCACCGGGAGATGCTGGTTTACGTGGTGACGGTCGCCGGGGTCGTTCTCTTCGGTGTACTGGAAGGTGTGGCGATGGGGATCGGGGTGGCGGTCGCGGTCGCGCTCCACCGGCTGGCCAAGACTCATGTCACCACGGAGACGACGGCCGACGGCGTCCATCACATCAGGGTGCGCGGCCAGTTGACCTTCCTCGCTGTGCCCCGGCTGAGCCGTGCCCTGAGCCAGGTGCCCCACGGGGCCGACGCGGTCGTCGAGCTGGACGGCTCCTTCATGGACCACGCGGCGTACGAAACGCTCCAGGACTGGCAGACCGCGCATGCCGCGCAAGGCGGCCGGGTGGAAATCACCGGGCGTTCGGGTCACCGGTTCACCGGGCCGGCCCCCGGCGCCGATTCGCCGGACTTCGCCGAACTCACCGACTTCACCGACTTCACCGACCCCAACTTCTCCGGCTCCCCCGACTCGGCCGGTCCCGCCCGTTCCACGCAGTCCACCCACACCTGCTGCCGGCCGTGGACCCCTTGGCGCAACCACCACTGCGACAACCATGCCGCCGCCCCCTCAGCCGTCGGGGTGGGCCTGCCGACCCGCAGTGCCGGCCAACTCGCCACCGGGCTCAGCGCGTTCCAGCGCAACACGGCGCCGCTGGTGCGCGACGAGCTGGCCCGGCTCGCCCGTGAGGGGCAGACGCCGTCGCAGCTGTTCATCACGTGCGCCGACTCCCGGCTGGTCACCAGCATGATCACGTCGAGTGGCCCCGGTGACCTCTTCACCGTACGCAATGTGGGCAATCTGGTCCCGCCACCCGGTGCGGAGAGCGCGGACGACTCGGTCGGGGCGGCCATCGAATACGCCGTGGACGTACTGAAGGTGCAGTCCATCACTGTCTGCGGCCACTCCGGCTGCGGCGCGATGCAGGCCCTGCTCAATACGCCGGTCAACACGCCGCTCAACACGCCGCTCAACACGCAGCCGGACGAGGCCCAGACGCCACTGCGGCGCTGGCTGCGGCACGGCGCGCCCAGCCTGGAGCGGATGAGGAGCAGGAAACACTCCTGGGCGAGGATCTCGGGGCGGCTGCCGGCCGACGCGGTCGAGCAGCTCTGCCTGACCAACGTGGTCCAGCAGTTGGAGCATCTGCGTACGCACGAGGCGGTACGGCGGCGGCTCGACGAGGGCACACTCGAACTGCACGGCATGTACTTCCATGTCGGCGAGGCCCAGGCCTATCTGCTCCAGGACGGTATGCGGATCGGCGAGACCTGCGAGGTCTTCGACCGGGTCGGCCCGTCCGACGCGGAAGGCCCCGAAGGCCCTGAAGGCCTAGAAGGCCCACTCGAAGAGTCGCGCGCCTGAACCGATCCGCCTCCGCGTCCGTGAGACCGTATGGCCCCTCCCCGCACCGCCCTGCGAGGAGGGGCCGTACGCCGCCACCAACACCGGCCCGGATGCGGCCCGCCGCAGCTCACAGGTCTAAACCAATTCCCGGAAGGCTCTTGTCACCCGGGCACGGGACTGATGAGCTAGGGCACGGGACACATCGGACGCCCTGGGAATGGGAGATGTCGTGAGCAACGAAAGCCTGGCCAACCTCATGAAGGAGGAGCGCCGCTTCGCGCCACCCGCCGAGCTGGCGGCGAACGCCAACGTCACGGCGCAGGCGTACGAGCAGGCCGAGGCAGACAGGCTGGGCTTCTGGGCCGAGCAGGCCCGGCGGCTCACCTGGGCCACCGAGCCGACCGAGACACTCGACTGGTCGAATCCGCCCTTCGCGAAGTGGTTCGCCGACGGCGAGCTCAACGTCGCGTACAACTGCGTGGACCGCCACGTCGAGGCCGGCCACGGCGACCGCGTCGCCATCCACTTCGAGGGCGAGCCCGGCGACAGCCGCGCGATCACCTACGCCGAACTCAAGGACGAGGTCTCGCGCGCCGCCAACGCCCTTACGGAGCTGGGCGTACGCAAGGGCGACCGGGTCGCCGTCTACCTGCCGATGATTCCCGAGGCCGCCGTGGCGATGCTGGCCTGCGCCCGCATCGGAGCCGCGCACTCGGTCGTCTTCGGCGGCTTCTCGGCCGACGCCGTCGCCTCCCGCATCCAGGACGCCGACGCGAAGCTCGTCATCACCGCGGACGGCGGCTACCGGCGCACCAAGCCCACGGCCCTCAAGCCCGCGATCGACGAGGCCGTCGCCAAGTGCCCGCAGGTGGAGCACGTTCTGGTCGTACGCCGCACGGGTCAGGACACGGCGTGGGACGACAGCCGCGACGTGTGGTGGCACGACATCGTCGGGCGCCAGTCCGCCCAGCACACCCCCGAGGCCTTCGGCGCCGAGCACCCGCTCTTCATCCTCTACACGTCCGGCACGACGGGTAAGCCGAAGGGCATCCTGCACACCTCCGGTGGCTACCTCACCCAGGCGGCGTACACCCACCACGCCGTCTTCGACCTCAAGCCGGAGACCGACGTCTACTGGTGCACGGCCGACATCGGCTGGGTGACCGGCCATTCGTACATCGTGTACGGGCCGCTCGCCAACGGCGCGACGCAGGTCATGTACGAGGGCACGCCCGACACCCCGCACCAGGGCCGCTTCTGGGAAATCATCCAGAAGTACGGTGTCACGATCCTCTACACCGCGCCGACCGCGATCCGGACGTTCATGAAGTGGGGGGACGACATCCCCGCCAAGTTCGACCTGAGCAGTCTCCGCATCCTCGGCTCGGTCGGCGAGCCGATCAACCCCGAGGCGTGGATCTGGTACCGCGAGCACATCGGCGCCGGCAAGACGCCGATCGTGGACACCTGGTGGCAGACCGAGACCGGCGCGATGATGATTTCGCCGTTGCCCGGCGTCACCGAGACCAAGCCCGGATCCGCCCAGCGCGCGCTGCCCGGCATCAGCGCGACCGTCGTCGACGACGAGGCGAACGAGGTCCCGAACGGAGGCGGCGGCTACCTCGTCCTCACCGAGCCCTGGCCGTCCATGCTGCGTACGATCTGGGGCGACGACCAGCGCTTCATCGAAACCTACTGGTCCCGTTTCCCCGGCAAGTACTTCGCGGGCGACGGCGCCAAGAAGGACGACGACGGCGACATCTGGCTGCTCGGCCGGGTCGACGACGTGATGCTGGTGTCCGGCCACAACATCTCCACCACCGAGGTCGAGTCGGCGCTCGTGTCCCACCCGTCCGTCGCCGAGGCGGCGGTTGTCGGCGCGGCCGACGAGACGACCGGTCAGGCCATCGTCGCCTTCGTGATCCTGCGCGGTACGGCGTCCGAGACGGACACCCTCGTGGCCGAACTGCGCAACCACGTGGGCACCGCCCTCGGCCCCATCGCGAAGCCCAAGCGGATCCTCCCGGTGGCCGAACTGCCCAAGACGCGCTCCGGAAAGATCATGCGGCGGCTGCTGCGGGACGTCGCGGAAAACCGGCAACTGGGCGATGTCACCACGCTCACCGACTCCTCCGTGATGGACCTGATCCAGACCCAGCTGCCGAGCGCCTCCAGCGAGGACTGACCGCTCCCAACCGCCTCACCAGCGTTCAGAACGGGCACCCGGCTCACCGCGCCGGGTGCCCGTTCTGCCCATTACGTTCGTAAAGTGACGATTCACCGGATTACGCCCTTGCATGCCCCCGGTAGAGTGTCTGTTCGCGTAAGGAACGCGTCAAAACTCAAGAGGTGTGCCGGGAAGTCTGGTCGGCAATGTGTTCCATGCTGCCCACCGACCGGAGGCCCCACCCCGTGACCGCGCCCCGCCCCACCGCGCCGCCCAACCCGTCCAACCCAACGCCCCCGCCCAGCCCCCGCAAGTTCCTCGGACGGCTCTCGCTGCCCGAGCGCACCTTCGTCGCGGACGCGCTGCGCACCGAAACCGTCGGCGGCGTACTGCTCCTCATCGCGGCGATAGCGGCACTGATCTGGGCGAACACCGGCCTCAGCGACAGCTACGAGTCCGTACGCGCCTTCCACGTCGGCCCCGCCTCCCTCGGCCTCGACCTCTCCGTCCAGCACTGGGCCGCCGACGGCCTCCTCGCCGTCTTCTTCTTCGTCGCGGGCATCGAACTCAAGCGCGAACTCGTCGCCGGCGAACTGCGCGACCCCAAGGCCGCCGCGCTCCCCGTCATCGCCGCCCTCAGCGGCATGGTCGCGCCGGCCCTCGTGTACGTCCTGGTCAACGTGACCGGGGACGGGTCCCTGGACGGCTGGGCGGTCCCGACCGCCACCGACATCGCCTTCGCCCTCGCCGTCCTCGCGGTCATCGGCACCTCGCTGCCGTCCGCGCTGCGCGCCTTCCTGCTCACCCTGGCCGTCGTCGACGACCTGTTCGCGATCCTGATCATCGCCGTCTTCTTCACCAGCGACCTCAACTTCCTCGCACTCGGCGGCGCGGTCGTCGGTCTGGCCGTCTTCTGGCTGCTGCTGCGCCGGCGCGTGCGCGGCTGGTACCTCTACGTACCGCTCGCCCTGGTGATCTGGGGCCTGATGTACAACAGCGGCGTCCACGCCACCATCGCCGGTGTCGCGATGGGCCTGATGCTGCGCTGCACCCGGGACGAGAACGGCGAGGCCCACTCCCCCGGCGAGCACATCGAGCACCTCGTACGACCCATCTCGGCGGGCATCGCCGTGCCGCTGTTCGCGCTGTTCTCCGCCGGGGTCACCGTCTCCGGCAAGGCGGTCGGCGAAGTGTTCACCCGGCCCGAGACCCTCGGCGTCGTCCTCGGTCTGGTGGTCGGCAAGGCGGTCGGCATCTTCGGCGGTACGTGGCTGGCGGCCCGCTTCACCAAGGCCGAGCTCAACGACGACCTCGCCTGGCCCGACGTCTTCGCCGTCGCCTCGCTGGCCGGCATCGGCTTCACGGTCTCGCTGCTCATCGGCGAACTGGCCTTCACCGGGAACGCCGAGCTGACCGACCAGGTCAAGGCGTCCGTACTCATCGGGTCGCTGATCGCCGCCGTACTTTCCGGGATTCTGCTCAAGCTCCGGGTACGCAAGTACCGCGCGATGGTCGAGGACGAGGAGCGCGACGAGGACCAGGACGGCATTCCGGACATCTACGAGCTCGGTCAGCCCGATTACCACCTGCGGATGGCCGCGATCCACGAGAAGAAGGCCGCGGAGCACCGCAAGCTGGCCGAACTCGCGGGGGCTTCCAGCGGCAAGGACGACAGTCCGGCATGATTCGACATCAGATCCAGACGCAGCAGACGCAGCAGACACAGCAGACGTAGCACTGAAGAGGGAGAGAGCTATGAGCGACCCCGCCCGCACGGTGACAGCCGACAGCGTCGACCGCAGCCTCGGCCAGTTGGTCGCATCGGCGACCGCCGAAATGTCCGCACTCATGCACGACGAGATCGCGCTGGCCAAGGCCGAGCTGCGGCAGGACGCCAAGCGCGTCGGCATGGGCGGTACGGCCATTGGTGTCGCGGGGGTGTTCGCGCTCTTTTCGCTGCCGGTGCTGAGCTTCGCCGCGGCGTACGGCATCCACAACCTGGGGCTCGGGCTCGCCTGGTCCTTCCTGATCGTCGGCGGAGCGTTTCTGCTGCTGGCGGGCCTGCTGGCGCTGATCGCCGTCTCGAAGTTCAAGAAGGTCAAGCCGCCGGAGAAGAGCATCGCCTCGGCCAAGCAGACGGCGGCCGTACTCCAGGGCGTCAAGCCGCATCCGCGCCAGGTCGGTGACAAGGCAGTGGCTGTGGCACGCTCGTCCACATGACCGTCCCAGATTCCGGCTCCGGCGCGACCGCTCCTGCTCCCACCTCTGCTCCAGCCCCTGCTCCCGCTCCGGCTCCGGCTCTTTCTCCCGCTTCTGTCGTACGCCCCGACGGCCCGTGGACCCACCGCGATGTCGCGGCCAACGGGGCGCGCTTCCACATCGCGGAAGTCGGGGACGGACCGCTCGTGCTGCTATTGCACGGTTTCCCGCAGTTCTGGTGGACGTGGCGGCACCAGATGACCGCGCTCGCCGACGCCGGGTTCCGGGCCGTCGCGATGGACCTGCGGGGCGTGGGCGGCAGCGACCGTACGCCGCGGGGTTACGACCCGGCGAACCTCGCGCTCGACATCACCGGCGTAGTGCGCTCGCTCGGCGAGCCGGACGCGGCGCTCGTCGGGCACGACCTGGGCGGGTACCTGGCGTGGACGGCGGCCGTGATGCGGCCCAAGCTCGTACGCCGGCTCGTGGTCTCGTCGATGCCGCATCCGCGGCGCTGGCGCTCGGCGATGCTCTCCGACGTGTCCCAGACGCGGGCCGGATCGTACGTCTGGGGCTTCCAGCGGCCGTGGCTGCCGGAGCGTCAGCTCATGGCGGACGACGCGGCGTTGGTGGGCCGACTGGTCCGGGACTGGTCGGGGCCACGGCTGCCGGACGACGAGGACGTCGACGTATACCGGCGGGCGATGTCGATTCCGTCGACGGCGCACTGCTCGATCGAGCCGTACCGGTGGATGGTGCGGTCGATGGCACGGCCCGACGGCATCCAGTTCAACCGGCGTATGAAGCGGCCGGTACGGGTGCCGACGCTGCATCTGCACGGATCGCTGGACCCGGTGATGCGGACGCGCAGCGCGGCGGGTTCCGGCGAGTACGTCGAAGCGCCGTACCGATGGCGGCTGTTCGACGGTCTGGGCCACTTCCCGCACGAAGAGGACCCGGTGGCGTTCTCGACCGAGCTGGTCAACTGGCTGAAGGATCCAGAGCCGGATCGCTGAGCGGCTGAACGCTTGTCCTACGAACAGCCAATTGCCTGACGCATAGGCCAATTGGCTGCCCCCGACGCGATTACGGACCTTGGGGCACGGGCAAACGTCGGGGTATGGGCTGGACGCACGACTACGGTGACGCAGCACGCAACCGCCGCTCGGCCACAGCGCTGAGCACCCACGAAGGGGGCGGTCCGCAGGATCAGGGCCACGGCCCGCCTTCCCGCGCGATCGGGATCCCACGCATCCTCCGCCGCCGGGCCCGCTGGGTCTCGGCGCGGCTGCGTCACCCTCGCGACTGAAGCTATCTGACGCTACCGAACCCCGGACTTGAGATAATCGAGTCCGGGGTGCACGCTCCGGTAGCCGTCGAGCAGCTTCCGTGCCACCCCGACCGAGTCGACGAGCGGGTGCAGGGCGAACGCCTTCACCGCTGCCCGCGCCGACCCGCTCTCCGCCGCTTCCAGTACGCACCGTTCCACCGCCTTGACCGCGGCCACCAGGCCCGCCTCATGGCCGGTCAGCGGTGATACGGCGACGGGGCGGGCGCCGGTCGCCTCGACCAGGCACGGGACTTCGATGACGGCTGCCTCGTCGAGCAGCGACAGGGTGCCCCGGTTGCGGACGTTGAGGATGAGCGTGGCGCGTTCGTCGCGGGCGATGGCCCGCATCAGGACGAGCGCGACGTACTCGTAGCCACCGGACTCCAGATCGTCGGCGGCGCGCTCCCCCGCGCCCGCCGCCTCCCGGTTCTCCGTCATGTACGTGGCTTCGCGCTCGGCGCGGGTACGGTCCCACGCGGCCAGGGCGCCGGACGGCGGCGACCCGGGCGTACGGTCCGCCATGTCCGCGTAGAAGCGCGCCTGCTGGTCGCGGAGAAAGGCGCCGCGGGTCTGCTTCGCCTCGCGGTAGGCGGTGACCGTCTCGCGGTTGAAGTAGTAGTAGTGCAGGTACTCGTTGGGGACCGAGCCGAGCGAGCGCAGCCACTCGGCGCCGAAGAGCCGGCCCTCCTCGAAGGAGGCCAGCGCGCTCTCGTCCTCGAACAGGGCAGGGAGCAGGTTGCCGCGGCCGGGTTCGTCGTCGGCGTACACCCCCCGGAGCCAGCCGAGGTGGTTCAGGCCGACGTAGTCGAGCCGGGCCGCCGCCGGGTCGGCGATGCCCAACACGCCGGCGACGCGGCGGCCGAGGCCCACGGGAGAGTCGCAGATGCCGATGACGCGGTCGCCGAGGTGGCGGGACATGGCCTCGGTGACCAGGCCGGCCGGGTTGGTGAAGTTGATGACCCAGGCCTCGGGCGCGAGCCGCGCCACGCGTCGCGCGATGTCGACGGCCACCGGGACCGTACGCAGTCCGTACGCGATGCCGCCCGCGCCGACCGTCTCCTGGCCCAGGACGCCTTCGGCGAGGGCGACGCGCTCGTCGGCGGCCCTGCCTTCCAGGCCGCCGACCCGGATGGCGGAGAAGACGAAGTCGGCGCCGCGCAGGGCGTCGTCGAGGTCGGTGGTCACGGTCACGGCCGGCGCGTCCGGGAACCCGTCCGCCTGGTCGGCCAGTACGCGGGCGATCGCCGTCAGCCGCGCCCGGTCGAGGTCGTGGAGGGTGACGTGGGTGACGCGGCCCTCGGCGCGGTCGCGCAGGAGCGCTCCGTACACGAGGGGGACCCGGAAGCCGCCGCCGCCGAGGATCGTCAGACGCATGGGATGGTGACCCGCCTCTCGGAGCGCCTCAGAGCGCGCATGCCTCGCTGTCGACCTGCTGGTTGGCGGCGCGGCCGAGGCGGACGTCCTCGCGGACCTCGTCGGCCGTCAGGGCGTACCCCGTGTCGGCGTCGTCGAGGGACTTGGCGAAGACGACGCCGTAGACCTTGCCGTCGGGCGTCAGCAGCGGGCCGCCCGAATTGCCCTGCCGGACGGTCGCGAAGAGCGAGTAGACGTCGCGCTGGACCGTGCCGCGGTGGTAGATGTCGGGGCCGTTGGCGTTGATCCGGCCACGGACGCGGGCGGACCGGACGTCGTACGCGCCGTTCTCCGGGAAGCCCGCGATGATCGCGCCGTCGCCGCTGCGGGCGTCGGTGTCCGTGAACTGGAGTGCCGGGGCGTCGAGGTTCGGAACGTCCAGTACGGCGATGTCGCGCTCCCAGTCGTAGAGCACCACCGTGGCGTCGTACCGCCTGCCCTCACCGCCTATCTGCACGGTCGGCTCGTCCACGCCGCCGACGACGTGCGCGTTGGTCATGACGCGGCGCTTGTCGAAGACGAAGCCGGTGCCTTCGAGGACCTTGCCGCAGCTCGGCGCCGTACCAACGACCTTGACGATGGACTTCTTGGCGCGGGCGGCGACGGGGCTGCCGGCGAGCGCCGGGTCCGGGGCCTGGACCTCGGTGATCGGCTCGTTGGAGAAGGGGCTGAAGACCTGCGGGAAACCGTTCTGCGCGAGGACGGAGCTGAAGTCCGTGAACCACATGCTCGCCTGTTCGGGCATCACGCGCGAGACGCCGTGAAGCACCTTTGAGTTACGCACCTCCTTGCCCAGCGTGGGCAGCGAGGTGCCGGCGAGCGCGGAGCCGATCAGCCAGGCGACCAGGAGCATCGCGACGACGTTGACCAGCGCGCCGCCCGAGGCGTCCAGGACGCGCGCGGGCGACCAGGTGATGTATCTGCGGAGCTTGTTGCCGAGGTGGGTGGTGAAGGCCTGGCCCACCGAGGCACACACGATCACGACGATGACCGCGACGACGGCAGCCGTCGAACTGACTTCCGATCCGTCAGTCAGCTGGTCCCACAGGAACGGCAGCAGATAAACCGCGACGAGGCCACCGCCGAGGAAGCCGATCACCGACAGAATGCCGACGACGAATCCCTGTCGGTACCCGACGATCGCGAACCACACCGCCGCGACCAGCAACAAGATGTCCAGGACGTTCACATGGCCACCCTGTCACGCGTGCCAGTCGAGCGGGACCTGCCGGGTGCGGTCCCAGGGCCGCTCCCATCCTGCGTAGTGAAGAATCTTGTCGATCACGCCCGCCGTGAAACCCCAGACCAGAGCGGGTCCGGCCAGGAATGCCGGGCCGCTGTGACCGCGCGGGTGCACGCTCGTCACGCGGTTGGCAGGATCCGTGAGATCCGCCACGGGGATCGTGAAGACGCTCGCCGTCTCAGCCGAATCGACGACGCCGACGGGGCTCGGCTCGCGCCACCAGCCGAGGACGGGCGTCACGACGAAGTTGCTGACGGGGATGTAGAGGCGGGGCAGTACGCCGAAGATCTGGACGCCGGAGGGATCGAGTCCGGTTTCCTCCTCGGCCTCGCGGAGCGCGGCGCGCAGCGGGCCCGTCGTCTCCGGATCACCGTCGGCGGGGTCGAGGGCGCCGCCGGGGAAGCTCAGCTGCCCCGCGTGCGAGCGGAGGCTGCCCGCACGCTCCATGAGCAGCAGCTCAGGGCCTTTCTCGCCCTCGCCGAAGAGGATCAGTACGGCCGACTGGCGTCCGGCGCCGCTCTCCGGCGGCAGGAAACGGCTGAGCTGCTCGGGGCGTACGGACCGGGCGACGGCGGCCACCGGATCGAGCCACCCGGGCAGCCCACGGCTCGTCACGGCGACTTCGGTCGGACCGGCCGCCTCGGCGGTCCCGGCCACCCCGGCTGTCCCGGCGGCCGTCCCGGCCGTCCGGCCGTCGTATGTCTCGCTCCCACGCGTCATAGGCACCCCCGTCGTCACAACGCCCGAACCGGGCCCGTTCGTTCCGCGCGACCGCGCGCCGCCCCCGTCACTCGGCGGCTCCCAGCGGCGGCGCCGGCGCTCCCGGGTAGCCGGGCGGGGGCTTCAGCCGCTGTCCCGGGTAGCCGCCCATCTCGTACTTGAGGAGCTTCTTCGCCTTCTCCGGGTCCGTCTCGCCCTCGCCGTAGGACGGGCACAGATGCGCGATCGGGCAGGCGCCGCAGGCCGGTTTGCGGGAGTGGCAGACGCGGCGGCCGTGGAAGATGATCCGGTGCGAGAGCATCGTCCACTCGGTCTTCGGGAAGATCGCGGCGATTTCCGCCTCGATCTTCTCCGGGTCCTCGCTGTCGGTCCACTTCCAGCGACGTACGAGCCGCCCGAAGTGCGTGTCGACGGTGAGCCCGGCGACGCCGAAGGCGTTGCCCAGCACCACGTTGGCGGTCTTGCGGCCGACGCCGGGCAGCGTGACGAGGTCCTTCAGGCGGCCGGGAACCTCGCCGCCGAAGGTGTCCCGGAGAGCGGCGGACAGTCCGATCAGCGAGCGGGCCTTCGCGCGGAAGAAGCCCGTCGGCCGGATCAGCTGCTCCAGCTCCTCGGGGTCGGCTGCCGCCATGTCCTCCGGCGTCGGGTACTTGGCGAAGAGGGCAGGGGTCGTCTGGTTGACCCGCAGGTCGGTGGTCTGGGCGGAGAGGACCGTCGCGACCAGCAGCTCGAAGGGGCTCTCGAAGTCGAGCTCGGGATGGGCGTACGGATAGACCTCGGCGAGCTCGCGGTTGATCCGCCGGGCGCGGCGGACCATGGCGAGGCGCGACTCGGGCTTGGCGGCCGTGGCGGGCTTCGCAGCGTTCGCGGCGTTCGCCCGCTTGGGCGTTTTTACCTCTTTTGTGGCTTTCTTTGGCTGCGTCGGAACTTGTTCGCCCACAGCGGAATTACGGCCTTCAGTCACCTGTCCGGCCCCCTTGGGCTGCACTGTCACCGGCGTTTTGGACACCCGGCCAGCCTAAAGCCCGGCACTGACATCCGCCCCGGTCACAGCCAATTGCCACCCCAATCGGCCCCCTGCCGCACGGTCGGGCACGCCGGTACGTCAAACTTGTGATTGATCGCACTGTTTTACCGTCCGGCATCATGGTGACCACGGTTCCCGTGATGAGCAGGTCGACAAGGAGAGAACTCGTGGACGACGTTCTGCGGCGCGCCCCGCTCTTCGCGGCGCTCGATGACGAGCAGGCCGCGGAGCTCCGCGCCTCAATGAGTGAGGTGACGCTCGCTCGCGGCGACGCCCTCTTCCACGAGGGCGACCCGGGCGACCGCCTGTACGTGGTCACCGAGGGCAAGGTGAAGCTCCACCGCACCTCCCCCGACGGCCGCGAGAACATGCTGGCCGTCCTCGGACCCGGCGAGCTGATCGGTGAGCTGTCGCTCTTCGACCCGGGCCCGCGCACCGCCACCGCAACCGCCCTGACGGAGGTCAAGCTGCTCGGCCTCGGCCACGGCGACCTCCAGCCCTGGCTGAACGTACGCCCGGAGGTGGCCACGGCCCTCCTCCGTGCCGTCGCCCGCCGGCTGCGCAAGACCAACGACCAGATGTCCGACCTGGTCTTCTCCGACGTGCCGGGCCGTGTCGCCCGCGCGCTCCTCGACCTGTCGCGCCGCTTCGGTGTGCAGTCCGAGGAGGGCATCCACGTCGTGCACGACCTGACGCAGGAAGAGCTGGCCCAGCTGGTCGGCGCCTCCCGCGAGACGGTCAACAAGGCCCTCGCGGACTTCGCGGGCCGCGGCTGGCTGCGCCTGGAGGCGCGGGCCGTGATCCTGCTGGACGTGGAGCGCCTGGCGAAGCGCTCGCGCTAGTACGAGCCTGTACGACGCGAGAAGGGCCGTCCCTGGTGGGGGCGGCCCTTCCCCGTTTTCGGCCCGGTGTCAGTGGCCGGGGCTATTCTGCGAATACGGTCGGTGACGAGCGAGGAGGCAGCGATGAGCGTCATGGACGACGTGCTGCGGCACGCGGCTGAGCAGATCGCCAAGGAGCACGAAGGCTTCAAGGTCGAGGTCGTGGGGGGCCGCGTCGTGATGACACCGCAGAGCAATGTGCAGAGCTGGACGATCAGGCGCGTACAGAACGCGGCCGACGCCGCGGGAATCAGCGAGGAGCGGCTCATCTCCGACGTGCTGATCAAGTTCCCCGGCGACCCCGACCGTGTACCCGACGTGACGATCCTGACCGAGGGCGCGAAGGAGCCTTACACGTACGAGGACATACTGGCCGCCGTCGAGATCGTGTCCACCAAGGACGACGTGAACGACTACGAGATCAAGGTCCAGCAGTACGCCCGCTACGACGTCCCCATCTACTTGATCATCGACCCGTTCCGGGGGGAATGCACCCTGCTCACGGGACCCAGGGGCAACGATTACGAGGCGCGCGAGTACTACACGTACGGCGAGACCATCACGCTTCGACTCGAAGACGGGTCCACCGTCCCCATCCCCACCGATGAGTTCAAGCGCAAGGACGCCTGACCAGCGCCGTACTAGATCAGGCCGTGCTCCCGCAGATACTCCAGCTGCGCCCGCACCGACAGCTCGGCCGCCGGCCACAGTGACCGGTCCACGTCCGCGTACACGTGGGCGACGATCTCCGACGCGCTGACGTACCCGTTCTCGACGGCCGTCTCCACCTGCGCCAGCCGGTTCGCCCGGTGGGCCAGGTAGTACTCGACCACGCCCTGCGCGTCTTCCAGTACGGGCCCGTGCCCCGGCAGCACGGTGTGCACCCCGTCGTCGACCGCCAGGGAACGCAGCCGCCGCAGCGAGTCCAGGTAGTCGCCGAGCCGCCCGTCCGGATGCGCCACCACCGTCGTGCCCCGCCCCAGGACGGTGTCGCCCGTCAATACGGCCCGGTCGGCAGGCAGGTGGAAGCACAGCGAGTCGGCGGTGTGCCCCGGCGTCGGCACCACGCGCATCTCCAGGCCCCCGGTGGTGATGACGTCCCCCGCCGCGAGCCCTTCGTCCCCGAGCCGCAGCGCGGGGTCCAGGGCCCGTACGGACGTACGCGTCAGCTCGGCGAACCGCGCCGCGCCCTCCGCGTGGTCGGGGTGCCCGTGCGTGAGCAGGGTCAGCGCGACGCGCTTGCCCGCCTTCTCCGCGGTGTCGATCACCGTCCGCAGGTGTACGTCGTCGAGCGGCCCCGGGTCGATGACGACCGCCAGCTCCGAGTCCGGCTCGGAGACGATCCAGGTGTTGGTGCCGTCCAGGGTCATCGCGGAGGCGTTGGGAGCGAGGACGTTGACGGCGCGTGCGGTGGCCGGCCCGGAGAGCACCCCGCCACGGGGCTGTCCGGGAAGCGCGGCGGCGTCAGTCATGCGGTGCCTCCTGTGCTCTGGATCCGCTTCGTGAATTCATCGTGGCCCGGCCAGCTCAGAACCACCTCGTCGCCGACCAGCCGCGCCTGCGCGAGGACCGGCGTCATGTCCTGCTGCGCCGCGCCCGCGAGGGCCTCGGCGGCGGTGGCGTACGGCTGGAGCGTACGCAGTGTCGAGATCGTCGGCGGCATCATCAGCAGCTCGCCCTTGTCGTAGCCCGCCGCCGCCTCCGCCGGTCTGATCCACACCGTGCGGTCCGCCTCCGTGGAGGCGTTACGGGTCCGCTGGCCGGCCGGCAGCGCGGCGACGAAGAACCACGTGTCGTACCGCTTCGGTTCGAACTCGGGGGTGATCCAGCGCGCCCACGCGCCCAGCAGATCGGACCGCAGCACCAGGGACCGGCGCTGGAGGAAGTCCGCGAAGGACAACTCGCGGGCCACCAGCGCCCGGCGGTCCGCCTCCCACTCGTCACCCGTGGTGTCACTGACCACGGTGTCGGCCGTCGGGCCGGCGAGGAGCACACCCGCCTCCTCGTACGTCTCGCGCACCGCCGCGCACACGATGGCCTGCGCCGATGCGCGGTCCACCCCGAGGCGAACAGCCCAGTCGTCCAACGACGGGCCCGCCCAGCCCACCTGGTGGTCGTCGTCGCGAGGGTCCACTCCCCCGCCCGGGTACGCGTACGCGCCTCCGGCGAAGGCCATGGAGGCGCGTCTGCGCAGCATGTGGACGGCGGGGCCGCCGGCCGTGTCCCGCAGGAGCATGACGGTGGCGGCCCGCTTGGGGGGCGCGGCGGTGAGCTCGCCATGGGCGAGGGCGCGGATCCGGTCCGGCCACTCGGGCGGGTACCACTGACCATTGGACATGGCCGGAGGCTATCCGCTCCCGGTTGGATGTTCGAGAGCACCGGGGTCAGGAGGCCGCGACCCGGTCGTCACGCAGAAACGAGCTCGACCTGGATCTCGATCTCGACCGGCGCGTCGAGCGGCAGCACCGTAACTCCCACCGCGCTGCGCGCGTGCACGCCCTTGTCGCCGAGCACGGCGCCCAGCAGCTCGCTCGCGCCGTTGATCACGGCCGGCTGGCCGGTGAAGTCGGCGGCGGAGGCGACGAAGCCGACGACCTTCACGACACGCGCGATGCGGTCCAGGTCACCGGTGACCGACTTGACGGCCGCCAGGGCGTTCAGCGCGCACGTACGCGCCAGGTTCTTGGCCTCTTCGGGCGTCACCTCCGCGCCGACCTTGCCGGTACACGGAAGCTTGCCCTCCACCATCGGGAGCTGGCCCGCGGTGTAGACGTACACGCCCGACTGCACGGCCGGCTGGTAGGCGGCGATCGGCGGCACGACCTCAGGCAGCGTCAGGCCGAGCTCGGCGAGCTTCGCCTCGACCACACTGGTCATGCCTGCTTCTCCCGCTTCAGGTAGGCCACCAGCTGCTCGGGGTTGTTCGGTCCGGGGACGACCTGGACGAGCTCCCAGCCGTCCTCGCCCCAGGTGTCCAGAATCTGCTTGGTCGCGTGCACGAGAAGGGGCACGGTCGAGTATTCCCACTTGGTCATACGCCGACTGTAGTGCCTGCCACAGACACCTCCTGCGTAGCCCGGGCACCGACTGGTTAGGCTCAAAGACGTGAGCAGGCTCCAGGTCGTCAGCGGAAAAGGCGGTACCGGAAAGACCACGGTGGCCGCGGCACTCGCGCTCGCCCTCGCGACGGAGGGCAAACGCGCCCTCCTCGTGGAGGTCGAGGGCAGGCAGGGGATCGCGCAGCTCTTCGAGACGGAAGCACTTCCGTACGAGGAGCGGAAGATCGCGGTCGCACCGGGCGGCGGGGAGGTGTACGCCCTCGCGATAGACGCCGAACGCGCGCTTCTCGACTACCTCCAGATGTTCTACAAGCTCGGAGGAGCCGGCCGCGCGCTCAAGAAGCTCGGCGCGATCGACTTCGCGACCACCATCGCGCCGGGTCTCAGAGACGTGCTGCTGACCGGCAAGGCGTGCGAGGCGGTCCGCCGCCGGGACAAGCAGAACCGTTACGCGTACGACTACGTCGTGATGGACGCACCGCCCACCGGCCGGATCACGCGCTTCCTGAACGTGAACGACGAGGTGGCGGGTCTGGCCAAGTTCGGCCCGATACACAATCAGGCGCAGGCGGTGATGCGCGTACTCAAGTCACCGGAGACGGCCGTCCACTTGGTGACGCTGCTCGAAGAAATGCCCGTCCAGGAGACCGCCGACGGCATCGCCGAGCTGCACGCCGCCGAGCTGCCCGTCGGCAACGTCATCGTGAACATGGTCCGCCCGCACCTCCTCGACGAGGACGCCCTGCGCACCGCCGCCGGTGAGCAGCGCACCGCCGTCGCCAAGTCGCTCTCCCAGGCGGGCCTGGGCGGGGCGCGCCGCGGCGGCCTCGCGGAGCGCCTGGTGGACCCGCTCCTCGAACAGGCCGCGGAACACGCGCAGCGCGTCGAGCTGGAGCGCGAGCAGCGTGCCGTACTGGCGGGGCTGGACCTGGCGACGTACGAACTGCCGCTGCTCGGCGAGGGCATGGACCTCGCCGGGCTCTACCGGCTGGCGAAGGAACTGCGGACCCGTATCGCCCCTGGGGGAACCACATGACCGTGAGTGCCACGGACAGCAGCATGGGCAACAGCATGGACGCGACACCCACCCTGGACATCGACCCGCTGCTCGACGACCCGGCCACCCGCATCATCGTGTGCTGCGGCGCGGGCGGTGTCGGCAAGACGACGACCGCTGCGGCGCTGGGTGTACGGGCGGCCGAGCGCGGCCGGAAGGTCGTCGTTCTGACCATCGACCCGGCCCGCAGGCTCGCCCAGTCCATGGGCATCGACGAGCTCGACAACACCCCGCGCCGGGTGAAGGGCATAGACGAGACGGCCGGCGGCGAGTTGTCCGCGATGATGCTCGACATGAAGCGGACCTTCGACGAGATCGTCGAGGCGCACGCGGACGGCGAGCGGGCCCGCGCGATCCTGGAGAACCCCTTCTACCAGTCCCTGTCGGCCGGTTTCGCGGGCACGCAGGAGTACATGGCGATGGAGAAGCTGGGCCAGCTGCGGGCCCGCGACGAGTGGGACCTGATCGTCGTGGACACCCCGCCGAGCCGCTCCGCGCTGGATTTCCTCGACGCGCCGAAGCGGCTGGGGTCGTTCCTGGACGGCAAGTTCATCCGGGTGCTGATGGCGCCCGCGAAGGTGGGCGGCCGGGCCGGGATGAAGTTCCTCAACGTCGGCATGTCGATGATGACGGGCACCCTCAGCAAGCTGATGGGGGGCCAGCTGCTGCGCGACGTACAGACGTTCGTGGCCGCCATGGACACCATGTTCGGCGGCTTCCGCTCGCGTGCGGATGCGACGTACCGGCTGCTCCAGGCGCCCGGTACGGCGTTCCTGGTGGTCGCCGCACCGGAGCGGGACGCCCTGCGCGAGGCCGCGTACTTCGTCGAGCGGCTGGCGGCGGAGGAGATGCCGTTCGCCGGGCTCGTACTCAACCGGGTCCACGGCAGCGGCGCCCCTCAGCTCTCGGCCGAGCGGGCACTTGCCGCCGCAGAAAATCTTGACGAGGGCCGCATTGTGGATCAGGAGGCCGGGAAGGCTGGAGTTCGTGACTCCTCGGCGCCCTCTCCCGAAGCCGAATCCACACCGGACCCCACCTCCGAGAGCCACAGCCACAGCCAAACCCACCCCACCCACACGGTCGAGCAGTTGACCGCGGGTCTGCTGCGCCTGCATGCCGAACGTATGCACGTACTCGCGCGTGAACAGCGAACGCGCGACCGCTTCACCGCACTCCACCTCGAGGTGGCGGTGGTCGAGGTGGCCGCCCTGCCGGGTGATGTGCACGACCTCGAAGGGCTTCGGGCCATCGCTGACCGGCTCGCCGCGAATGATGCCGTCGAGCCTGTCGAGTCTGCCTAGCCGGTGAGCTCGTCCGGTCGGACCGACCCGCCGGACCAACCGGCCGGACTAACCCACAGCGGCGAACTCGATGTACGCCCCGGTCTCGTCGTCCTCGGGCAAAATGCCCGTGCTGCGCTCGTACTCAGTACGCGCTGTCTCAAGGAGCCGACGCCAGGAGGTGACGGTGGGGCGCCTGCGCAGAAGTGCGCGCCGCTCCCGCTCCGTCATGCCGCCCCACACGCCGAACTCGACGCGGTTGTCCAGCGCGTCGGCCAGGCACTCGGTCCGCACCGGACATCCCGTGCACACCGCCTTGGCCCTGTTCTGCGCTGCTCCTTGTACGAACAGTTCGTCCGGATCGGTAGTGCGACAGGCTGCCTGCGCACTCCAGTCGGTTACCCAGCCCATACCGGCGCCGTCCTCTCCCGAATCGAGGCTCCCCCACGGCGACAGCGGCATATTCACCGCTGCCAGTTGAGGACGTTACGGAAGGTGGGCACAGCGCAACACCCCCTTCGGGCCCAATCTTGAATGGCCCGAACGGACTATGTGTAAGCGACAGATCACCCGACGGAGTGAGGCGAGGGCATACGTAACCAACCCGGCAAAGCGGGGTAGTTCGGATGGGCCACAACGGATACCCGGTGACGCATGAGGCTGATTCGGACATGCCTCTGCCAGATTTCGGAACTACGGGATGTGACGCAGGTGATGCCAGGGGGGCGGGGGCTTGATGCGAAACCGCACTGCTGTGACAGTTGGGAGCAGCTTAGGCCAAGGCATATACGCGTGTCCGGCGAATGAGAACGTAGACACGACACAACACCTCACGGTGTCAGGCCGTCACGTCTCCCGGGACGAGGCCACCGTTCACGGCTCGCCTCCAGAGCCTGTCGTGCCATTCGTTGGCATCGGGAGCGGGCTTGGTGGTGAGCCCGGGGTTCGGTCCGGTCTCGATGAGGTGAAGCAACGACCATGCGACGCCGTAACAGTCGTCCGGGCCGAAGCATGCGACCAACGCCTTGGCCTCCTCCACCGTGACCGGCCGGGAGATCGCCTCAAGCTGCTGGACTCGGAGGTGCGGCCGGGCATGCAGATGTCACGGCTTGGTACCCGAACATCCCGAGAAGCACCCGCTCATCGGAACGCCGCCAACAACGGATTAGGCTGCCCCCATGCCAAAGAAGCGCTCGGGCGGGGGTCTCACCGGGACCCAGCAGGCCGCCAAATTCCTCGGTGTCGCCGCGCTCTCCGGAGCCGTGCTGGCAGGCATCGCACTGCCGGCAGCCGGAGCGCTGGGCCTCGCGGCCAAGGGAACGGTCGAGGGGTTCGACGAGATCCCCGCGAACCTCAAGACGCCGCCACTGAGTCAGCGCACCACCATCCTCGACGCGCAGGGCGGTTCGATCGCCACGGTCTACTCGCGTGACCGCACCGTCGTGGACCTGAAGGACATCTCCCCGTACATGCAGAAGGCGATCGTCGCGATCGAGGACGCGCGCTTCTACGACCACGGGGCGATCGACCTCAAGGGTGTGCTGCGCGCCCTCAACCGCAACGCCCAGACGGGCGGCGTCACGCAGGGCGCGTCGACCCTCACACAGCAGTACGTCAAGAACGTGTTCGTCGAGGAGGCCGGCGACGACCCCACCAAGGTCGCCCAGGCCACCCAGCAGACACTCGGCCGCAAGGTGCGCGAACTCAAGTACGCCATCCAGGTCGAGGAAGAGCTGGGCAAGAAGAAAATCCTCGAGAACTACCTCAACATCACCTTCTTCGGGCAGCAGGCGTACGGCATCGAGTCCGCGTCCAAGCGCTACTTCAGCAAGTCCGCCAAGGACCTCAAGCTGGAGGAGGCCGCGCTGCTGGCCGGCATCGTGCAGTCGCCGAGCCGCTACGACCCGGTCAATGACTCCGAAGAGGCGACCAAGCGGCGCAACACCGTGCTCCAGCGCATGGCCGACGTCCGTGACGTCTCGCAGGCAGAGGCGGACCGGGCAAAGGCGACGCCGATCAAGCTGAATGTCAGCAGGCCGAAGAACGGCTGCATCACCGCCGTCAGCGGCGCGGGCTTCTTCTGTGACTACGTGCGCGAGGTCTTCCTGTCCGACCCGGTCTTCGGGAAGACGAAGGAGGACCGGGCCAAGGTCTGGAACCAGGGCGGCCTGAAGATCCGTACGACGCTGGACCCGCAGGCACAGCAGTCGGTGCAGGCGTCGATCAAGGACCACGTCTACCAGTCGGACAAGATCGCGACGGCGGTCACGCTCGTCGAGCCCGGCAGCGGCAAGGTCATCGGGATGGGCCAGTCCAGGCCGTACGGCTTCAAGAGCAACGAGACGACGATCAACTTCTCCGCCAACAAGAACATGGGCGGATCGGCGTACGGCTTCCCAACCGGCTCGACCTTCAAGCCGTTCGTGGCGGCCGCGGCCATAGAGCAGGGCATTCCGGCGACGAAGACCTACTCGGCGCCGTACGACATGCCGTACCCGAGCCCCGTGCAGACGTGTGGCAAGCCGTGGGTCAACATCAGCGACACGGTCGAGAACGAGAACGAGTCCGAGGTCGGCCCGTACGCGATGAAGGAGGCCATGGCGAAGTCGGTCAACACCTACTTCGTCCAGATGATCTCCGAGATCGGCATCTGCCCGGTGACGCAGATGGCGAGCAAGCTGGGCGTCATCCAGGCCGACGGGCAGAAGCTGAAGGAAGTGCCCGCGATCTCGCTGGGCACGGAGGGCATGTCGCCGCTGACGATGGCGAACGCGTACGCGACCTTCGCCAACCGGGGCACGTACTGCACGCCGGTCTTCATCGAGTCGGTGGTGACCGCGCAGGGCAAGGACCTCCCGGTGCCCAGGTCGACGTGCTCGCGAGCGATGTCCGAGAAGACGGCCGACACGATCAACACCCTGCTCAAGGGTGTGGTCGACTCCGGTACGGGTCAGCAGGCGGGGCTCACCAGCCGGGACAACGCCGGTAAGACGGGTACGACGGACGGGCGCCACAACGCCTGGTTCGTCGGGTACACGCCGAACCTGGCCGGTGCGGTCTGGGTCGGCGCGGCCGGCGCCAAGCAGGTCCCGATGGAGAACATCACCATCGGCGGCGTCTACCACGACAAGGTCTTCGGTGGTCAGGTCCCGGGGCCGATCTGGAAGGACGCGATGAGCGGCGCGCTGGACGGCAAGCCGGCGCCGGGCTTCAACACCGTCCACATCCCGAATCCCGACAAGGACAAGGACAAGGGCGACCGGGACCGGGGCCGGGACCGGGGCGACGACGAGGACGAGGGCGACCACGACGACGGCAAGCCCGGCGACGGCGGCGACGACGGGGGCGGCAACCCCTGGCCCGACATCTCGATCCCGCCGGACCTGATCGGCGGCGGCAACGGCAACGGCAACGGCGGAGGACGCGGCGGCAACGGGCCGTAGGGCGCGTTACGCGTCAGACACGACGGCGGAGGGGCGCTCGGTGGATTCCACCGGGCGCCCCTCCGCCGTACTCATCTACATCTACTGCTCAGCCGGCCAGGAGCTTCTTCACCGCGGCGGCCACGCGGCCGCCCTCGGCCCGTCCCGCCACCTTCGGGTTCACGATCTTCATGACCGCACCCATCGCGCGCGGCCCCTCGGCGCCCGCGGCCTTCGCCTCTTCGACGGCCTGCCCGACGATGGCGTTCAGCTCGTCGTCGCTCAGCTGCTGCGGCAGGTACGCGTCGAGGATCTTGCCCTCCGCCAGCTCACGCTCGGCCGACTCGGTCCGGCCGCCCTGGGTGAAGGCCTCGGCCGCCTCGCGGCGCTTCTTCGCCTCCTTGGCGATCACCTTCTGCACCTCGTCGTCGGAGAGCTCGCGCGCCGTCTTGCCGCCGACCTCCTCCTTGGTGATCGCGGTGAGGGTGAGCCGGAGCGTGGACGAGATCAGCTCGTCGCGCGCCCTGATGGCGGCGGTGAGGTCTTCCTTGAGCTTGGACTTGAGCGTGGTCATAGGGCAAGTGTGGCAGGTACGCACCCGCTTGCGCCCGCCGATTTCGCGGGCGGGGACCGTCTGCGACGATGGGCGTATGCGCGCACGTTACGGGGTACCCCTGAAAATCACCGCAGGAATCACGGCTGTTGGCGCGGCCGGCGTCGCGTACGCCGCCGGGTTCGAGGCCCGTTCGTTCCGCCTCCGGCGCGTCACCGTGCCCGTACTCCCACCGGGTGCCCGGCCCCTGCGCGTACTCCAGGTCTCGGACATCCACATGGTCTGCGGGCAGCGCAAGAAACAGCGCTGGCTCCAGTCGCTGGCCGGCCTGCGCCCCGACTTCGTCGTCAATACGGGCGACAACCTCTCCGACACGGACGGCGTACCGGAGGTGCTGGACGCGCTCGGCCCGCTGATGGAGTTCCCGGGCGTCTACGTCTTCGGCTCGAACGACTACTACGGCCCCAAGCTCCGCAACCCCGCCCGCTACCTCCTGGAAAAGGCCCAGGGCAAGTACGGCCTCAACGGCAACCCGCCGGCCGTCGGCGCCGTACACAACCCGTGGGAGCGGCTGCGCGACGGCTTCGACGCGGCGGGCTGGGTGAACCTGACCAATACGCGGGGCAGGCTCAAGCTCGGCGGCCTCGACACCCTGGAGATCGCCTTCACCGGCGTCGACGACCCGCACATCAAGCGGGACAGGTACACCGAGGTCGCGGGCGGCCCGGACCCCTCGGCCGACTTCTCCATCGGCGTCGTCCACGCCCCGTACCTGCGCACCCTCGACGCCTTCACCTCCGACGGCTACCCGCTGGTACTGGCCGGCCACACGCACGGCGGCCAACTCCGCGTCCCCTTCTACGGGGCGCTCGTCACCAACTGCGACATCGACACGGACCGCGCCAGGGGTCTCTCGACCCACTCCGCCGACGGCCGCCGCTCGTACCTCCACGTCTCAGCAGGCTGCGGCACCAACCGCTACACCCCGGTCCGCTTCGCCTGCCCACCGGAGGCGACCCTGCTGACGCTGACACCCCGCGACCGCTGATCACGCCCGAATCCACCCGGCCCCCACCTGCGGCCCCGCGAAAACCGGATTTCGCCTCCGGCCGCGCGTCCGCTAAAGTAATCGATGTCGCCGCAACGCGCGCGACAATCGGGGTGTAGCGCAGCTTGGCAGCGCGCTTCGTTCGGGACGAAGAGGTCGTGGGTTCAAATCCCGCCACCCCGACAGCTAAAACACCAGGTCAGGCCCGGTCTCCTTCATCGGAGACCGGGCCTGATTTGTGTTTCCGGCTGCCTGGGGAGTGGCTGGGGAGTGGATCAAGGAAATTCACTCCCCAGGGACCGGCTACCGAAGTGCTCTCAGGCGCTCCTGCAAGAGGTCGTTGAGCACCGCCACCGGAGACGTGGGACACATCGCCAGCCGAGCATCGAGCGACGCTTCCCACGCGGCGGTGAGGTTCGCCATCAGGTCCTCGCGCATCTGCCGGGTGATGTGCGAGTAGCGGGCCTGCACCGACCCGTCGATGTGCCCCATGCGCTCATCCATCAGCTTCGGCGGAGTACGGAACCCCTCCATCAGCGTCTTATGCGTGTGACGCAGCCCGTGAGGCGTCAGCCCCTTCGCGATTGGCACCCAGCACGCATCTGCCCGCGCTTGTGCCCCTCTCCCCCGCGCCGGGACACCGGGCCATGGGTCGGCGAGCACGGGCACGGGCCGCGCTGCCTGCGGTGCCTTCTTCGGGTACCAGCCTGTCGCAGCGGGCTGGAACAACCAGGTCGCGAATCCATTCCGGCGCCAGTGCGCCGCAGTCTCCCCCGACGAGCCGCCACGGACGTAGCCGAGTTCCGCTATCGCGATCTCGACTCTGATGCGCGTCGGCTCGGCGACGGAGGCCGGCCGGTTCAGCACGTTCGAGACCGTTCCCGTGGAGACACCAGCGCGGCGAGCGACGTCGACCAGCTTCGCGCCCACTTGCCGGGCCGCGTCGTTGGCCGGGCCCAGGCCACGGAACACGTACGTGAGTCCGTGGCACTGGCAGGGCTTCGGCTTGGTCCGCGTGATCTGGCCAGCGACCAAGCCGGACAGCCACGCTGGGGTGTCAACGGTCCGATACGAGTCGTCCTTGGGCGGGCAGCGATGCAGCTCGCCCGTGTCCAACTCGTAGAGCTGCCATTCCACCCGTATCGACGCCGGGCGTACGAACTCGGTCTCCAGGCCGACGATTTCGCCCCAGCGCTTACCGGTGTAGCCCTTCAGGACCGTTGCCACGAACTCGTCGTCGCGGCCGGACAGCAGCGATGCCCGCTCGGCAACAAGCAGGATGCCGAGGGCGTCGGTCACCACCTTTTCGGGGCCTCGGTTCCGAGAGCGTCCGGCGCGCTTGCCCCGGCCCCGCCGCTTGGTTGCAGGGTTGGCATCCCGAAGCCCCTCATCCACCGCATCGGCGAGGATGAGATGCAGCGTGCCGCGCCAGGTCTTCACACTGGACGCTGCGTAGAGCGCCCTCTCCTTCTTCTCCCAGGCACCGATGTCCGTGGACTGGATGTCGGCGATGGCTTTCGCCTCGAACTCAGGGAGAAGGTGCTCCTCGATGTGTCGCTTGTAGTTCTGCATGGTGGACGCGGCCAGGTCCTGCGCCGCGTACCAACGGTTCACGTACTCGCCGAAGGTCTCCTTTCCGGCGTTCGGGTCGCGCCAGCCAACCTGCCTGACCTTGGCTTCGTGGTCGTTCGCCGCCTTCGCAGCGTCGCGCTTGGTGCTGTAGCGCACCGTGGCGCCATTGGGGTCAACGACAGTGCGGAGTACGCCGGGCGCGATCCAGTACCGAGCGCGGTAGTAGTCACCGCGTTTCTCTCCGAAGCCCATTACTTCCTTCCCTCTTGGTGGTTCACGCGGCTGACGCCGAAGAGTCTGAGCGGACTGCCCGACGCGGGCGCTTCGCTCGGAGGCCGGCAGTCGGCGCAGGCTGCTTCGTACGGCGGCGTTGCGGGGCGGCCCCCTCTTCAGTCGCTGGCCCCTGGTTCCGGAGCGGGCGCTCCTCAAGGACGCAGATGATCTCTGCGAAGTGCTCCGCCGTGAAGCGGTAGCCACCGCCGCTCCTTACGAACGGGATCCGGCGACGACGCGCCTGCTCCTTCACCCACCACTCGGAACAGCCGAGAGCTTCGGCGACCTCTGCGGGACGGAACAGGTGCGGCAGAGCGACCGGAGCGACGCTGCGACGGCTGTGACGGGTCATGCCTGCCTCCCGTTCGCGGGGCCATTGGCCGCCGCAGAAACCGCAGAATCCGCAGAAAACTGGGATTGGCGGCTTGACCTGTGCCGATGCGGCGCACGGCTGGGTGCCGCAAAAATCGCGAGAATCGCCGCAGAAATAGGCGTAGTTGGCCGTGCCGGGGTGGGGCCTGAGGACCGCTGGGATTTGTGCGGGACTTTCGGCGATTTTTGCGGCAGCCCCCGCGCAGGGAGCTGGTTGTGGCTTCGCCGCTGGTCAGCGGCGGTGCCTTGGGATTTGTGCGTATTCTGCGGTTTCTGCGGGCCGGTTCCTGTGCGCGGGGCCCTGGGGGTGCTCATGTGCGGCCCTCCCTCAGGTGGGGGTGGATGAGGTAGCGGGGGGCCGGCGGGCGTCCGCGCTTGCCGGTGCGGGGCGGGGTGTCGCTGCGGAGGTAGCCGTGTTCCTCCAGCAGCGCGACGGTCGGTTCGAGGTCGGCGACGGTGGGGAATTCGGAGCGGGACAGCTTGGCGAACAGGTCGCGGCGGCTGACGCTCTCCCACTGGTTGGCCGCGAGTACGTCCAGCAGGCTGCGGGCGCGTGCCTGGGTGGCGTCTGCGCCCATGAGGTCGAAGACGGTCAGGGCATGGGCGGTGAAGTAGTCGGCGACCTCGATTGCGGCGGCCATGGTCGCTTCACTGATGGGCTTGCCGTAGCCGTCTTCGAGGTGGTCGGCGAGGTGGAGGAGTCCGGCGATGCGGGCAGTGGCGCCGATGAGCTTGCCCGCCCACTTGCCGACGTGCCCCAGGCGCCCGCCCCTGGCGCGGAGCTGCGGCTCAAGGCGCTTGTCGAACGCAATGAGGGCCGCGTCAGCCTGGGGTGTGAGCTGGATGACGGCGGGGTCGGTCCAATCCGCCAGCGACAGCGTCAGCGCGGTGACGCTGTTCTCGTAGCGGGAG
Source organism: Streptomyces sp. NPDC002994 (assembly GCF_040611155.1). Taxonomy (NCBI): domain Bacteria; kingdom Bacillati; phylum Actinomycetota; class Actinomycetes; order Kitasatosporales; family Streptomycetaceae; genus Streptomyces; species Streptomyces sp. NPDC002994. The sequence goes on from NZ_JBEXNQ010000005.1 coordinate 141,225, forward strand.
GCGACCTCTTTGGGCACCGGGTCGGGGTTGATCTTGCGGTAGCCGACCAGGGAGACGGGCAGCGAGTACAGGAAACGGGCCAACAGGCCACGTCCGTCGAACCCGCGGTTCTTGCCGATGTCCTCCAGTACGGAGGGCTGGACGGCAAGGCCCATCGTGAGCGCGGGGGCCTCGATGTACTCCTCGCGGCTGCGGCGGTCCACGCGCAGCCGGTCGCCTGCGTGGCCCTTGAGGAAGACCTCCATGTTGGGGGTACCGGAGTAGCGTCCGGCGATGATGTCGAAGATGCCGCCCTCGGCCGACATGACCGCGAGCCTGCCGCCCTGGTCGGCCAGCAGCGTGGCGATGACCTCCGGGGTGGCATCGTCGGCCAAGAGGCGGGGGCGAGCGGGAACTTTGAGGGATTCGGCAGCTTGGGCCAGCCCGATGGCTTCGGCAACCAGCCCGTCCTTCTCGGGGCCCTCGGCAGACGCGGCCTTCGTTGCGGCCTTGTCGGCGGCTTCCTGGGCCATCTTCGCGGTGAGTTCGGCTTCCACGATCCGCCCGGACGCCTCGGCGACCATGAGCGCTTCGGAGTGGTAGAGCGGGTTCGTCATCGCCGCGAAGACCGCCGACTTCCGGTTGGCCGGACCGAGCGCGACGACGACGAACAGGTTCGTGGGCTCGCGCCAGCGTCCGCGCACCTGCACGACCGCACGCCCGCCGGCCGCTGTCGCCAGGACCGAGAGCGCCAGGGCCCCGGCCATGTCGGGCGGGGTCTGGGTTTCCTCGGCGACGGCTGCGACGTAGTCCGCGAGCCAGCCCGGCAGCGCGCGGACGGGGAAGGGCGGGAGCTCGGGCTGGGCGTTGAGCGGGATCGGCTCCGGCCACACCCCGGGCACGGTCTCCGCCCCGAGCGCCAGCGCTTCGCGCAGGTCGTCGTCCGTGGCGTCCGGCGACATTCCGGCCTGCACGATGCGGGTGCCCGCTTCGATGCTGCGGCGGCGCTGGGCTTTGCCGTGGACGATCTCCGCGTAGTAGGCGGCGTTGGCGGTGGTGGGCACCGCCTGCACGAGGGTGAACAGGTACTGCCTGCCTCCGACCTTGCCGAGGTCGCCGACCTGGTCGAGGTAGTGGCCCAACGTGATCGGGTCCACGGGCTGGCCCTGCCCGTGCTGGGTGAGGATCGCGCGGTGGATCGTCTCGTGGGCGGGGCGGTAGTGGTCGGCGGGGTCCATCGCGGCGCTGACCTCGGCGATGACATCGGGGGCGAGCATCAGGGAGCCGACGACGGCTTGTTCGGCTTCCAGGTCGTGGGGCGGCACGTGTTCCATACCGGTCGCGGCGGGGCCGCGCAGGGGCACCACGGTGCCGTACTGCTCCGGGGCGGGTTCAGGTGTCATGCTGAGGGTCTCCTGTTCTGTCTTCGGGCAGGGCGGGGAGACCGGGGGCGGCGGTGTGTCCTTGCACGGGAGTGCCGCCGCCCTCGGGCGTTCATCGGGTCAGGTCATGCACCAGCCGGAATCGCAGCCGGGGGCAGGCTGCGGCGACTCACGCGGCGTCCTCCTGCGCTGCGGCCGTCGCGGCGGCCATGTCATCGAGCTGCAAGAGCAGTTCGCCGAGGTGCTGGAGGGTGATCTCGCGGGTGTAGGGCATGGACCAGCGTCCGCAGCCCAGCCGTACGGTCACGACCTCGTCGGGATTGATGTCCATCTCAGTTCTCCTTGGTGATCTCGATGGCGGGGAGTTCGGGCAGACCGGCGCGGGTGAGTGCGCCGGGGTCGAAGCCGGGGAGCGCTTCGCGGTGGATGAGGGCCTGGGCGAGGGCCTGGGCGTAGGCGGCGCCTTCGCGGGCAACTTCGATCTGTGCCCCGGCGCCCAGGGCTACGACGCGTTCGATGTGGGCGTGTTCCTCGCGCCGCTGGGTGGTGTGCCGCTCGTGGGCGAGGGCGTCGCGGCGGTCGGTGCGCCAGTAGCGAGCGGCGATGCCGTAGGCAGCGGTGGTGGCCAGGGCCCACAGCAGCAGCGGCAGCGGCAGGCCGTCGGCGTACCCGGCCACGCCCGCCAGGGCCAGTGCGCCGGAGCTGGCGAACGCGGTCCCGGCGATGACAGGGTCACCGGCTCGGCCGGCCGATGCGAAAGCGCCGGCGGTCGCGGCCCCGGCGGCCAGGACGACCATCAGGGCCGCGTTGCCGGTGGAGTGCTCGGCGCCGTTGGCGTTCCAGATCCGCCCCAGGACCAGCACTGTGGAGGTGGCCACGGCTGGGGCCGCTTTGGGGGCGGCGAGGGCGAGCCAGTGGCGGGCGACGATGGGTTCGTTCATGACCAGCCTCCTAGAGGTTGCTCAGGGCGTCGACGACAGCGGTCGTGAGGTCGTTCATCGGCTTGGAGGCGCCAGTGGAGGCGAGGTAGAAGCCGAACGTCGTGGCGATGAAGGCGGAGCCGTAGCCGAGGGTCTTGGAGCGGAGGAGGAAGAACAGGACGAGTCCGAACAGGGCGACGAGAGAGACGGTGATGGCCACGGTGGAATCTCGCTTTCGGTGGGCGAGGAGGGCTGGTTAAGGTCCGCAGGTCCCCGGGCGCTGGCCAGTTCGGGGATTTGACCGGCGACCGCGCCCGCCTAGCTCCTGCTCGGAGCGGGGTCCGTCTCATGACGGGCGGTCGCCGGTCGTCGTGTGTTCGCCAGGTCAGCGGGTGCCGTCGCGATGGATGCGGGCGGCGACGTTGAACAGGTGGCGGCCGACGCGTATGCGCTTGCGGTCACCTCGGCAGCGGCGGCAGGTCTTGCCGGGCCGGAGCTTGCCGCGCCGGTCATTCTTGAGCGCGTAGCCGAAGCCACGGCACTTGCGGCAGTTGCCGAACGGCGAAGCCGCACACAGCCCGCCGTAACACAGTGTGATTGCGAGCAGGCAGGCGATAGCGAAGAGGGTAGGGGGCATGAAGGGCCTCCAGGGGCGGTTTTCGGGGGTTTCCGCAGGTGGGCCGCTATGCGCTAGCGACCTGATCAGGGCCCGTATGGGCCGCTATCGGGGCTGCTATCGATAGCAGGTCGGCCCGCTATCGATAGCAGCCCCGGGCGGTCAGCTCGCGTCCCGGTTTCGGTTACGCTCCGCTACTGCGGTGGTGATGTCGTCGCGCTTGATTCCGCGCTTGTTGACGAACTTGCCGTCGATGCGGCGCCCGACCTGCCCGGCGGCGATGCCGTAGGGCTTGAGGGCTGCGGTCAGGTGCGCGGTCTGCTCCTCGCCGCTCATGCGGGCCCAGTCGCCGTAGCGTTCGGGCCGCAGCTCCGCGAGGCGCTCCACGACGGTTTCGTTCCACACCTTGGCCTCATCGGCGGGCATGACCGCGAGGATGTCGGCCAGCAGGGTGTCCGCGACCTTCTCCTTCTTCGGCGCGTCGAGGTCGGGCAGTGTGCCGGCCGCAGCGCGGGCGGCCTTGGCGCGCTCGCAGATCTTGTCTGCGGTGGCGTTGTCGATGTAGTAGGAGCGGACGATCTGCGGGTTCGGCCCCGCCCCGACCAGGTAGCCGATGCCCAGGTCTTCGGCGGTGAACGAGGTGGCGCGGATGCCGTTCTTGTACATCGAGGTACCGAGCACCATGTCGTTCTCGGGCTGGCCCATGACCTGAAGGCAGAAGCGGATGCCGACGTTGGCGCTGATGGCCTTGGGCAGGCTGTCGGCGTCCGGGCGCTGGGTACCGAGCAGCAGGATCACGCCCAGGGCGCGGCCCCGCTTGATGATGGCGGTGGCCAGTTCGGCGGCCTTCTTGCCGAACTTCTCGTGGGTGAACACTTCCTGGCACTCGTCGATGGACATCACCAGCGGGTGCAGCCCAAGGGACTTCTTCGCCGCGAGGGCTGGGGTGACCTTGTTCTCCGGGCAGATGTCCTTGGGCAGCTTGTTGATGACCCGCGCCCGGCGGTCCAGCTCTCCGTAGACGTACTCCATGGCCTCCACACATCCCTCCACCGTGGCGTCATCTCCGGGGCCGGAGCCGTAGGAGTGCGAGATGGGCTCGAACGAGGAGAAGTCACCGGTGCCCTTGAACTCCCAGGTGTGCAGCTCAGCGGTCGGGTCCATGGCTGCAGCCAGTAGCAGGATGCGCAGGGCGAACGTCTTGCCCCGCCCGGGCATGGCGCCGGTGAGGAAGTTCGCGTACATCAGGTCGAAGCCGACCTGCCGGCCACGCGGGTCCGTTCCGTACGGGACGGGCTTGAACAGGGACGCCGTGCCGGTCTTGAGCAGCGGCCAAGAAGGCTGCGGGGCGCGGGCCATGTCCTGATCCCCCACCCACAGCATCACCCGCCCCGGGTGCTCCCCCGGTACGGGCTCGGGCCACACGCAGCCCAGCGACTTGCGCAGACCCGAGGCGAGCCGTTCCCGCCGGTCCAGCACATCGGACACGGTCACCCCGTACGGGAGATCCAGGTCCGCGCGCCAGCCCTTGCCGTCCCGCTGGATCGGGGCCTTGAACTCGATACCTGGCTTGCCCTTGGCCGCCTGCTTGTTGATCTCCGCGATACCGAGAGCGGCGAACGCCCGGGCCACGATGTCCGAGGTCAGGCGCTGCACCTGCGGCAGGTCCACCGCACGCGTGATGACCGGCGCATCCTCGGGCCGCCCCGCATGCCCCAGAGCCAGCAGCAGCGCGCTGACCGACACGGCCTGAAGCCACCCGGGGGCCAGCACGTACAGGGCAAGTGCTGCACCCATACCGATGAGCGAGGCGAGTACGGCGACCAGGGTCCGCAGCCTGACCCGAGCGTCGCGCTGCCGGGAGAGCTTGAGGTAGGTGGCGGCGTCTTCCTTCTCCACCATCGCCAGCCGCACGGGCTCGCCTTCCTTGTCCGCAACCCAACGCAGGGTGCCGCCCACGAACTTGGCGGCCCCGCGCGGCGACAGCAGCGCCAGACGGGCCGCGTACACCGGGGAGCGGAAGGCGTGGTACCCGGCCTTGTGGCCGTAGTGCCCTGCCACCCAACCGGTGGCGGCCTTGAGTTCCGCCGTGGACTTCAGCCACATCGGCACGACCGGGCGGCGCTTGGCGCCCTTGAGGCGGTCCATGAATCCGGGCCCCGCCGGGGCCGGTCCATCCACCATCACCCGGGCCGACCCAGCAGCCGACCGCGTCGGGGCCGGGTCGCCCGACTCGCCAGCCGACTCCTTCGGGGTCGGGTCGGCCGACTCGCTCGCGTTGGAGTCGGCCGACTCGGTACGGGCCGACCGTGCCTTGTCGAGGTCGACCACTTGCGCCCCGGAGTCGGGTCCGGGGGTGGCGGCCATGTCGGCTTCGAGTCGGTTGAACAGTTCGCTTTCGTCGTCGTGGTTCACTGACGATTCCTTCCAGGGATGGGAGGAGCGGCGGGGCCCGGACGCTGTCCTTGGCCGGTCGTGACCGGGCCCCGTGCTACTTCAGAAAAGGGACGGTGGTTCTTCGCTCTGTTCCTCAAGGGCCGCCGCCCTCGCGGCGGCGCTGACCCCGGCGACGCAGCGCGGGCACCAGGCCCGCAGGTGCTCGACGTCGCGCACCTCGGCGTCAGCGGTGGTGCCCGTCGGCTGCTTCGGGGCGATCACCAGGCGGGTGCCGTGGCCATGACTCTCACGGCACATCCCGCCCGGGATGTGGGTGCGGCCACAGGCGCCCTCGCACTGGCAGCGCCAGTCGGCCGCATCCATCACCGCGTTGAACAGCTCCGCGCCTGCAATCGGGGAGCGCACGGATCACGCCGCCAGCAGGTACGGGAAGTTCGTGAGGGGGCCGATCATGCCGCCACCGCCGTCGCGAGCTCCGGGTCGGTGACCGGCAGCGGGCCGTAGCCGTGGACCTCGATCCACACCCCGTCCCACTCCGTCTCGGCGCGGAGCGAGGCGGCCGTGGGCAGCAGCGCGTGCGTCACGTCCTCGGGGAGGATGCCCAGGGCTTCGCGCCATGCCTCGAAGTCGGCCAGCCCCTCGTGCACGCTGATCACGATCACCGGGGCGAACTCGTCCGGCCGGTAAGTGGTCCGGACCATCACATCCGTGACAGGGAGGTAGCCGAACCCCCCGGACATCTCAGCGAGGGTGCGAACGGCGGACTCCAGTCGGCTCAGATTCTCAGCGCTCATGCTGCTTCTCCCTCTTCCTGGTCACTCTCGGACTGGCCGAGTCCATCGCTGTCGCGCTGGTCGTCGGTGGGGGGTTCGGGGCGGAAGCGGGCCGCCTCAGCGCGTTCCGCCTTGAGTGCGTCGCGCAGCATCCGGGCGTTGGCCTGGGAGGTGTGAACGGCCTTGCGGATCGCGTCCGCGTTCAGGTCCGCATCGGCCCAGCCAGCGGTGGCGGTGCGTGCGTCCGCGAGCAGTTCCTCCGGCGTGCGGACCGCCTTCGCCTTCGCGGTCTTGCGCGGGGCCCGCGGCTTGCGCTCCGGCACCTTGGGCGGCTGTGCGTCGGCGGGCGGCAGCTCCGGTAGCGGCTCCTCATCAGGCGCAGTGGCCGGGGTGAGGTCGCCCATCTTCAAGAGGACCCGGGTGCGGTGCGGGGTGCGGCGGCGCCACTGACGGCCGTGCATTTCCCGGAGCTCCGCGCGGGCCAACTGCCGCTGCTGTTCGCGCTGAAGGGCTTCGCTGTAGGAGGTGATCTCCCACAGCGTCATCCGCCGCCACAGCGCGAACGTCGATACCGGGGCGAGCAGCCAGCGGGAGCGGCGGATCTTCTCCATCCGCGTCCCCGTCACTGCCCCGATGCGGACGGCGTAGATGTGGGCGGCGATCTCGGAGAACACCACCCATAGCAGCGGCATCGTGCCGTGCGCGAGCTTCGCCGACATGCCATGTCCGGCCGCGATGTTGAGCCAGCACGTCACGCCCGTGAGAATCCACGGCACGAAGCGCACCCAGGCGAGCGGCATGTTCATCCGGATCAACATCAGGTTGGCCACGGTGAACGCGGGAATCGCCGCGTCGATGCCGACTGGCAGCATCCACGGCTGACCGAAGCCCCACCGTTCAGCAGCCGACGACACCGCGTCGAACGACGACGCCAGCCCCAGCGCACCGACCCCGGCGGCGGCCAGCGCGCCGATGCCCATCAGCCCCATCTCGCCCCGCTTCAGCGGCGGGGCCCCTTCGGATGTGGTGGTCATGGCATGCTCCCTTCCGGGCCGGTGGTGTGGTGGGTGCCGCGTCGGCCGGCGCGTCGGCCGTTGACCGTTGCCCGGATCGGGCTGAGGTGTTCGGTGAGGGAGCAGCCACCGCCGTTGCGCTTGGCCGTGTACATGGCCTCATCCGCCCGCCGCAGCAGCGCCGTCAGCTCCGGGCCCTCGTTGGCGTAGACAGCGACCGCACCGACGGACGCGCCCACCGCGAGCGAGCCGCCCTCGAACGGGACGGGCCGCGTCAGCGACCGGGCCAGGTCATCGGTGAGCCGCTCCAGCTCCGCGCGATCACGGACCTTGGTGGCGGCGGCGAACTCATCCCCGCCGAACCGGGCCACGATCCGGTTGTTGATGGGCCCCCAGCTCTGCAGCCGCTCAGCGGTCGCGGTCAGGACCGCATCACCGGCGGCATGCCCGTGGGTGTCGTTGACCTGCTTGAAGCCGTCCAGGTCGATCATGTAGACCGCACTCTGGCCACGCGCCACGGCCCGGCCAGCGCGCTCGGTGAACGCGTCGCGGGTCAGCAGACCGGTCAGCGGATCGCGCCGGGCAGCCTCGATCCGGCGACGCATCCACAGGCTGTGCACAGACCATCCGGCCGTGAGCGGAAGCGCTGCGGCCAGTGCCGTCATGGTGTGACTCATGCCGCAACCCCCGAAGCGCGCGAGCCGCTACGGCGACGGGCGGGCGGCGGCGTAAGCGGGATGACGTTCAGCAGGTTCGGCGCCTGGGCCTCGATCGTCTCCACGGCGAGGCGCGTCACGGTGTCGAACAGGCTCGGGTCGTCGGCGAGGATGTCGCGGGCCGCGTCCAGACGGGCCGCGCGCTCCATCTCGCTCTCACCCTCCACCCCGAGCCACAGCTCCAGCGGGGTACCGAGAGCCAGTTCAAGGCGGTCGTCGTCGGTGACGACCTGATGGCCAGCGATGAAAGACTTCATGGGATTGCTCTCCTGATCTCAAGCGGGCGGGGAGATCCGGAGCGGCGGCGATGTCCTTTGCACGGGAGTGCCACCGCTCCGGCAGGTCGAAAGGGCTGAACGTGCAGCCAGCCCCATAGGTAGAGCGCGAGCTATCCGGCTCCCCTCAGCCCCGCCCGTACGAGACGGGCGGAGGAGGCAACCGGCCGCAGCGGTGAAAGCGCTACGGAATGGGCTGTGCCGCGAGAGCTGCACCGGACTAGGGCCCGGGCCCTCTGGCGCGGCGGTCCTGCGGTAAGGGCTTCACTGGCGGGCCGTTGCCACGGCGCTCCAGTCCCGAGCCTGGGAATCGGGCGCGTCATCGTCACTGCTCTGACGCCAGCAGGGCGGCGCACGCCGGGTGGCACCCCGAGGGGTGTTCTCCAGAGCCAGCACGCAAGGAAGGGGCCGCCGACGACGTCACCCGGTCGTCACGGGGACAGGGACTTTCACCCCGTCGATTGGCACGCTGTTCAGTTCTCAACGAACGGTCGCTTCCTTCGAACCCGTTTCACGGGGCCCTCCGGGCGATGAGTTCAGATTGACCTAGGTCAATCTGACTGTCAAGGGAGGCTCAGGCAGAATCGGAAATTGACCTAGTACAGCTACGCTCGGGGCATGGATTCCAGCCCCGAAGCGCCCAAGCCGACGGCCAAAGAGATCGCCACGAACCTGCGCGGGCAGATCGCAGACGGCACGTACGGGCCCAACGCCCAACTCCCGCCAGCCCGCAAGCTGGCCAAGGAGTTTGGTGTGCAGCTCATGACGGTGCAGAGCGCTATCCGACAGCTCCGAGACGAGGGGTTGGTCGTCACCCAGCAGGGGCGCGGAACGTTCGTCCGCGACCCCGCCATGCCACTCGGCACGGAGGCCGGCAGCAGTCCAGCATTCACCGCCCTCGCCTCGGAGCTCAGCGTGATTCACGAGACGCTCCGGCAGCTCGGCGACCGGCTCGACCGCTTGGAGCAGCTTGTCGGGCGTGAGACTCCGCCCTCGCAGTGAGGTCATCCGCTCGGCGCAGTAACCGTGCGGCCGTGGCGCGCGCCTCGCTCAGACTCGTTTTGATCAGCGCGAGTTCTGCGGGCGTGAGGCCGTCCCACTCGTTCGATCGCTCGTTGATCCTTGGCATGCGAACGAGCATGTGGCTGAGAAACACGAAGGACCCGGACAGAGTGTCCGGGTCCTCTTTCCTTGCAGGTCAGGTGCCTTGACGGCTCATCAGCGAGTCGATGAGTCGACGGCGGCGAGCACGGCATCCCAGGGCAGCCCGCGCCCAGCAGCCCCCTCGCGCGGCTCGTAGAGCGGCCAAACGTCCGGCCCGTACACGAGACGTACATCCGCTTCGCGAAGCGTGTCGATGTGCCGCCGCCACGCGGGATGGCGGGCGTGGGCAGCATTGACGCGCGGGAAGACGACGACCGGCAGGTCTAGTGTGCCGATCGCCTCGCCCACCTGCGTGAGTGCCTGATTGTCTGCGATACCCGCAGCCAGCTTGGCCACAGTGTTCGCGCTCGCCGGGGCGACGACAAAGCAATCCACGGGAGGGTGTGGCCGCGCCTCGCCCGGAAGCCGAGGGGTATCCCGTACGGGCAACCCTGTCAGCTTCTCCAGTTCCTCGACCTCCCCGATGGACCGCAGCCACTCGCCGGCCGTCGGCGTCAGGGTCACCGCGACCCGCCAACCGCGCTCGACGGCGGGCTCCACCAGGCCGGTCCGCAGGCTCTCCACTCCACCGGCCCCTGTGCCGACAACACCGAGCACTCCCCGCGCATTCGCTCTCACCGACTTACTGCACCGCCTTACATCGCTGCGCCATGATGAACACCTCGGACGAGCGGGTGCCGCCGCTCACGGGTGACTGCTTGATGAGATCCCGCAGCGTCTCCCGCACACGGGGATTGTTGCGTACGAGCTGCGGGGACGTGCGCTCGGCCGTACGCAGCTCGGTGAAGGCGTCGTCTCCACGGCCTGCCAGGGTGAGCGCGCGAGCGTAGTCAATGCGATGGGAGACGCCGCGCTCAGGCTGCATGTGGTCCACGTCGACCTGCCCGTTCTCGACGACGTACGAGACGTTGTCCAGGTCAAGTTCAGCCGACAGCTTGTGCAGCATGACGTTCGTCGGGCCGAAGCTGGTCTGCCAGTGGTTCGCGTCCGAGCCGAGGCGGTTGGCCAGCGTCTCGGCCCGACCAAGCAGATTCGTCGCGGTGGGCCGGTCCTGATGGCGAGCCGCCGCGATAGCGGCGCGCAGGTGAATCATCCCGAGCAGGCTCAGCGCTTCCGGGTCGTCCTCCTCGATGCGGGAAGCCAGCCACGTCGCCGTGGTCTCGCCCAACTCCATTGCGTCGTCGTACCGCCCGTTGGCGAGCAGCGCATGTGTGCCGGAGCGGGCGGCGGAGGCCAGTACCAGCGGATCACCGGACTCATCCGCCGCCCGCATCGCGCGCTCAGCGGCCAGCCACGAGATATCCGACTCGCCCACCTTCGCGAGCGTCGTTGCGGCGAGGTGGTGCGTCCGGGCGGAGACTGCCCAGCAGTCCAGTCGCTGCTGTGCCGAGCGCGCCGCACGATCCTCCAGTTCCTGTGCGGCCTGGAGCAATCCGGGGAGCGCGGCCACGACGTTGCCGAGCCGCCCGCCCTGGTAGTCGGCCCAACTCCGCTCCACCATTGGCCGGACCGTAGCGGGCATGGGTAGTTGCGCCTCTGCCTGCGGCCCGAAGAGCAGCCGGGACAGGCGGCGGGGGCTCATGAGCGCGTCACGCACGGCAGGTACGTCATCCTGCTGTTTGTCGTCCTCCATGAGGACCGTCTGGCCGATCAGGTCCCCGAGCGGGACGCGCATAACGCGCGCCAGCTCGGCGAGCATGTCGATTCGGGGCGGCTGCCGCCGGCCGGTCTCCGCCTTCGCGAGCCAGTCCGTGCTACGCCCCACGAGACCGGCCAGCACCTCTTGGGTGTAGCCCCGGCGCTTGCGGTAGAAGGCGATCCGTTCCCCAATGCTGAGGTGATCTCCAAGACCACGCATACGTGCTGCCCTCCTGCGAGTTGGAGCCAATCTCACGGTATCGAGCCGGTCACAGGGCGGACAGGTGGTCTCGCCATGCGCACCGGCCTAGAACGAGGATGGGCGACCCCAAACGAAGAGACCCGGACGGTATGTCCGGGCCTCTCATGAACATTGGGCCGCCTCGGACCCGTGCCTTCTTTGAGCGAGCCCACTCAACGCGGACAGAGCTTCCCACTTCGTCCAAAGCCGCTCCGCCGACCTCACGACAGCTCTCAGCATGTATCGGGCGGTCGAGGAATCTCACGCCTCACAATTACTGCGGGGCTTCGCGAGAATATCGAGGGGCGCGCTGGCCTAGAGTGCAAGCGGGCTTTGTCCTGCAACTGAAATGCCCGGACAGGGGGCTGCTCTGGGGCATGGCGGGGCCGGTACCACGAAACGCGCGTCGGCGAGTTCCAACTAACGCGCGCTATCTCAACTGCATCGTTCGTGGAAATCTTATGCCTTCGCCCCAGGGCATCAACTGCTCCCATAGACGTCACGTTATCCAACATGTCCACTACTTCTTTTTGGATACTCACCTCAATCGAGCTGAGAGGTTCGAGCGTGACTGGGAGAGGTGCAGGAGTGAGCTCAAATGTCCGCAACTCATCCTCATGCAGCTCCTCACAGTGAATGGAAGATATCTGCACTGCCCTGCGACCGCGGTTCATGACGGTGAAGGAAATAAGCATCTCCTCGGCCAAGCGGACACCGTCCCGCTCCACGTGGCGCAGGGTTCCACGTGCCGTAGGTTGCTGCTCATCCGAGCTAGCCAAGTAGGTAAAAGTCGCGCTGACAGCGATCCTCGGGTTATCCCGGAAACGGGTCGCTACCTGGAAGGCTGCAACAGCTGTGGCTACAACCGCGCCGTAAAGAGCAATCCATTCCGCTGACTCCATCACACCCTCAGTTCGATTGTTGCTTCTCGGGAAACTCTACGGAACTGTGGCGCTTCTGCTCCTCACCAGTGAGCGGTCGGCCGCACGACGGGAATCAGACCGATTCCCTTGCCTGGCCCTTCAAGAGAGGACATGGCCTCAAGGTGCCACCGACAGCTCACTTCGTGCCATCGTCATCCAACGCCGCCTGCGCGGCTTCAATGAACGCGTCTACGGCCATGTCCAGCTTTCTCAAGCGGTCTTCAGCTTGACGAAACGCTTCCCTTAGGACATCTCTCCTGGGAAGCCTACCCGTAAGTGACGCCAATGAAGACAATAGGGCAAAAGAGCGGTTGCAGACAGATTTGGCGGTTGTTGTTGCGCTCTTCGGTCCAGCTAGTTGGACGCGCGTTAGGACTTTCATGACATTGGCATGGAGTCTATAGGACTCCGTCAACAGGGAATCGGCATCTCTGACTCCTGATGATTGGAAGTGCCGATCCAATTCGTCCTGATCCTCTGGGGGGCCTTCCTCGAACAAAGGCGCGGCGTGCGCCATCTGCTCCCTGACTGTCGCTATGAACTCCTCATAGACTGCGTGCCGTGAATCACGGCGTTGCCGCCGATGTTCGGCACGCGCTGCGATCTTGGCTTGTTCACGTGTGGCCCACCCAGTAGCAAACGCCGCCCCCGTCGTCGCGGAAGCGCCCGCCAGCGCGCCCAGCACTGCGGCCAACCCTGCATCCATACGGCAGAGTCTGACAGGTCCGAACTCGCTGGGGATCTTGTTTTGGCTGAACTCAACTGAGCTGATAGATAGCCTTGTCGATGCATGATCTCGCGTCGGCGGCGTACAGCGCGGTCCGGGATAGCTCGGCGAACGCCTTGAGGTACGTGCGGATCTCGCCGGGCGCCGTGATGTTGATCTCCACCGTCAGAGTCTCGGTCGCCACGCCCGTAGTCGCATCGAGAGTGCCAGCCGTGCCCGAACTGGCCGGGGACCACGGGGAATGCCGGGAGTGAGCGGGGAGTGGATCTTGGAAGGCGTGCCTATCATCGCCTCACGAGACCAACTCAAACCAAGGCCCTGACCTGCACTGCCGGTAGAGGACGCAGGTCAACGGTCTTTCCGTACCTAGTTCGGGACGAAGAGGTCGTGGGTTCAAATCCCGCCACCCCGACAGCTAAGCAGCAGGTCAGAGGGCCGGTACTGATTCCAGTACCGGCCCTCTGGCTTTGTGCGTGACTATCTGCGTGACTACCGCTTCGGAGGCGGGGGCGTACCGAAGATGCCGTCCATCGCGATGGCCCCGGTCTGGATCACCGGGCGGATCTGCTTCCGGTAGACCTCCTCCGTCACGGCCGTGCTGGAGTGGCCGACGAGCCGGGAGATCTCTTCGAGCGGGATGCCACGGTCCGACAAGATCGAGACGAACGATGTCCGGGTCTCCCGAGGCGTCCACTCGTGAGGCTCGATCTCGATGCCGGGCATCTGCGCGGCTTGGGCGAGAACCTTGCGAAACTCGCGCCGAACGTTCGCGGCATCCAGCTCAGTACCCACGGCCGAGGTGAAGACGAGCCCGGTCTCCTGCCACTGATCACCGGCCGCGAGGCGCTGCCAGCCCTGACGCTCCCGCTGGATCTTGAGCGCGTCGACAGCCCGACCGGGGAGCGCGAGGGTGCGGCGGGACTTCTTGGTCTTGGTGTCGCCGGAGCTCCGGACCGAGCGCCATACAGCGATGTGCGGCGGAATCTCGGGGATCGCGGTTGGGTCTCCGTCGAGGTCGACGTGATCCCAGCGCAGAGGGCGCATCTCCTCGGTACGGCCGCCGGTGAGGAGCGAGACCACGAAGTACGCGTAGAGCGGGGAATCTTCCGCAGCCACGAGTACGGCGTCGGCCTGCTTGAGCGTGAGGGACTTGGACGGCCGGCCGGGGCGTCCGGCGGGGACTGAGCAGAGCTCTACGACGTTACGCTTCACCTTGTCCCGCGCCATGGCTCGCTTGACCGCACGGTTCAAGCAGGAGCGGATGGCTTCCAGGGAGCGCGTGCTGAGCACCTTGGACTTGTCGGCGAGCCACCTGTCCACGTCGTCAGCGCTGAGGTCCCGGAGCTTCCGGGCGCCCAGGGCGGGGATCACGTGGGTGTTGCAGAGGATCGTGTTCGTCGTGACCGTCGCACCGTCCCGCCCGGAGAGCCCGTACTTGAGCCAGTCAGTCACGGCGTTCTTGACCGTGTAGCCGGTGGGTGCGATCGCGAGGCCGTCCTCGTAGTCCCGCAGTACCTCTTTGAGCTTGGCCTTGGCAGCCGTCTTAGTCTTGCCGCTGGCCCTCTTCACGATCCTCTTGCCGCTGGGGTCGAAGCCGAGACTGGCCGTGGCGATCCAGCGTTGGCGGTTGTCGTCCCAGTGAAGACCGCCGTCTCCCCTGCTGCGTCGCTTCGTCATCAGGCCACCTCCGCCATCTGGTCGCGGATGAAGTCCTGTACGGCGTCGGCGGGGATGCGGCGGGCACGGCCGATGGTGATCGAGCTCAGCCGATGCGTGCGGATGAGGTCATAGACCTTGGAACGTCCGAGCTTGAGCCGCTCCATGACTTCCGGCACGGTCAGCAGTTCGGTGGTGGTGGTCATGCTGCGGCTCCTTCCAGGGCGAGTTGGTCGTTCAGGGCTTCACGGGCGGTTTCGCGGTTGAGCTGGATGTCGCGCGCGATGGTCGCGGCGAGGGCGGATTCGCCGGGGGTGTGGCCGTGCCCGGCGTACTGCCAGGAGGCGAGGACAAGCACGGTGTCCGGGTCGCCGAGCGCGTCGTGTTCCTGGGCAGCGCGGTAGTTGGCGCGGATCTGGCGGAGGGCGCCGAGGGTGGTGGAGTAGCGGCGGGACTTGGTGGAGAAGTGGCCGCGGAAACCGAGCATGTGAGCCCAGGCCGCCAGCTTCCGATCCGGGTAGAGCGGAGCGAGGTCGAGGCATGCCTCGATGAGGTGCCGGGGGTGGTCGGGCACGTCGAGGAGCACGAGGACTTCCCGGTTCCCGATGCGGCGGTCAAGACTGCCGGTCGACTCGGCTGCTTTGGTGGCGTACTTGGCGACGTACGAGGCAACTGCCTGCTCGGTAATGTCGGAGCCGTCACCGAAGGCAAGGACGGGCCGGATGTCGAGCTGCTGGCCCCAGCGAAAAGGCCGGCACGGCTGCTCCCCAGCAGCGGGCACCGTGATCGTGGTGTACGTGTGGGCGACGGCAGCTCGAATCGAGTCGGTGAGCACGTCGACCGTTGCCCAAGAAGGCGGCGGAGAGTCGGGCCCGTCCGGTCCGTCGAGGCGGATCACGGCGTGGAAGTGGATCGCGCCGCGCTTCTGAAACTCAGCCACCTTGCCGTAGGACACCCGCAGTTGCTCAGCCAGCGCGCGTTGGGTGAGACCGGCGCGGGCGGCGAGTTCTCGACGGAGCCGGGTGGTGAAGCGCTGCCACAGTTGTCCGGCGTGGTTGTTGAACAGGACCGTCCCGGCGTAGTCGTACGTCGTCGGATCGAGCGCAGTGCCCAGAGCCGGATCGTCCTCGGCATGGCGGGTGCCGCAGCGGCAGACGCCGCGATCCGGACGGTTGTGGACCGGGCCGAACGAGGGGGCGGTGAAGGTGGCGAAGACCCGAGGGTGATCGCGGACCGTGGCCGGGATGTCCTTCGCGTCGTCTCCGGCGAGCCCGGCGCGGATCAGGTGGTAGGTGTCCCCGGCGTAGGTGTAGGCGCAGGACGGGCAGCGGGAGGCGCGGCGGTTGCCGCAGGCGACGCGGAGCCGTCCGTCGGGTTCGGTGTCGGTCGAGTAGCGGCGCAGGGTTTCGCCGGTGCTCTTGTCCTTGGCGAGCGTCCAGCCGGTCAGGTGGACGGGGTCGGAGCAGCCGCCGGTGCGGCGCACCTGGTCCTGCCAGCGGTCGAAGCCGGGGGACCCGGCCACCCGGAGGATGTCCCCCAGGGTGGTCGGGTCCAGGCCCGCCAGGGTGGCGGTGTCAGTCACGCGCTCACCTCGGCGGGGGCGTTCATGCCGTCCAGTTCGCGGGCGGCTTCCTCGGCGGCGGTGGCGATGGCGCGCAGGACGTCGGCGGTTCCGGAGGGAGCGATGAGCACGACGTCCACAGGTCCGCCGCCGATGCGCAGGCTCACGAAGTCGGAGCCCGGGAAGGTGACGACGCGGGTGCCGGTGTCGGGGGCAAGGTGTGCGGTGACGGTGATGTCGTTCACGCCCGGCCCCCGATGAGCTGGGCGGTGCGGACCGTGCGCGTGCCGGTGCCGTGGCAGGCCGGGCAGTGAACGGCGATGGTCCGGAGGTAGCCGTGACGGTCGCGGCCTCCGAGGGTCACCCGCACGGTGGGGAAGCCGTCGCAGTTCGAGCAGAGGCGCGCGGAGGCGGTCCTGTGGTCGGTCATGATGGGTGTTCCTTCCTATCCTTCGGGGTGGGTTGGGAATGGCTCCGGGGCGGCGGTGACTTGGCGGTTGACGACCGCCCCGGGGCCAGTCAGAAGCGCTTGTGCGGGTTGTTGAGCAGCGAGCGGACGACGATGGCGCAGACCGCGACCGATGCGGCTGTGACGGCAACCGCGAGCAGCATGGAGACAAGGACCGCGCCGACGACGAGGACCACGGCAGCGCCACCGCCGACGAGGGCGAGGAGCGTGCCGGGGGTCATCTGGAGGGCGGGGCGAACGGCCGGGGCGGGCCCGTGAGCCGGAGCCGCAGCGGGGCTGTGCTGGCAGGCGCAGGCCGTTGCCGGGTACTGCTGCTCGATGTGGGTCGGCTGGACGATGAGCGGCGTGACGATGCCGGTCGGGGTCGGCATGGTGGGGATGCGAGGGCGCAGCATGAGCGTTCTCCTTTCGATCACTTCTGGGTGTCGTTGACGACGCCGACGCCGGTGCGGGTGCCGGACTCGATGGCGGGGGCAAGGAAGGTGTCGGCGAGGAGGAAGCCGCCGAGGAGGAGCACGACGATCAGCCAGGTCGGCGGGCGGAAGAGTCGGATGCCGAAGTAGCCGAAGACGGCGACGACGAGGATCAGCGGGAGTTCGACGTTCATTGGGCGATCTCCTGTCAGGCGATGCGGCAGCGGTGGGTGCGGGCGGCGAGGGTGGCGGCGGCGCGGCTGGTGTAGTCCGAGGACCAGCCGCAGCGGTCGGCGGTGCAGACGGCGGCGTGCTTGGTACGGCCGTGCCGGTCGCGATGGGTGCCGACCTGAACCGGGCCGACGCGCATCACGGAGTGGAAGAAGTCGCGGGCGGGCATGGTGTCCTCTCTGGTCAGGCGAGTTGGGCGGCGATGGCGTCGGCCATGGGAGCCGGGACGCCAAGGCGGGCGCGCAGAGTCTCGGTGTCGATGGGGTTGCCGGTCGCGGCGCGGTGAGCGTCGGCGAGCTTGCGGGCGTGAGCAACGAGCGGCGCGGGAGCCGAGACGGTGATCGGTTCGGGCAGCGGCGCGGGCAGTGCTGGGGCAGGCTCCGAAAGTTCGATGACCTCAGGCTCGGAAGGCGGCTCGGTAGCGGCAGCCAGTTCGGCCGGCACAACGTCGTCCGTCTCCGGTTGAGGCGCGGGAGCAGCGGTGGCGGCTGGGGAGTGGGCGAGGAGCGTGCCGCCCAGGAAGGCGAGCGCGGGCCACCCGGCGATACCGAACCGCAGCCAGGCCGGAGGGTGAGCCAGGTCGAGGAATCCGGCGGTGGCGACGTTCGCGCCGAGCGAGGCGACCAGGGCGATCAGAAACCAGCACCAGGCCAGCCGGGACGGCCCGTCGTTGCGGAGCCGACGCCAGGCGGCGACCAGGAGCAGGTCGACGCTGACCGGGTACGCCCATGCTTTCCACCCGGTCTGCCCGGCAGCGGCAGCCAGGTCGTGCAGGTGTGCGAAGGAGAGGGCCCCGGCGATCACGGCTTGCACGAGGACGGCGTCGATGCGGATCGAGTGGCGCATGTCCTCACCTCCTTTCGAGGAGTGGGCGGTCCAGCCCCCGCATCGGGCATGGCGGGGGTAGGGACCTGACGCGAGACGGTCGCGCCAACCGGGATGCAGAGGTGGATCAGACGGAGGCGGGTGCCTCAGTAGGAGCCGGGATCTTGACCAGCGAGACCGTGGGCGGCAGCGGTCGGAAGGGAGCCAGCTCCGGCAGATCCGGGGTGCGGTGCGCATTGGCGTTGCAGACGTTCACGGCCTGACGCAGCGAGGTGAACGGGGTACGGATACGGACCCAGCCACCGGTCGAGTCACCGGCCACGGCGGTGCCGGGACGATCAGCGGGAATCTGTGTGGCGGCGAGCACTGCGTCCGGGGAGATGTCGCCGAACGCCATCTTGGCGGAAGCTTCGTCGTTGACCCGGTGGGAGGTTCGGCCGGTGAGCTGTGCACGGAGCATGGTGATCCCGTCGCCAAGCTCGGACCCGAAGCGCTGCCCGCAGATCTCCACGTAGATACCGGCAGCACGTCCGAGCTGGACGAGCCGAACCAGTGCCGTGATGATCCGTTCGCGGCGCTTCTTCTCCGCCGCATTGGCAAACAGCGATAGCTCGGCTACCTCGTCGACCAGGAGCACGATCGGGACGGGACGAAGGGGTTCGGGCAGGCCCCAGATGTCGGCAGTGATCTCCGCGTCCGGGACGTCCGAGCTGATGCGCTGCTCACGGCGGACGATCCGGTACGTAGCGGCCATCCTCTCGACGAGGACGTCGAGCAGGTCGGCGGCATCATCGGCATTGTCCGCGAGCGCCGAAAAGCGCCGGGCGAGCGGGTACAGCTCCACTCCTTCCTTGCAGTCGATGCCGACCAGTGCGACGTCGAGCCCGGCGAGTTCCTTGACCAACTGCCGCTGGTAGACCGATTTCCCGGACTCCGTAGCGCCGAGGTTCAGGGCGTGCGGAACCTGGCGGTAGTCGCGGTAGTGGATCTCTCCGTCCTCGCGCAGGGCGACCGGGATGCGGAGGCCCTCACGCTCGATCCTCGCGGGCATCTGCACCCGCTTGAGCACGTCATAGCCGGTCATTCGCAGCTCGACGACACCGGACTTGATTTCGCGGGAGGTGACGCCGTGCATGGTGAATGAGTGCCGAAGCCGGTCGGTGGAGGCCGCGAAGTCGAAGGCGTCCTGACCGGGGCGAAGCTTGAGGCGGAGCACCAGGCCGGTGCGGGTCGGGCGGATGCTCAGGATTCGCGGCGGGCGAGGATCGGGTATGGGCCGGTGGGCGATACGGGCCCAGGTGAGCCGCAGCCGAGACGGCGGGACAGTGAGCCCGCAGGCGTCCATGACCGAGGCGTACCGGACCAGGACCCGCAGGACCGCGAGGGCGATGCCGAAGCCGAGCCAGTACCAGGCCGGGCGCTGCCACTTGAGCAGCAGCGCCAGCCCGACGAGGGCTAGAAGGCTGATCGCTGTCCCGGTCATGATCAGGCGGCCTTCGGCTTGGCGGTGTCCGCAGCCAGCGAGGTGACAGCCACGGCGCGGAAGCTGATGCCGTGCCGCTTCTGGCCGCCGAACTCGTTCTCCCACGGCCGGGCCACGACGCCGGTCAGACCGACCGGGGTGCCGGTGGCCAGCTCACCGGTGAACCCGGTCTCCGGAACGGTCAGGGTCAGGATCTCGGCGTTGCCGTTCATGACGAACATGACGTCGATCGTCATGAGCGTGGTGCCGGTTTCCCGGTCGGTGGCGACCTCTCCGGTCTGGCGGTTGGCAATCTTCGGCTGCGGGGACTGGGCCACCATCACAACAGCGCCGGTGGTGTCGACGGGGATCTGACGCATCGTCTTGTCTCCTGTAGTTGAGGCGGTTGGGCCGCCGCATCGGGCGGTGAGATCAGGAGACCGCAGCAAGTGGTGGACGCATCACGGCCCGTATGGACGTTTGGGGACGTCTGAGCTATCGTCAGAACGTCCCTGACGTCCCGAGGAGGCCGGTGCGAAATGGCGAACGAGCGTCTGCGAGCGGCGATTTCGGCGAAGGGCGAGACCATCCAGTCGGTCGCGCAGCATGTCGAAGTGGACCCGAAGAGCGTCGAACGATGGATCACCACGGACCGCACGCCGCATCGCGGACACCGCTGGAAGGCGTCGAGCTTCCTCGGGGTCGATGAGGTCTACCTCTGGCCTGCTGTCGCCAAGCAGGCTGAGACCGCCAGCACTTCAGAGTTAGTGACGTACTACCCGCACCGTGGAGCAGTGCCGGCCGCGCTCTGGTCATCGCTCATCGAGCAAGCCACCAGCCATGTCGAAATCCTGGTGTACGCGGGTCTCTTCCTGTTCGACAGCCACCCGGACCTGCCGGACCAGCTTGCCGACAAGGCCAAGACGGGCGCCCAGGTCCGCATACTCCTCGGTGATCCCGACTCTGAGATGGTTCATCAGCGCGGCGAGGAAGAGGGCATTGGCAGCGACCTTGCAGCCCGAGCACGGATCACCCGGCGCTACCTCGAACCGGCGACCAAGACGCCCGGCGTCGAGATCCGGCTCCACGACACGATCCTCTACAACTCGATCTACCGGTTCGACGACGACATCCTGGTGAACCCGCATGTCCTCGGAGCACCGGCCGGACAGAACCCGATCCTGCACTTCCGCTACATCCCCGGAGCCCGGACGTTCCGGCACTACATGAAGAGCTTCGACTACGCGTGGGAGCAGGGCACCCCGTCGTAACCACGCTCGACGCCGGGCATGCGACGCTGGAGCCATGGCCCGCATCGACTACTTCAACGACCCCACCGCCCCGAAGGCAAACAGCATCGTCCCGTCAGTCACGGCCGTGGCACGCAACGAGGCCGGAGAAGTGCTGCTGATCCACAAGACCGACAACGATCTGTGGGCACTTCCCGGCGGCGGCGTGGACGTCGGCGAATCAGTCGCGGACGCCGCAGTGCGCGAGACGAAGGAAGAGACCGGGTTCGACGTCGAAGTGACTGGGCTGGTCGGCCTTTACACCAATCCAGCTCACGTCATGGCGTACGACGACGGCGAGGTGCGGCAACAGTTCTCGATCTGCTTCACGGCGAAGATCACCGGCGGCAAGTTGCGCACGAGCAGCGAGAGCAAGGAAGTCGCGTTCGTCCGGCCGGAGCAGCTCGACGAACTGAACATCCACCCGTCAATGCGGATGCGGATCGACCACGGATTGTCGGGCGAGACGGAGCCTTACATCGGCTGATCGTCGAGCCGGACGAGAGTCCGCTCGACAGCGGCACCGAGGTACGGCCGAGCCTTGCTGATCGCGGTGTGCACCTCGCTGCCGGGCTGGTAGCGAACCAGGATCTCGTCAATGCGCCGGTCGAAGTCGAAGCGTTGGCCGGCGGGGCCGGTGGTCATGTCGGCGAAGATGAGCGCATCCAGGACTGGGGAGTCTTCCCGCTCATAGACGGCCAGTTCGGCTGAGAGCCCGCGTTGCTCAGCCTCGTACACGGCGCCGGAGTGATGGGCGACGAGCCGCACCAGGCGGTCGGGAGCACCGAGGGCCGACAAGTGCCGTGCACCGTCGAGCGGATGGAACCCGGTGTCGTGCAGCTCGGGCGCATACCCGATGTCATGGAGCCAGGCGGCGGCGACCAAGAGGTCCCGCTCACTCTCTGGCAGAGCCTTCGAGGCTTCGACGGCCCGCGCGGCAACAGCCTGAGTGTGCAGCCAACGGTTCCCGAGCGGCGGCAACAACGACTCGGCCAGCTCGGCCGCTCCCTGGGGCGTATCCAGCGCAGAAGGCATGAGCAGCACGTTAACGCAGCAGACGGGCAGGCCGACAGGCCCGCCAGGCCCACGGGGCGGTGCGGTAGAAGTTTCCCTACTTCATCAAGACCCCGCGCACGGCGCGGGGCGCGCCGCCTCTGCGGCGCGGCCTGCCTCCTGTCTCCGCCCCGGCTGGCCGCGCCCGGCGGCGCGCTGCGTGCTCGGGGGCGGGGAGGAAACCCGTTGTGGCTGGGGCGGTCGGCTCCACGGCTTTAGGCAGCCACTTTGGGGCGAGCCTCTAAGATCATGGCCCCGATTCGGGCTATTGCGGGCAGGCTAGGTGCTGCCCGAATCGCGGCCAGCGTAAGGGGCCATGATCACTCGCCCCAAAGCAGCTCCAGCCCAAAGCCGCTCCACCGACCGCGGGCCCAAGGCTCAGGGCGTGTAGCGCGCTGCAAGGTGCTCCATCATGTACACCATGCGTAGCAGCTGTTCAGTAAAGATCAGGGTTCCCAGTGCGCGACCCGGGTCCGTAGCCGGGATTTCATGCACGGCGATGTTCCCGTTCTTCCGGATCTCGTCCACCCATGGCTTCATCGGTGGTGTTACGTAACCACCGTCGCTCAGATAGGTGAGGTAGAAGGCGAAGGTTTTGCCGCTTTCGGCGCCCTTGTCTACGGCGACATGCATGAGGATCTTCCGACACATCACCTCAGCTGCCGTGTAGGCGTTCACTCCAGCGCACGACCTGGCTTCTTGGTACGCCTGCTCGACATCGCTGGGCAGGCCTAGTACATCGCCGCCCACCTTTGGCCCCGGAAATTGAGTTTCACCGGATACGACGGTTCCCCCTCCACAGGAGGGGCACCTGATCCAGTGAATCTCCTCTTCAAAATAGGCCGCTATGACTGCGCCAACTGCTGAATCCCCGCAGTGACCGCACACCATTTTGTAATGGGCGCTCTGGACGGAGGCATCCAGAATTTTGCTGTTCGGCCCAGCGAAATGAACTATATTGCTGTGTCCTGCCATGTAGGCATATTAGTCCCCTGTCGCGTTCAGTTGAAGAAATATCCATGCGCTGAATCCAACGGTGGCTCTGACAGAGGCCGCAGGGGGCTGCCCTGGCGGCGACTGGGGCCGTCTGTGGGCCGTGCGGGGCGGCGCGACGGTGACGGGCAACGACAAACAGTGACAGATCAATCACGCGGAAGATCCCTGAAGGGGCAGGTCGCAGCCGCCGTACCGTACCCGTTTCCGTCCCGGGGTGGACGTCAGGCAAGATGGGGTGTTTCTCTCCAGCGGGGCTCAGTCCTCACCCACCTGCAACAACACCACGGTGAAGTTGCCGCCGGTCCCCGCAACGACCCCATCGAAGGTATGCCGAGTGACCGGGTCCCATGCCCGTGCCCCCGGCGAGAGGTCGCTGATGTTTGTGTACCAGGCGGAGTGGTAGCCCAACAGGCGCACCACACGTTCCGCCGCTCGATGGACGTGGGTACGGTCGCGGCGTTGCGCACCCGGGAACACGAGGTCATCGGTCGCCAGGTAGGTCAAGAGCTCTACGGCGCGTTCATCGTCAATCGGCGAGAGTGCACCCTCGACCTCCGAGGGCGTGTCCGGGCCCACCGCCCCCTCTACGGCATAGTCCTTCCATACCTGTTCCGCCTTGGTGGCCACTTGGTGGACAACTTCCGGAACGGATCCGCCGGCCTTGTCGACCACGAGGCCGAAGAGCCCTACTTCCCGCGACAAAGAGCCGATCAGGGCGTGCAGTTCCGAAGCTATGTCCACTGAGCCATTGTTCCATCCGGCCAATGCCGACCATGCCACGACTGTGCCGCATCGTGCAGGCATGCGGTGAGTGTCTAACTGCGTGACAACGCCGACGCACAACAGCGGCCAAGCACGGACTCATGCGGACCATCAGCACAGGTGAGCAGCACAACGGCCCAAGGCGGAGGCCCCACCCAAGTTGCTTCGGGACGAAGAGGTCGTGGGTTCAAATCCCGCCACCCCGACAGCTGAAGTACCAGGTCAGGGGTCTGATCCGCATCGCGGGTCGGGCCCCTGAGTGGTTTCCGGAGATCAGTTGGGAGAAAGCTGGGAGCAGATCTTGGCCGGGCCTCCCGGCGGGCAACCACCGAGGCTCCATCAGAGGGGCCAGGACGATGACAAGAGCATCCGGGAAACGACAACGCGCACGGATGGATGATCACGGTCAGGCGTATCCGGAGCTGTCCAGCAAGTAGCTGGACCGGCTGGGTCGCTCGTCACATGAGCCGGCATAGCTGGAGGATCGCGAAGACCAGGAGCGCGACACCGCAGCATGCCTCGAGCACGCGTACGGCCAGTGGCGGCAGCGCCCTGCGCAATATCACGATGAGCCCCGCCGAGACCAGGCACCACAACATCGAGGAGACCATGAACCCGGCGAAGAAGACGCCCAGCTCCGACGTGCCACCCGGGCCCAGCACGGCGCCCAAGCCGCCGGCAACGCCCGACCAGTAGACAACGTTCCAGGGGTTCGCCAACGACATGCCCGCCCCCACAGCCATGGCCTTGCGGTCCTGATTGCCCTGTGGCTCCGTGATCGGTACGGGCCCCTGCCGCGCGAGTGCGTCGCGTAGGCCCGCCACCCCCAACCAGGCCAGCAGCAAGCACCCGGCCACCGTGAGCGGCACGCGCAAGACCGGCACCGCGAACAGCGCCCCCACTCCCGCCAGGCCGAGCAGCGCCCAGACGGCATCGCCCACCAGAGACCCGACCTGGACCGCGAAGGCGGGGCCGAACCCGCCCCGGATCCCGCGCCGCAGAGACTCGCTGAACACCGCACCCGGCGTCGCGTTGAACACCAGCCCCAACCACAGAGCCACCATGAAGATTTCGATCATGCGGCCACTGTGGCGGGCAGTGGGCTGGGCGGTCTTGTCAGATGTTGATCTGGGACAGCCGACGGTACCGGCCCGGCGTGATGGCGTAGGCCGCGGCGAAGTGGCGGTGGAAATGCGCCTGGTCGGCGAAGCCAAGCATGTGCGCGACGTCGGCGACGGGCTCGCCCTTGCGCAGGCGGCGCCGCGCCTCGGCCAGCCGGGCCGACAGGTGCCAGGCGTAGGGCGGGGTGCCGGTGGCACGGCTGAACGTCCGGATCAGGTGCTCCCGGGACATCCCGACCTCGGCGGCCAGCTCGGCCAGCCGGGGCGTGCCGGACAGGTCGGTGCGCAGGCGGTCCAGCACCGCGGCGATGCGGGTATCGGCTGGCTCTGGGGCACGCGCGCGCCGCCCTGCGGCCAGGTCGAGCAGCCGCGACAGCACCAGCACCAGCCGCTCCTGGACCAGACCAGCGGATTCGGCCGGCGCAGGGAGCCCGTCGGACGTGAGCTCGCGGAAGTCTCTGGCCGCAGCGAGGAACTCGCGGCGAAGGTGCGGAGAGCGGACGACGGGCCGTTCGAAGTCGACCGGGGCATCGCCGGTCAGCGATTCCACCACCGCTGGTGGGACGTACCAACTCACGGCCGCGAAGGACGTGTCGGGCGGGACCTGGGTGGTGCACGACTGCACCTGGCCGGGGTTGTAAAGCGTGAACTCGTCCACGCTCACGTCGAACGAGACGCGATCCAGCCGGACCCGCTCCAGGCCGCAGAAGTTGACGCTGATCACATACTCGTCGTGGCTGTGCCGCGGGAACCCGCCCGACGGGGGACGCACTACCGCCAGCTGACCTACGCCCCCCTCCGTGACCCGCATGCGTAGAGGCTACGACAGGCGACAGACCTGGCCGGACGGAGGCAGAAACCCTGCCGCCTCTCCGTTCGGGACGGGGAGAGGTGATGGCCGCTGGAGGTCATGACCGGCAAATGCCAGCGATCAAACCTGGCATCACACTGCCGAAGTGGACGTCGACCGCTACTTTCGAAGCTGGGACGAGGTACGACGGGAGCTGGAGTCCGAGCTGGGTCACCATGTCCAGTTGGAGATCGAACCCGGCCGCTGTCTTGTGGCCGGTTCCGGCACCCTGGTCAGCGAAGTTCGGCCAAGAAGCGCATGGGCCCCAACCGCTTCGTCCTCGTCGATGCGAGCATGTCGTCGAACTACAACTCTCGTCCTCTGGCGGCGGAAGTACTCGTGACAGGAGACGACGTACGTCTGATCAAACGCCGCCAGAGCATCCGGGAACTGGTTGAACTGGAGGAGCCGTTGGCGGGCGATGTGGAACAGGGCGTGCCTTCGATGGCGCGAACCGCCCTCACACAGATGCCAAAGCATTGGCGACCACCGTGTGCCCGAAGTAGATCTCGGGTCGTGAGTGATCTCGGCTCCTACCGCAGGAGACCTTCCGGACAGGCAGTGAGCGGCGTTGCGCCGGCATACGGTCCGGAGCGACAGGTGCCATGCGTCGTCACAGGATGAGCGGCAGGGAGGTGAGGCCGCGCATCAAACGCGTGTGCCGCCAGTCCAGTTCCTCAGCGGGAACTGCCAGCCGAACGTCGGGGAAGCGGGAAATGACCGCCCGGAGTGCGAGTTCGCCTTCGGCTCGTGCGAGGGGTGCTCCCAGGCATCTGTGGATACCGTGACCGAAGGCGAGGTGCCCGGTCGCACCACGGTTGAGGTCGAGCTGGTCCGGCCCGGGGAATCGGCTGGGGTCGCGGTTGGCGGCGCCGGGAGCGATGAGTACCGGAACGCCTTCGGGGATCACGGTGCCGCCGAGCGTGAGCGCTTCGGTGCTGTAGCGGAACGTGGCGATCCCGACAGGCGAGTCGAAGCGCAGCAACTCGTCCAGCGCGTTACCGAGGAGTTGTGGCTCGGCCCTCAAACACGCCAGCGACTCAGGGTGTTGGAGGAGTGCCAGGGCGGCGTTGCCGATGAAGTTCGTGGTGGTCTCATGGCCGGCTACGAGCAGCAGCACGGCGAGCGACACGAGTTCGTCCTCGGTCAGCCGGTCCTGGCCGTCGCGTACGGCGATGAGGTCGTCGAGCAGACTCTCGCCGGGCGAGCTGCGTCTGGAGGCGACAAGGTCGGTCATGTAATCGCCAACGGCATGCGAGGCGGCGTCGATCCGCCGGGAATCCCCGGCGGCGAACAGATCGCTCGACCACGTACGCACGCGCCCACGGTCGGCTTCGGGTACCCCCAGCATCTCGCAGATGACGGTGACCGGCAGCGGTACCGCGAGGCTCGCGACGAGGTCCACCGGTCCGTGATCCGGCCAGGCGTCGAGCAGCTCGTCCACCAGGCCGGCGATGTAGGGGCGCAACCGCGCGACGGCCCCGGTGGTGAATGCCTTCGTCACCAGGGCCCGCAGCCGTGCGTGCTGCGGGGGGTCGGTGGCAAGCATGTTCTGGGAGACGGCCGGATGGAGATCGCGCTGCGACGGCCGGCCGGCGAAGAACCGCGTGGTGTTCTTCGAAAGCCGGGGATCGGTGAATGCCTCCCGGGCCTCCGCGTAGCCCGTGACCAGGTAGCTGTAGCGCCCCCCTGAACCGGTGGGCACCTTCTGCACCGGCGCCGCGTTTCGCAGCCGGGCGTAGGTCGGGTAGGGATCGGCGAAGAACCGCGGGTCCTGCAACGGGTCGCTCACGCTTGCGGGTCCGTTCCCGAGGGGGCCAGTTCGTCAGTCAGGGTACGTACGATGCCGTCCTGCGCGTAGGCGTGGGCGACCAGGAGCAGCCACTCGGTCTCGGCACGGAGGTTGCCCGCCCGGGAGGCAGTCCTGGGGGCCGGCGGTGCGGCTTCTGTCTGCGGTTCGCTCCCGGTCTTCTTCGCGTGTACGGCAGCTCGCAGGATCGCGGCCTCCACGATCGCGTCTCCCTCCGGGGTGCCTGCCAGACCGCGTGTGGCGACGGCCCGCTCAGCGTTCTCCTGGACGCGCAGGCAACGGTGAGGGCGAAGGGCGAGCCCGCCGTCGTTGATCTCGATCACACGACGGTGGAGGAAGAAGTCGGAGTCGTCCGCGTGCTCCCCCTCGTGGAACCCGGCCGGGGCCAGGACGACTTCGGGTGTCGCGCTGGAGATGTCCTCCCACAGGGGGGCGAGCGCCGCAAAGGACCGCGACTCCCATCGACGGCGCAGGAACTGGCTGAATGGCCAGACGACCGCCGGGAGCGTAAGCCCCAGGGTGATGAGGAGTACGGCCAGGGCCGGCGCTGTCACGCTGAACACGCAGCGGACAGGACTGACGGGCGTCGAGCAACGGACGCCGTGCGGGAGGAGGCCCAGTTCGAGCCCGATGGATACCAGGCCGAACACTTTGTACGCGGCGTACAGCAGCGCGAAGACGCAGCCGGCGGCAGTGATGCGCAGCCCGATGCGCTGGCTCTTCCGCCGTGAGTGATGGGACTGTTTCCAGGTCTGCTTGCAGAAGTCCTTCGCGGTGACACCCAGATACGTGATGTAGATCAGCACGTAGAGCGCGTGCAGCTGGGGCGACTGGTCGTTCATCTGCCCGGCGGCGAACAGGGCCACCATGCCGACGACGGAGATCCCGAGGAAGAGCACCCGCAGACGGATGCTTCGCCTGGCCTCGTCAGGCTCCAGATTGAGCTGGAGCATGAACGCCAGGACGGAGGTCGCGGCGGCCAGCGTGAACGAGTTGCTGAGGAGGCGGCCGACGTGGGGTACGACGCTTTCGACGGCGCTCTGCACGAACGACACGTACGAGGCGAAGGCGAGGGCGAAGGACACCAGCAGTGCGGCCATGGCCCACGTGCCGGTCGGTCTGTGGCCGCCTCGCCCGCGAACCCAGTAACCGGCGGCGAGGAGAAGCACGATGGCCACGCCCGAGAACAACAGGTCGATCATGAGTGACGACGGCCCTTCTTGGTCGGTTCGGCGAACAGGGCCTCCCAGCGCTCGGCGCCCTTCTCGGGCTCGCTGGAGGGGAGTTCACGTCCGCGGTAGATGTGCTGTCGAATGACGGTGGCCATCATCTCGGCCTCGCGCTCGTCGTCCGTGGAGTAGCTCGTACGTCCGTTCATACGCCGGACAAGGGTGGGGTTGAAGCCGATGGCACGGAAGGCGTCGGCGTCCAGCTCCAGGCTGCCGGGGTGGTCGCAGATGATGTGACTGACCTCGTGCGCGAGTATGTGGTTCTGGTGCAGAGCAGACGTTCCCTCCTCGTAGAAGAGGAGGTCCGCGTCAGCCGTCTCCAGGCGGATTCCGCACGGCGCGTCGATCGCGCCGAGCGTGTTCAGGGGCCTGAGGATGATCGGACGCCCGCGCTTGTGCGCCACGGCATCACAGAGGTCCCGGGTGTTGAAGCGGTGGGGGAGCCGAAGCGCGTCCACGCGCTTTTCGCACTCGCGGCGAAGCCGCTCAAGGTCCATGTCCGGTCCTGACGTTGCTCGGGTCGGTGGCCCCTGAAGGCGTGACCCCGTACGGCCGGAGTGCGATTCGGAATCCCCGGCACCGAATCGCTCGAAAGCTTAGGCGAATGCCCGGGCTGGTCCAAGAGGATCTCTGTCCTCTGGCCGAATGGCCGGATTCTGGGAGCTGCTAGTCGTCCAGGTTGAGGGTGTTCGACGTGGTTTCGCCCGGGAGGCCCTCCAGGATCCGCGCCTGCTCGATCACTGCCGTCACCATCTGAAGGGTCTCTGTGCTCAGGCCGTTGGCGCGCAGGGCGACGGTGCGGACGTTCCGGTCCCGCATGGCGGCGAGGACGGCGATCTCCGCTCGGGTGCGATGGGCGGCCTCCTCGTCGACGAAGTAGCCGGCGGGTACGCCGAAGAAGTCGGCGAGAGCCTTGATGGTGTGCATCGTGGGGTTCTTCTTGGCACCGGTGCGCAGTTGCTGGATCGCGCTCGCGGTGAGCCCCTTGCCCTGGCCTCCCGAAGCCTCCCGGATGCCCTCGGCGACCTCGGCGTACGTGTAGGGGCCGCGACTTTCCGGGTGGACCTCTTTGAACAGGTAGTCCAGCAACTGCGCGAAGGTGCGCGGCTCGTCCTCTGTCACGTCCGGTACATCCTTGTCCTGATAGTCGCTGTGTCCACTCTGGTGCGTGATGAGTGTGAAAAGCGATGACTTCCCACCAACTCTAGTTGACGATCGCCCGCAACCAAGGTGTACGTTCTTGAGGGAGTTGCTCGCACCAGAGTGTTCCTCTGCTGTGGTCAGGCGTCTTTGACGCCATGGGGACGTGACTCTCTTCCAGGCAGGTGGCCGGGTTCCACGGGGGTGGGCCCGGCCACCTTGAAGAGAGCATCTGCACCGGGCTGCGGAGCAGGCCTCTCTGCCGCGGCGGTCATCCGGTTCGCTGGCCCCTCCTGCTGACCGACAACCACGCCCCGGGCTCCAGCGCCAGCGGCCACATGCCCACGAGCAGCGTGGACAACAACCCCTGGGGATGTTCCGGTTGAGAGCCTCCGCGTTCGACGACTTCGTCGCCATCGAACTGGTGACGTTCTCGGATGTGTGGATGCGCTACGACCTCAAGGGCAACGCTCAGCCGACCGTGTATGACGCGAACGCGCCGCGGCTGTCCGCAGCCCTTCAGTACGTTCCTATGTCGAGCGGGCATGGGGTCGGCTACCTATGGGCTTCTGACGCCGAGTGGGCCGCGAGCTTCGAACGCCGGGATGACGCCGGCGAGGAGGGTTACAAAACCGGACTCCTCTGGCTGGACCGCCTGCACTCTGCATACGCGCCTGGCCTGTCACCGTCCAGGGCCCTCACTGAATTGGCCGGTTCCTCGGGTGCAGACAGGCCCGGCAGCATGGACCTGGCCTCTCTTCGTGAACTTGAAAGCGAAGACTGATCACTTCTGAGCCGGTAGGCGAATGGTTCTGGGACCTCACCGTGCGCGACATCAAGACGGACCGTGAGGTGAGGGCGCTGGCCCTTGAGGTGTGCACGGCACCTTGAGTCGGTTCGGTCTTGTGGCCGACAAAGACGAAGGTTCAGTCGTACTCACCAACCACGATGCCATTGACAAGCCGTCGACTCTGCTCTCGATGCCGCGGCTGCGGAGGCGGACGCGGTCCGGACTGCGGCCCGGACGCATTGCGGGGGTGCCCCTGAGGCTCCCTGACGAATGGAGGGAGGCCGGGGTCGGATTTCGGGCGGAAAAGCTCTTCACCGTACGGATGGACATATCGCAAGCAGGAGTGAGGAGCGCCCTTGTGCGCCTCCGTACGTCCGAGGCTGGCTGCTTGAACCGCAGCCGGTGCGGGACATACGGCAAGTAGCCGAACAGGATCCGCATGGCCCGGCGCTGGCCTTCGCTCCGGCCTTCGGCGTGATCCCCGTACGTGCACGTTTCACCGCCACCTTCACCGTCATCGCCCATGCCCACTCGCAACGGCGCGGAAGCGCGGTCACGGTCGCTGTCGCGACGTACATCTTCTCGCTGCCGGACGCGTGCGGGTCGCTTGCGCCGCCGCCTGCTTGTGCAGTGCGACATTCGCGCGTGCCATGCAGAGATCATCAGTAGCGCCTGCTGGATGGGGCTGTCAGTGGGGCGGAGCAGAATGGGGGGATGACTGAGAAGACCACGTCCATGCCTGACTGGGAGAAGCGGTTTCGGGCGCCTCGCGTCTCGCTGCCCGACTGGGCCGAGGACGCGCCGGACCGTGCGTTGTTCGTTTCCAATGCGACCGGGACGTATGAGCTCTATGCGTGGGACCGGGCCACCGGGGCTCAGCGGCAGGCCACCGACCGGCCGAACGGGACCACGGACGGGGTGCTGACGCCCGACGGCGAGTCGGTCTGGTGGTTCAGCGATACGGACGGGGACGAGTTCGGGGTCTGGATGCGGCAGCCGTTCGGGGGTGGGGAGGATGAGCCCGCGGCTCCGGGGCTTGAGGCTTCGTATCCTGCCGGGCTTGCTCTCGGGCGGGACGGGACCGCTGTCGTGGGGCGCTCGACCGACGAGGACGGGTCCACCGTGCATGTCGTACGGCCGGGCTCCGAGCCCGTCGAGATCTACCGGCACCGGGAGTCGGCGGGTGTGGGGGACCTGTCGCACGACGGGACGCTGATCGCGATCGAGCACACCGAGCACGGCGACGCGATGCACTCCGCCCTGCGCGTGATGCGGCTGGACGGTTCGGCTGTAGCTGAGCTGGACGACACCGAAGGTGGTCAGGTCGAGCTGGGGCTGGAGGTGCTCGGGTTCGCTCCTGTGGATGGGGACACTCGGCTGCTCATCGGGCATCAGCGGCGCGGGCGCTGGGAGCCGATGGTGTGGGACGTGGCGTCGGGCGAGGAGACGGAGCTCGGGATCGAGCTGCCGGGCGATGTGTCCGCCGAGTGGTATCCGGACGGGTCCGCGCTGCTCGTCTCGCACAGCTTCGAGGCGCGCAGTGAGCTGTGGCGGTACGACTTCGCCACCCGGCAGCTGGTGGAGGTGCCGACGCCGGCCGGGACGGTGTCGGGAGCGACGGCCCGGCCGGACGGGTCGGTGGAGTTCCTGTGGTCCTCGGCTGCTGAGGCGCCGGTGGTGCGGTCTACCTCGGGGCGCGTCGTGCTCGACCCGCCCGGGATGAAGGCGCCCGGGTCGGTGCCGGTCGAGGACGCCTGGGTACAGGGGCCCGGTGGGCGGATTCACGCGCTCGTGCAGAGGCCTGCTGCGGGTGACGGGCCGTTCCCGACCGTCTTCGAGATTCACGGCGGGCCAACCTGGCACGACAGCGACGCGTTCGCCGCCGGGCCGGCGGCGTGGGTGGACCACGGTTACGCGGTCGTGCGCGTCAACTACCGCGGTTCGACCGGGTACGGGCGTGAGTGGACGGACGCGCTCAAGCACCGGGTCGGGCTGATCGAGCTGGAGGACATCGCGGCGGTCCGGGAATGGGCCGTCTCGTCCGGGCTCGCGGATCCGGCGAAGCTGGTACTGGCGGGTGGTTCGTGGGGTGGGTACCTGACGCTGCTCGGGCTCGGTACGCAGCCGGAGGCGTGGGCGGTGGGGCTGGCCGCGGTGCCGGTCGCCGACTACGTGACGGCGTACCACGACGAGATGGAGGCGCTGAAGGCGATGGACCGCACCCTGCTCGGCGGTACGCCGGAGGAGGTGCCGGAGCGCTTCGAGGCGTCCTCGCCGCTGACGTACGTCGACGCGGTGCGAGCGCCCGTCTACATCTCGGCGGGCGTCAACGATCCGCGCTGTCCGATCCGGCAGGTCGAGAATTATGTGGACCGGCTGGAGGGGCGGGGGGCGGTGTGTGAGGTGTACCGGTACGACGCTGGGCACGGGTCGCTGGTGGTGGAGGAGCGGATCAAGCAGGTGCGGCTTGAGATCGACTTCGCGGGACGGTACTTGGGGTAGTGCCCCGCCCCTTCCCGTAACCGAGGGCAAGCCCCCAGCCCCCTGGACGCCCTTCGGGTGCGTCGTCAAACGCCGGACGGGCTGGATTGCCGACGCGGCTGCGATCGCGACGTACGACGATTGGCTTCCGGGGCTCGCAACGCGGCGAGCCCCGCAGCCAGGGCGTCGGCCAGGGCGTCGGTGGGCGCCGCGCCCCCTGATGTGACGCCTCATTGCGCCCCACTGAACTAACCCGACAGTTGACGAACATCGATGCCCGGTTCACCCAAGTTTTGACCTATTAGCGAGCCCTCAGCTGCGTCATGTGCTGGGTTAGTGCACGCCGGACGGGGTGGGGTGGACCCGGGATGGGAGTGGGGTGGGGTGGGCCCGTACCTTGGTGGGGTGTACCGGTTCCTGCTGACGCCCCGCTGGTGGGGGATCCACCTCTTCGTCGTGCTGGCCATTCCCTTCTGCGTCTTCATGGGGTCCTGGCAGCTCGGACGGTTCGAAGACCGTGTCGAGACCCACCAGGCCGCCGAGGAGAAGCCCGACCCGGGCACGCAGGCCGCCGTACCGCTCGACGAGCTGCTGCCCGTCGACAAAGAAACCTCCGGGCGGCCCGCCACCGCGACCGGACGATACGCCGAGCAGTTCGTCGTGCCCGAGCGGGAGATCGACGGCAAGCGCGGCTCGTACGTGCTGACCCTGCTGCGTACGGACGGCGGCAAGGCACTGCCCGTCGTACGCGGCTGGCTGCCCGCCGGGGCCAAGATCCCCGCCGCGCCCTCGGGCGAAGTCACCGTCACCGGGGCGCTCCAGGCGTCCGAGAACGCGGGCACCGACGGCGTGCACGCGAGCGGCGGGCTGCCCGAGGGGCAGCTGGGGATGATCAGCGCCGCCTCGCTCGTCAATCTCGTTCCGTACGACGTGTACGACGCCTGGGTCACCCTCGGCAAGAGCGATTCGGGCATGGTGCCTGTTCCCGCCGTCGCGCCGCAGGGCAGCGGTCTTGACCTCAAGGCCTTCCAGAACCTCGGCTACACCGGCGAGTGGTTCGTCTTCGCCGGCTTCGTTCTCTTCATGTGGTTCCGGCTCCTGCGCCGCGAGGCGGAGGCCGCCCGGGATCTTGCTCTCGGGATTCTCCCCGAGGGAGAAGAGGGAGCAGGGGAAGCAGGCGACGGAGTTGCGGTCGTCGGGTCCGGGGCCGGTGGCGCCCGCAGCTGACGGTTGTGGCAGCGGGGCGGGCGCCGTCTCCGGCTGCGCCCGCCCCGCTTCCTTCCCCCTCCGTCGTTCCGGCTACGCCAGCACGCCTGTGCGGTAGATCGTCCCCGCGCACGCGTTCGGAACCGTCGCCGTCGCGGACAGCGCGCCCGCCTCCGGCGTGAGGCTCACCGAGACGCTGCCGTCCGCCGTGCCGCCGTCCTCCGTGCCGAGCTGCGGCTCCGTGCCGGGTTGCATCTCGCCACCGTTGCCGCCTGCTCCACCGCCGGCGCCGCCGTCAGCGCCTCCCGTGCCGCCGTCCGTCGTACCCGTGCCGGGGGGTTCCGTCGGCTGGGTGGGGTCGGGGGAGGGCTCGCTGGTCGTCGGGCAGGTTTCCGTGGGCACCCAGGCGAACTTCACCTGGTACGACATGTCCGGCTCCAGCAGCAGACCGGTCGTCTCCATGGACGGGTCCGGCAGGCCGGCCGCCGCGTCACCCGACGTGTGATCGACGACGTTGATGCGGGCGGGGTCGGCCGCGCCCATCGCCTGGAAAGTCACCGCGCCGCTGCCGGCGACGACGCACGCCATCTCCGAGATGTTCGAGACCCGGAACGATCCGTACACCTTGCCCTCGGCGTCGGCCGACGTACCCTCCGAGTAGGCCGAGAGCTGGCTCGCGCCGCACGTCGGAGCGGACGCGGGCACGCTGTCCGAGGTGCCGGTGCCGCCACCGCCCGTGCCACGGTCCCTACTGGTGCCCGGCGAACCCTTTCCGGGGCCCTTCTTCTTGTCCTTCTGCTTTTCCTTGTCCCTCTTGGAGGTCGACTTCCCCGAGGGCTTGTCCGCGTCCTTCTTGCCGTCCTTGGCGCCCTTCTCCCAGCCGGTGCCACCGTGCGCCTCCTGCCCGTGGCCCGCTATTGAAGGGTTGGCGTCGGCCGCGTCGCTGGAGTTCGCCACATGGACGAAGGCGGGGACGGCCGTACTCACGAAGAGCGCGGCGGCCGCCATACCGACGATGGTGTGGCGCCGCCTCGCGCGCCGGGCGGGGACCGCCCTGCGCAGGTGGTCCAGGGCGTCCTGCGAGGGTTCCAGTTCTTCTACGGCGCCGCGCAGCATCCGGCGCAGGGCCAGCTCGTCGGAGCCGACCCCGCCCGCATCAACGTCGTCGATGCCCAGGTCGATGACTGGAGTGGCTTCCGGTTCCGTGGCCGGCTCGGCATCCGGCTCCGTGGCCGCCTCGGCTTCCGGCTCCGTGGCCGCCTCGGCTTCCGGCTCCGTGGCCGCCTCGGCTTCCCGCTCGATGCCCGCCTCGGCGTCCGGCTCGATGTCCGGCTTCGTGCCCGGGTCGTCGCCCTTGCCAAGCTCGTCGCGCTCGTCGTTCGGCCCGTCGTTCACAGTCGCTTTTCCAGTCAGGTCGTTCAACGGCCCGTCCGGCC
This sequence comes from Streptomyces sp. NPDC002994, assembly GCF_040611155.1. NCBI lineage: Bacteria > Bacillati > Actinomycetota > Actinomycetes > Kitasatosporales > Streptomycetaceae > Streptomyces > Streptomyces sp. NPDC002994. The sequence continues at coordinate 176,769 of NZ_JBEXNQ010000005.1, forward strand.
CGTGCCGCTCTTGCTTGCTGCTCATGCCGATGCCTCCATGGCGACGCGAAGCGCCGCGATACCGCGCGAGCCGTACGCCTTCACCGAGCCCAGGGATATGCCCAGCGTCTCGGCGCACTGCGCCTCCGTCATGTCCGCGAAGTACCGCAGGACCAGCACCTCGCGCTGACGCCGCTGGAGCCCGCGCATCGCCTTGATCAGCGCGTCGCGCTCCAGCTGGTCGTACGCCCCCTCCTCCGCACTCGCCATGTCCGGCATGGGCTTCGAAAGCAGCTTCAGCCCGAGAATGCGGCGCCGGAGCGCCGAGCGGGAGAGGTTGACGACGGTCTGGCGCAGGTAGGCCAGCGTCTTCTGTGGGTCGCGCACGCGGTTGCGGGCGGAGTGCACGCGTATGAACGCCTCCTGGACGACGTCCTCGCAGGAGGCCGTGTCGTCGAGGAGCAGTGCCGCGAGGCCGAGCAGTGAGCGGTAATGGGCTCGATAGGTCTCGGTCAGGTGGTCCACTGTGGTGCCCGCGGTCATGGCGTCTTCAGTGCCCTCGCGCGGGGACGGTATGCGGGCTGTACGCGCCGTCGGCATGGGAGCGATCACCGGCATGCCGCCGGGTGTGCGGGGCCGGCGCAGCGGGCGCACTGCCGCGCCACGAGCCGGGACCGCTGTGATGTCGAGAACCTCTGTTGCCACGCCTGTTGGACACGCTTCCCCCCGACAGGGTTGTACGCGCGAGGCACCGCGTTTGACGGTGTCACAAACGCCCCCATACGTACCCGCCCTCCTGAATGCCCCATTTGCTGTGGCGCTTTGCCGGGGCGACCGCAAAGACGCTCCCCTCCCAACTGCCGGTTGCAGTAAGGCGGGGAGCGAATAATCGAACAGCCTAACGCCCCAGCTCAAGTAGTCCAGTCTTCCACTTGCTCACAGGGCGTTCACAGATTCTATGTGGGGTTCCGCTTTACACCGTCCCGATTTCGGCGGCCACCAGCTCGGCGATCTGCGCGGTGTTCAGCGCGGCGCCCTTGCGGAGGTTGTCGCCGCACACGAAGAGTTCGAGCGCCGTCGGGTCGTCCAGCGACCGCCGCACCCGCCCCACCCACGTCGGGTCCGTACCCACCACATCGGCCGGCGTCGGGAACTCCCCCGCCGCCGGATTGTCGAACAGCACCACACCCGGCGCGGTCGCCAGGATCTCGTGCGCCCGGTCGACCGACACCTCGTCCTCGAAGCGGGCGTGCACGGCCAGCGAGTGCGTCGTGAGCACCGGCACCCGTACGCACGTGACCGAGACCGGCAGACCGGGCCGGTCGAGGATCTTGCGCGACTCGGCGCGGACCTTCATCTCCTCCGACGACCAGCCGTCGTCCATGAGCCACCCGGCCCACGGCACCACGTTCAGTGCGATCGGCGCCGCGAAGGGCCCGGTGTCGTCGCCCACCGCCCGTCGTACGTCGCCCGGGTGCGAACCCAGCTCCGTACCGGCCACGAGCGAGAGCTGAGTGCGCAGCGTGTCGACGCCGGCCCGGCCCTCACCGCTCACCGCTTGGTACGAGGAGACGACGAGCCCGGCGAGACCGAACTCGGCGTGCAGCGCGCCCACCGCCACGATCATGGAGAGCGTTGTGCAGTTGGGGCTCGCCACGATGCCGCGCGGGCGGACCCGTACGGCATGCGGATTGACCTCGGGGACGACCAGCGGAACGTCCGGGTCCATCCGGAAGGCCGCGGAGTTGTCCACCACCACCGCGCCCTTGGCGGCGGCGATCGGCGCCCACTCGGCGGCCACGTCGTCGGGTACGTCGAACATGGCGACGTCGACGCCCTCCAGGGCCTCCTCCGACAGCGCCAGGACCTCCGTCTCCTCCCCGCGCACAACCAGCTTGCGGCCGACCGAGCGCGGGGAGGCGAGGAGGCGGATCTCACCCCAGACGTCGGCGTGCTGCGACAGGATCTGGAGCATGACGGCGCCTACGGCTCCGGTCGCCCCGACGACCGCGAGCGTCGGCTTGCCCGTCACCGTCGCCGTCACTGGCGGGTCACCTTCCGGTGCCGCCGTAAACGACTGCCTCGTCGGAGTCGCTGTCCAGGCCGAAGGCGGAGTGGACGGCGCGCACGGCCTCGTTGACGTCGTCGGCGCGGGTCACGACCGAGATGCGGATCTCGGATGTCGAGATCAGTTCGATGTTCACGCCCGCGTCGGCCAGCGCCTCGAAGAAGCCCGCCGTAACGCCCGGGTTCGTCTTCATTCCGGCGCCGACCAGGGAGATCTTGCCGATCTGGTCGTCGTAACGGAGCGAGTCGAAACCGATGGCGCTCTTCGTCTTCTCCAGGGCGTCGATGGCCTTGCGGCCCTCGGTCTTGGGAAGGGTGAAAGAGATGTCGGTCAGACCGGTCGACGCGGCCGAGACGTTCTGCACGACCATGTCGATGTTGATCTCGGCGTCCGCGATGGACCGGAAGATCGCCGCGGCCTCGCCCGGCTTGTCCGGCACACCGACGACGGTGACCTTGGCTTCGGAGACGTCATGGGCGACTCCGGAGATGATGGCGTGCTCCACCTGCTGGTCCCCTTGCGGCTCGTTGCTGACCCAGGTGCCGCGCAGTCCCGAAAAGGACGAACGGACGTGGATCGGGATGTTGTATCGGCGTGCGTACTCCACGCAGCGGTGCAGCAGCACCTTGGAGCCCGAGGCTGCGAGCTCCAGCATGTCCTCGAAGGAGATCCAGTCGATCTTCTGGGCCTTCTTCACGACCCGGGGGTCGGCGGTGAAGACACCGTCCACGTCGGTGTAGATCTCACAGACCTCGGCGTCCAGCGCCGCTGCGAGGGCGACCGCGGTCGTGTCCGACCCGCCCCGGCCGAGGGTGGTGATGTCCTTCTTGTCCTGGGACACACCCTGGAACCCGGCGACGATGGCGATGTTGCCCTCGTCGAGGGCGGTGCGGATACGGCCCGGCGTGACATCGATGATGCGCGCTTTGTTGTGGACCGAGTCGGTGATGACACCTGCCTGGCTGCCCGTGAACGACTGGGCCTCGTGGCCCAGGTTTTTGATCGCCATGGCCAGCAGGGCCATGGAAATGCGCTCACCCGCTGTCAGCAGCATGTCGAATTCACGTCCGGCAGGGATCGGGGATACCTGCTCGGCGAGATCGATCAACTCGTCCGTCGTGTCGCCCATCGCCGAAACCACGACAACGACCTGGTGGCCGTTCTTCTTGGCGTCGACGATTCGCTTGGCGACCCGCTTGATGCCTTCGGCATCGGCAACGGAGGAGCCTCCGTACTTCTGCACGACAAGGCCCACGTGCGCTCCTCGTTAGTCATTACTGCGGTCGGCTCAGTTTACCGAGCGGACCCGGACCGCCCACGCTATATCGCATGGTGAGATGTCCCGCTCACGATACGATCATGGGACGGCCCTGCCCGCTCGGTGAGGATGCCTGCCCCGGACGACTCCCGGTACGCGGAACGTGGTCCTCCTCACACCATCACAAGCGCCGTCAGGTCGCCGTCAGGTCGCCGTACGCAGGCCCAGCGGCCCCGCGAGCTCCTCGGCCATGACCTTGCCGGCTTCCTTCTCCAGGTCCTCCTCGCCGAGGTCCTCGTCCGTGTCCAGGCCGTCCAGCTCCTGCAACGGCTGGTCGAGGCGGACGTGCGCCACCAGGGACTGGAGAGCGCGCAGGCACGCGGAGGCGGTGGAGCCCCAGTTGGAGAAGTACGAGAACTGCCACCACCACAGCGCTTCGGTGGTACGGCCCGCCCGGTAATGGGCCAGCCCGTGGCGCAGATCCGTGATCACATCCGCCAGGTCGTCCGAGATACGGCACGGTACGGGCGCCTTGCGCGGCTCGTACGGGTCGAAGACCTCGGAGTACACGTCGATCGGGTCGAGCATGATGGCGAAACGTTGCCGCAGGTCGTCCGGGTCGGGCTCCGGGCCGAGGTCCGGCTCGTACCGCTCGTCGGGAACGATGTCCTCGTGCGCGCCGAGCCGGCCTCCCGCCAGCAGGAGCTGGGACACCTCAAGGAGCAGGAACGGGATGGCACTGTCCGGCTCGTCGCCCTTGGCCACTTCCGTGACCGCGACGATGAAGCTCTCGATCTGGTCGGCGATCTGGACGGCGAAATCGTCCGGGTCCTGCGCGACCGCGTGCAGCAGCTTTGCGTTGGCGTCAGACATCGAGCAATCGTCTCCCCTCGAAGGCACGGCCCAGCGTGACCTCGTCGGCGTACTCAAGATCTCCCCCGACGGGGAGTCCACTGGCCAGGCGTGTCACCCGCAGACCCATCGGCTTGATCATCCGGGCGAGGTAGGTGGCGGTGGCCTCGCCCTCAAGGTTCGGATCGGTGGCCAGGATCAGCTCGGTGACGGCACCGTCCGCGAGCCGCGCCAGCAGCTCGCGGATCCGCAGGTCGTCGGGGCCGACGCCCTCGATGGGGCTGATGGCCCCGCCGAGGACGTGATAGCGGCCGCGGAACTCGCGCGTCCGCTCGACCGCGACGACATCCTTGGGCTCTTCGACGACACAGATGACCGCCGGGTCGCGGCGCGGATCACGGCAGATCCCGCACTGCTCCTCCTGCGCGACGTTGCCGCACACCGCGCAGAAACGGACCTTGTCCTTGACCTCCAGGAGGGCGTGGGCAAGGCGGCGTACATCGGTCGGCTCGGCCTGGAGGATGTGGAAGGCGATCCGCTGCGCGCTCTTGGGACCGACGCCGGGCAGCCTGCCCAATTCGTCGATGAGGTCCTGGACCACGCCTTCGTACAACGGATTGCCTTCCTTGCCCTGCCGGTCTTGCCTGGTACGTACGGTAGTTGCTGCGGGGCCGCCTTAGAAGGGCAGTCCCGGCATGCCGCCCAGCCCCTGGGCCAGCGGGCCGAGCTTCTCCTGCTGGAGCTGCTGTGCGTTCTCGTTCGCGGCCTGGACCGCGGCGACGACCAGATCCGCGAGGGTCTCGGTGTCGTCCGGGTCGACCGCCTTGGGGTCGATCACCAGGCCACGGAGCTCTCCGGAGCCGTTGACGGTCGCCTTGACCAGGCCACCGCCGGCCTGGCCGTCAACCTCGGTACGGGCGAGCTCCTCCTGTGCCTTGGCGAGGTCCTGCTGCATCTTCTGGGCCTGCTGAAGCAGCTGCTGCATATTGGGCTGGCCACCACCGGGAATCACGGTCACTCCTGGCACTTCGACGACGATTGTTTCGGTAAGGCGAGCCTACGTGTTCGGCGAGCGCCGTGCCCCATGCCGTACGAAGCGACTCTTTCGAGTGAGACTTGCGGGCTCCTCTACCTGACCACGCCGTGGTTCCGGCCGGAAATACCGGTATATCGGCTACACGGCCCACCATTCGGCGGTAGGAAGGGCATGCGTATGCGCGCGTCGCGACTTGCGCAACGTCACACCACTTCACGCGATGTCACGGACAGAGCGCAAGCGCAGAGGAGTGCCCGGTGAGCCAGCCGGAGATGCAGCCCGAGGGGCCCGCCCGGAAGGAGGGCGGGGGTGCCACTGAGCAGTCGCACGACGAGGACGATCTGACCGGCAGGCCGTTTCCGCTCGGCGACTGGGGCGAGCCCGCGGAGCGTCTCGACGAGCTCTACCGGTGGGTTGAGGCGGGCGCCCTGCACACGGCCGACTGGTACCTCGCCGACCGGGCCCGCAAGCGCCGCGCGGCGCGGGCGCTGCGCACCGGGACGGCCGCCGGCGTGATCGTCGGGGCCGCACTGCCGCTCGTCGACCTCGCGGGGGCGGTGGACGGCGCCGCGGGCTGGGGCTATCTGCCGCTGCTGCTGGCAGCGGCGTGCGTGGCCTGCGACCGGTACTTCGGGCTGACGTCGGGGTGGATGAGGGACGTGGCTACGGCGCAGGCGGTGCAGCGGCGGTTGCAGGCGCTGCAGTTCGACTGGGCGTCGGAGAGCGTACGGGAGATGCTGGGGCCCACCGAGGGCACGGCCAGTGAGGCGGCCGAGCGCTGCCTCAGTGTGCTGCGGCGGTTCTCTGAGGACATCTCGGAGCTGGTGCGCTCGGAGACGGCGGACTGGATGGTGGAGTTCCGGGCGGGGCCCGCGCCGATGGTGATGCAGTCGGGGGGTGGGCCGGGCGCGGCCCGGCCGGACTTCGGTGCGTCCGGCGGGCGGTACACGCTGCCGCCGGGCACGCGTCCGAACATGCCGCGGCAGCGGCCCCCGGAGTCGCCGCGCTGAGGCGACTGGGTGCGACGGAGCCGCTGCGCGGGGCTTTCCCCTACCCGCCCCTTCCCGCACTGGGGCCCGCCCCAGACCCCGGTCCTCAAACGCCGGACGGGCTGGATCTGCCGGGGTGGGCTGCTGGGGCTCCGCCCCAGACCCCGCTCCTCAAACGCCGGAGGGGCTGGACGGGGCAGGTTGCTAGCTGAAGATGATCATGGAGCCTTGGCCTAGGCTCCTGGTCGCCGCCGCGTGCAGGCCCAGCCAGACGTGGCGTTCGCGGGCGAAGGGGCTCTCGTCGTACGGAAGAGCGTCGGCCGGCTCCTCCAGGGTGGTCGGGCGCTCCGGCGGCCGGGGCGCCGACGGCGGGTTCGCCGGGTCGATGCCGATCGAAGGGGCGACGGACTCCAGCTCCCGCAGCAGGCCCTGCGTGGAGCCCAGCGGGCCGCCGCCCGCCAGGAGTTCCTCATTGGACAGGGGCGCCGCGTAGTCGACCGGGACGTACGCGCCCGCGTGGTCGTAGTGCCAGACCAGGTGCGACTGCTGAGCCGTCGACTCGAACATCTCCAGAAGCTGCTCGTAGTCGCCGCCCAGGGCGTCCACCGGCGTAACCTCCAGCCCGCACAGCTGGAGCAGGTACGCGCGCCGCAGGAAGTGCAGGGCGTCGTAGTCGAAGCCGGCCACCGGGGCGACGTCGCCCGAGAGGCCCGGCATGTAGGCGAATACGGGAACGGTCGGCAGGCCCGCGTCGGTCAGGGCCTTGTCGTACGACGCGATCTCTTCGGCGAAGGGGTTGTCGGGGCTGTGGCACAGCACATCGACGAGGGGGACCAGCCACAGGTCACAGGCCACGTACGGCTCGCTCTCCACTGGGTTGCGACAGTCCAGGCAGCGTAGTGCTACCAAGTCGCCGCGCACAGTCCTCGTCGCACGTCGGCAGCCTCGCCGCTAGCCGCGGTCGCCGCGCTCAAGCCGCTCCGCCCACGCCAGCATCAGCGCGTGATACCCCCCGATGACCTCCCGCAGCGCCTCGGCGTCCCCCCGCGTCACCGCGTCCACGACCTCCGCGTGGTCCTTCCACACCTGCTCCCCGGCGTCCGGATCGCCGCGCAGGTACGGGACCGAGAAGACCCAGCAGCGCAGTCTCAGCTGATGCAGGAAGCCCGAGATGTGCGGGTTCTCGATGAGGGCGCCGAGCTCGCGCCAGAAGCGCAGGTCGTACGCGATGAAGATGTCCAGGTCCCCCGCGCGGGCCGCCCGCGCCGCCTCGTCCGCCCTGCGCCTGATGGCCATGAGTACGTCGCCCCGCGTGCCGCTCCCGCCGCCTTCGGCGACCTTGCTGAGGATGCCGCCGGCGATCAGGGAACGCGCTTCGACCATGCCGCGGAAGTCCGCCACGGATATCTCGCGGACGCGGAAGCCGCGGTGCTGGTCGGAGTCGAGCAGGCTCTGCGCCGCCAGGTCGACGAGCGCTTCCCTGACGGGCGTCGCGGAGACCCCGTACTGATCGGCTATCTGCTTGACCGTGAATTCCTGCCCCGGCCGCAAACGCCCCGCGAGCACCTCGTCACGCAGCGCGTCCGCTATCTGCTGCCGCAGGGTATTGCGGGTGACAGGTCCGCTCGCGGGCATGAAATCTTTCCCCTTCGTATGGTTCCGGACACCTTAGGCGGTGCGGCCGGAAACCTGCCGAAGGGCCGTGCGCGGCAAGGCAAGGGGTGGGAGCGCCCTGCCCGCGCACGGCCGACGCCCGTCAGGCGGCCGTCGTGTGTTCGTCCGCGGCCGACAGAGCGATGTCGAGGACCGCCAGGCCCTCCTTCGCCTCCGCCTCGGTGACGTTGCACGGCGGGACGACGTGCGTGCGGTTCATGTTGATGAACGGCCACAGGCCGTTCTTCTTGCAGGCCGCCCCGAACGCCGCCATCGGGGCATTGGCCGCCCCCGACGCGTTGTACGGCACGAGCGGCTCCCGCGTCTCGCGGTCCTTGACCAGATCCAGGGCCCAGAACATGCCCGTACCGCGGATCTCACCGATGCTCGGGTGCCGCTCCGCCAGCTCGCGCAGCCCCGGGGCGATGACCGTCTCGCCGATGTGGGCCGCGTTCTCGACGACGCGCTCCTCCTCCATCACCTGGATGGTGGCGACGGCGGCCGCACACGCCAGCGGGTGACCGGAGTACGTCAGACCCCCCGGGTACGGCCGCTTCTCAAAGGTCTCCGCGATCGCGCCGGAGATCGCGACGCCGCCCAGCGGCACGTAACCGGAATTCACGCCCTTCGCGAAGGTCATCAGGTCCGGTACGACGTCGAAGTGCTCGGAGGCGAACCACTTGCCCGTACGGCCGAAGCCCGCCATGACCTCGTCGAGGACGAAGACGATGCCGTACCGGTCGCAGATCTCGCGTACGCCCGCGAGATAGCCGGGCGGCGGCGTCATGATGCCGGCCGTGCCCGGGATCGTCTCCAGAACGATCGCGGCGATGGCGGCCGGCCCCTCGAAGGCGATCGTGTCCTCAAGATGCCGCAGCGCGCGGGCGCACTCCTCCACCTCGTTCTCGGCGTAGAAGGCCGACCGGTAAAGGAACGGCGCCCAGAAGTGGACGGTCCCCGAGGTGCCGTTGTCGGAGGCCCAGCGGCGCGGGTCGCCGGTCAGATTGATCGCGGTCGTCGTACCACCGTGGTACGAGCGGTAGGCGGCCAGCACCTTGTTGCGGCCCGTGTGCAGACGGGCCATCCGGACGGCGTTCTCGATGGCCTCGGCGCCACCGTTGGTGAAGAAGATCTTGTCGAGGTCGCCGGGGGTGCGCTCGGCGATGAGGCGTGCGGCCTCTGAGCGCGGCTCGACGGCGAAGGCGGGCGCGAAGGTGGAGAGCTTCGCGGCCTGCTCCTGGATCGCCGCGACGACCTTCGGGTGCTGGTAACCGATGTTGGTGAAGACGAGGCCGCTGGTGAAGTCGAGGTAGCGGTTGCCTTCGTAGTCCCAGAAGTACGAACCCTCGGCGCCGGCGACGGCGAGCGGATCGATCAGTCCCTGGGCGGACCAGGAGTGGAACACGTGCGCGCGGTCGGCGGCCTTCACGGCGGCGCCGGCCTGGGGGTCGACATGAGGGGTCATGGCCCCAGGGTAGAGACGCGCAGGTGGGAGCTGACATGGCCACCTTGTATGGACTGCGCCACTTTGGTGGGCAGGGTGTCGAGCGGACCTATTGACAGCATCCTGCCAATACGACAGCATGTTGTCATCAAGCTTCGGGCCCGAGGAGAACGTCATGGCAAGCAAGACCGTGCACCTCGCTGTTTACGACACCTTCGCCGACTGGGAGACGGGCCACACCACCGCCCACCTCACCCAGAACGGCTACACCGTCAAGACCGTCGCCGCGACCGACGCCCCCGTCACCACCATGGGCGGCGTACGCATCCAGCCCGACCTCACGCTCGACGACGTAAACCCCGAAGACAGCGCCCTGCTGATCCTCACGGGCGCCGACCTCTGGACTGTGACACCAGCCGCTGCCGCGGCGGGCTCCGACGACCTCGCCCCCTTCGCCCGCAAGGCACGCGCGTTCCTCGACGCGGGCGTGCCGGTCGCGGCCATCTGCGGCGCGACCGCCGGCCTGGCCCGCGAGGGCGTACTCGACAACAGGACGCACACCAGCGCCGTCTCCTTCTACCTCGCGGCCACCGGCTACAAGGGCGGCGAGCACTACAAGGAGACGGACGCCGTCACCGACGACGACGGCCTCCTGATCACCGCCGGCCCGACCGAACCGGTCGCGCTCGCCCGCGAGATCTTCTCCGTCCTCGGCGTGTACGAGGGCGAGAAGCTCGACGCCTGGTACCGCCTCTTCCACGACTCCGACGCGTCCGCCATCGAGGTGCTGGAAGCGTGAGCGCCACCCGGGAGCAGGAGCTGTTGAGCCGTGCCGCGTTCGGCACCTTCCGCCTCAACGGCCAGTTCCTCGCGATCTCCGAGGAACTGGCCCGCCCGGCCGGCCTGACCGCCGCCTGGTGGCAGGTCATCGGCGCCGTCCTGCACGAGCCCCTGCCCGTCGCCGGGATCGCCCGCACCATGGGGATCACCCGGCAGAGCGTGCAGCGCATCGCCGACCTGCTCGTAGCCAAGGGGCTCGCGGAGTACGCCCCCAACCCCGCCCACCGCAGGGCCAAGCTGCTGCGTCCCACAGACGCGGGCCGAGAGGCCATCCGCAAGATCGCGCCGGGCCACGCGGCACTGGCGGCCCGCCTCGGAGCCGAGCTGGGCAACGAGGCCTTCGCCGAGACGGTACGCGTACTGGAGCGGCTCTCCCAGGCCCTGGAGGCAGTGGCGGAACCTGCCGGAATCCCGGAACCGTAGCCCGCCCGCCACCCGTCGTTGTCGTACCGGCGCACTATCCTCGGGCCACTGGGGGACATCCGGGGGAGGGGTGGCGCTGCCATGGAGAAACTGGGACCGGCCGACCCGCAACAGATCGGCGCCTACCGGCTGTTGGCGCGGCTCGGCGCGGGCGGGATGGGGCAGGTCTATCTGGCCCGCTCGGGCCGTGGCCGTACGGTCGCGGTCAAGCTGGTACGTCAAGAGCTCGCCGAGCAGGAGGAGTTCCGCGCCCGCTTCCGCCAGGAGGTGGCGGCAGCCCGCCGGGTCGGGGGCCGCTGGACCGCCGCCGTGCTCGACGCCGACACGGAAGCGGTGGTTCCGTGGGTGGCCACGGGTTACGTAGCGGGCCCGGACCTCCACTCCGTCATTTCCGGCGCCCACGGCCCACTGCCGGAACGCTCGATCCACATCCTGGCAACAGGCCTCGCCCACGCACTCAGCGACATCCACACAGCAGGCCTCATACACCGCGACCTGAAACCGTCCAACATCCTGATCACCATCGACGGCCCCCGCGTCATCGACTTCGGCATCGCGCGCGCCCTGGAAACCGTCACGGCCGCAGGCCTCACCAGGACCGGCGCCCTGGTCGGCTCCCCCGGCTTCATGGCCCCCGAACAGGTCCGCGGCGAGCGCATCACCCCATCCTGCGACATCTTCTGCCTCGGATCGGTCCTCGCATACGCCGCGACAGGCCGCCTCCCCTTCGGCACGGCCGACAGCGGCGTCCACGCACTGATGTACCGCATCGCCACAGAACCACCCACCCTGGACCAGGTCCCCGAGGGCCTCCAGGACCTGATCCGCTCCTGCCTGCACAAGGACCCCGCGGCGCGCCCCACCCTCGCCCAGGTGCTGGAGCGCACCCGGGGCGGCGACAACGGGGACCCCTGGCTCCCGGCGGCCCTGGTGGCCCAGCTGGGCCGCCACGCGATAGAGCTCCTGGACACCGAGGACCCGGCCGACGCCACCAAGCCGCCCCCCGCCCCGCAAGCCACGGTGCCAGGAGGGGACGTGCCGGGGCGCTCCCCGCAGGGCGTTGAACGCAACCACGCCAAAGAAATCCCCGTACCCGAACGTTCGACGCCCGAGGAGACGCCACGGCGCGGCACCGACCCCGCAGCCCCCGCACTGCACGCGACGCCGACCGTGGTCACGCCCCCCTCCGCGTACGCCCCGCCCCCGCCGCACACCCTGTCCGGCGGCTACGGCTACCCCACCCCGCAGTACGCCTACCAGCCGCCCACCCCGGCGCCACCGCCCCGCAGCAACCGCTCGACCGCCGCACTGGTAGCCGTGGCGCTGGTCGTAGCACTAGGTGCCGGCGGCTCCGTCTACGCGTTCATGAACGCGGGAGACCACCCGGACACAGCCCGCACAGACCCCACAAGCAAACAAGAGAAGACCCCAGCACCCACCCCACCGACCAGCACCACCCCCACCACCCCCGTCACCACCCCCACCCCCACCCCCACCACCGGCAAAATCCCCGCCGAATACCTGGGCACCTGGAACACCGGCCTGGACAGCGAATCAGGCCACAGCACACGCCGCCTGGTCATCCAGCAGGGAGAGGTGGGCGACACCGTCCTGTCCCTCACGGCTGAAGGACCGACAACGGGCGGCGGCACGTACCACTGCGTCTTCCAGGCGGAGCTCTCCGCCGCCCCGAGCGGCAGCCTCCGGATCGGCCCCTCCCGGGTAACCACCGGCGAGCCGATGAGCTCCTGCTCCCCGGGCGCCGCCACAGAAGTGACGCTGCTCCCCGACGGCCGCCTGCGCCGAGTGAACCCCGCCACCGGCGAGTCCCTCACGTACACGAGATGACACGAAGCGGGGCCCCGGCGTAAAAACCGCCGGGGCCCCGCTTCGTAGCGCCGCTACGACCTAGATGAACGAGTTGATCTCGATCGTCTCGGTGCGGCCGGGGCCCACACCGATCGCGGAGATCGGCGCGCCCGACATCTCCTCCAGCGCCTTGACATACGCCTTCGCGTTCTTCGGCAGCTCGTCGAAGGTCTTCGCCTTGGAGATGTCCTCCGACCACCCGGGGAAGTTCTCGTACACCGGCTTCGCGTGGTGGAAGTCGGTCTGGCTGTACGGGAGCTCCTCGACGCGCTTGCCGTCGATCTCGTACGCCACGCACACCGGGATCTGCTCCCAGCCGGTCAGCACGTCCAGCTTCGTGAGGAAGAAGTCCGTCAGACCGTTGACCCGCGTCGCGTACCGCGCGATCGGCGCGTCGAACCAGCCGCAGCGACGGTCACGGCCGGTGGTGACACCGCGCTCGCCACCGATGCGGCGCAGCGCCTCGCCGTCCTCGTCGAACAGCTCCGTCGGGAACGGACCGGCACCCACCCGCGTGGTGTACGCCTTGAGGATGCCGATGACGCGACTGATCTTCGTCGGCCCCACGCCGGTACCCGTGCAGGCACCACCGGCGGTCGGGTTCGACGACGTAACGAACGGGTAGGTGCCGTGGTCCACGTCGAGCAGCGTGCCCTGGCCACCCTCGAAGAGAACGACCTTGTCCTCGTCGAGCGCGTTGTTGAGGATCAGCGTCGTGTCGGCGACGTACTGCTTGATGTTCTCGCCGTGCGTCAGCAGCTCTTCGACGATCTGGCCGGCCTCGATCGCGCGGCGGTTGTACAGCTTCGTGAGCAGCTGGTTCTTGATCTCCAGAGCCGCCTCGACCTTTTGGGTCAGGATCGACTCGTCATACAGATCCTGCACACGGATGCCGGTGCGGTTGATCTTGTCGGCGTACGTCGGGCCGATGCCGCGGCCGGTCGTGCCGATCTTGCGCTTACCGAGGAAGCGTTCCGTCACCTTGTCGACCGTGACGTTGTACGTCGTGATGACGTGGGCGTTTCCGCTGATCAGGAGCTTGGACGTGTCGACGCCTCGCTCGTTCAGACCGCTCAGCTCGGAGAGCAGTACCGACGGGTCGATGACGACGCCGTTACCGATCACCGGCGTGCACTCTGGCGTGAGGATTCCGGAAGGGAGAAGATGCAGCGCGTACTTCTGGTCGCCGACGACAACCGTGTGGCCGGCGTTGTTGCCGCCCTGATAGCGCACTACATAGTCAACGGATCCACCGAGCAGGTCGGTGGCCTTTCCCTTGCCTTCGTCACCCCACTGAGCACCGAGCAGCACAAGTGCGGGCACAGGCGTACACCCCTTCCGGGCGGGGCATGTCCAAGGTCAGGGGGCGTACGTACGGCGTACACCCGATACTGAGCCGTCGGACCGGTTGCCCCGGAATAGACGAAGCCCCTGGCGCAATAGCGCAAGGGGCTCTTGCACAAAGATGCTACCCGAGGAAGGACCGAGGTGTCGGCTCCAGAGCCCGCCGCGAACACCGCGCATCCGCTGCTGGTGGTCATCGACCCGGTCGCCCGGCGTACGGACGGCGAGTCCGTACGTATCGCCAAGGACGTCCTGTGCGCCGGCGCCAACGTCAGAATCTGCCTCCCCGAGGGGCCGGAGGAGTTCGCGCGGGCCCTTGCCCGCCGGGGCAGTCGCCGCCCCGTGGTCGTCGGCGACGACCGGGCGCTGCTGCGCGCGGTGGCCCTGCTGCACCGGGAAAGAGAGCTGGGCGCGGGGGCGCTCGCACTGGTCCCGGTCGGCGCCTCGGTGGACATCGCACAAGCGCTGGGCGTGCCGATAGGGGCGGTGGCGGCGGCCCGTGCGGTCCTGGAGGGGGCCGCGCGCCGGCTGGATCTGCTGGTGGACGACAGCGACGGGGTGGTGCTGGGCGACCTGCGGATCCCGGCCGCGCCGTCGCGGGTGGCGGCCGCCGCGTCCGTCTGGGGTACGTGCCGTTCGCTGGTACGCACGCTGGTGCGGCCCGCGCCGCAGTCCGCGCCGCCGCTCGCCCGTACGTACCGGCTGCGCGTCGAGGCGGACGGGGTCCTGCTGAACGACCTGGACCGCCCGGTCGAGGACGTGTCGCTGTGCTCGCGGGGCGGGCGCGCCGAGGTGGTGATCCGCCCGCACGGCGGTGAGCAGGTGCGGGTGGAGGCGGACGCGGTGACGGTGTCGGGCGCGGACTTCCGCTACCGGGCGGACGCACTGGTGGCGGGCCCGGTCCGGACGCGGACGTGGACGGTGCGGCCGGGAGCGTGGTCGCTGACGCTGCCGGTGTGAGTGCTGGTGGGTGCGGGGCTTGCGGGGCTCCGGCGTCGCGACGTCTTGACGTGAGGGGCCGAGCCCGGCCTTCGCCGGGCCGCTGGGTAACGCCGGCCCCGAACCCGAAGCCGAGCCGAGCGCCTGCGGCGGGCTTTCCCCTACCCGCCCCTTCCCGAAGCTGGGGGCAAGCCCCCAGGCCGCAGACAACACAGACACCCTTCGGGCGTGTCCTCAATCGCCGGACGGGCTGAATGGTTGCCGCAACGCGGCACTATCCAGCCCCTCCGGCGTTTGAGGAGCGGGGTCTGGGGCGGAGCCCCAGTTCGGGAAGGGGCGGGTAGGGGAAAAGCCCGCCGCAGGCGTCGCCCGCCCCGCGACCGGGGTCAGATCTCGACGCGCAGCTCCCGCAGCCCTCGGATCACGAACCCCGGCTTCCACTCCGGCTCCGCCGCAAGCCGCAGCCCCGGAGCCCGCCGAAACAACTCGCCGAACGATGACGCCAGTTCCAGGCGGGCCAGAGGGGCGCCCAGGCAGTAGTGGATGCCCGCCCCCAGCGACACATGCGGGTTGTCGGACCGGGAGAGGTCCAACTCGTCGGGGCGGGCGAAAGCCGCCGGATCCCGGTTCGCCGAGCCGAACAGCAGCGCCACCTCCGAGCCGCGCGGAATCACCACGCCCCCGACCTCGATGTCGTCCAGCACCCACCGCTCGAAGAGCTGAAGGGGAGTGTCGAAACGCAGCAACTCCTCCACCGCGCCCGGCAGAAGGCCGGGCTCCGCGCGCAACGCCGCCAGCTGCTCCGGGTGACGGAACAACGTCCACCACCCATTGGCCGTCGTGTTCACCGTCGCCTCGTGCCCCGCGTTCAGCAGCAGCACGCACGTGGAGATCATCTCCTGCTCGCTGAGCCGGTCCCCGCCCTCCTCGTGCGCCGCGATCAGCGCCGAGATCAGGTCCTGGCCCGGATCCTTGCGGCGTACGGCGATCAACTCCCGCAGGTACGCCGAGAATTCGACCGACGCCCGCACCGCCCGCCGCGCCGTCTCCTCCGGCGGGTTCAGCTCGTACATCCCGCAGATGTCCGCCGACCAGGGCCGCAGCAGCCCCCGGTCCGATTCCGGGATGCCGAGCATCTCCGCGATGACGGCGACCGGCAGAGGTTCCGCGACGGCGGACAGCAGGTCCCCGCCGCCCCGCGCGACGAACTCCCCGACCAGCTCCGCCGCCAGCCGCCGCACGGCCGGCGCCAGCTGTTCGACCGTACGGGGAGTGAACGCCTTGGAGACCAGCCGCCGGATCCGGGTGTGGTCCGGCGCTTCGAGGTCCAGCATGCCGCTGTCGTTGAGCACGTGGAACGGCTCGTGCCCGGGCGCCGGCGGCGTACGGCCGAATTCCTCGTGCGTGAAGCGATGGGTGTACGTACGGCCGAGCCGGCGGTCGCGCAGGAGCGCGGAGACATCGGCGTGGTGCGGGATCAGCCACTGCCGCGTCGGCTCGTACCAGTGGGCGCGGCCCCGGGCGCGCAGCTCGGCGTAGGCGGGGTACGGGTCGGCGACGAAGGAGGGCGACCAGGGGTCGAAGGCGGCCGTCATACCTTGCGGACCAGAACCGTCGGAGGCAGGAGCTTTTCCATGTCGTCGACGTCGGAGGTGAAGACAGTGACCTGCCCCTGCTGCTGGAGCGCGACCACTGCGAGCACCGCGTCGATCGCGTACTTGTGGCCGTGCAGCCCGGCGTCAGCCAGGAGCCGGCGCGCCTGGCGGGCCTCGTCCTTGCCGACAGGCTGCACCCCCACCCGGGACAGCACCCAGTCCCACCGCGATTCCCTGGTACGGCCGTCCTGCGCCTCGATGATCGTCATGGGGGAGGTGACAGCCTCGGCCTCGCCACGCGACGCGAGGTTCATCACCATGCCCATGTGCCGGTCGCCACGCACGGCTGCCGTCAGTGCCTCGGAGTCGAGCACGAACGTACGCAGTGGGGAATCTACGGCTCCGCGCCGTGACCCGCGGTTCACGCGGCAGCACTCGTGTCGTTGCCGGTCTCGGCCCGGCGGCGAGCGTGCTCGGCGTCGATCTCGGCCAGTTCGGCAAGCCCTGCCGCCTGCTCCTCCTCTGTGAACGGTCCGTACTCCTCCTCCAACCAGTCCACGATCTCGCGCAGCCGGTCACGGTCCCGCTTCATACGGAGCGCCTCGGCGAAATACGCCGACAGTCCTCGTTCCGTGGCGTCCTCCCGGATCTCCTCTAGGAGGTCCTCGGGGATGGTGACAGTGACTTTCTTCGTAGCCATACTTGGCACCATACTCCGCGCACATCATGCCGTTCCACCGTTTGCCACACCGTTCACCCGCTGGGGTGAACCAGCCGCGCCTCGTACGCGAACACCGCCGCCTGCGTGCGGTCCCGCAGCCCCAGCTTCACCAGGACGCGGCTCACGTGCGTCTTGATCGTGGACTCGGCCACCACCAGATGCGACGCGATCTCCGCGTTCGACAGGCCCTGGGCGATCAGGACCAGTACCTCCGTCTCCCGCTCGGTCAGATCGCCGATCTGGGCCAGCGCGGGCGGGCGCGGGCCCTCCGACAGCTTCGAGAACTCCGAGATCAGGCGCTTGGTGACCGTCGGAGCCAGCAGCGCCTCGCCGGACGCCACCACCCGTACCCCTTCTGCCAGCTGCCGCGCCGAGGCGTCCTTGAGCAGGAAACCGGACGCGCCGGCGCGCAGCGCCTGGTAGACGTACTCGTCCAGGTCGAACGTCGTCAGGACCAGCACCTTCGCGTCCGCGTCGGCGGCGACGATCTCGCGGGTCGCGTCGATGCCGTTCAGTTCCGGCATGCGGATGTCCATCAGCACGACGTCCGGCCGCAGCGCCGCGACCTGCGTAATCGCCTCGCGGCCGTTCACCGCCTCGCCGACGACCTCGATCCCCGGCATGGCGTTGAGGAGGACCGTGAAGCCCTCACGGACCATGATCTGGTCGTCGACGATCAGTACGCGGATGTCATGGGCGGCGGTCATGCGGCCGGCTCCGGGGCCACTGCGGGCGCCACCGGCACGAACACGGCCACTTCGTAGCCGCCGTCCTCCGTCGCCTCCGCCGTCATCTCCCCGTTCAGCATCGCCACCCGCTCCCGCATCCCGGTGATCCCGTGCCCGGCCCCGGGCGACGGCTTGACCAGGCCCTGCGGCGCGGTGTTCACGATCCGTAGCCCCAGGCCCCCAAGCACGTACGACACCTCCACCTTCGCCGTCGAACCCGGCGCGTGGCGCAGTGCGTTGCTCAGGGCCTCCTGGATGATCCGGTACGCCGAAAGCTCGACGCCCTGCGGAAGTTCCCGTACGGAACCGGTCACCGCCTTGTCCACGTTCAGACCCGCGTCCCGGACATTGGCGATCAGCCCGTCCAGCTCGGCCAGCGTCGGCTGCGGGGCGTCCGGTGCCTCGTAATCCTCCGCCCGTACGACGCCCAGTACGCGCCGCAGCTCCGTCAGCGCCGCCACCGCGTTCTCGCGGATCGTCACGAAGGCCTGCTCCAGCTCGGGCGGCGGGTTCTCGACCCGGTACGGGGCCGCCTCCGCCTGGATCGCGACGACCGACATGTGGTGCGCGACGACGTCGTGCAGCTCGCGGGCGATCGTCGTCCGCTCCTCCAGCAGCGTGCGCCGGTCGCGCTCGACGGCGGTGACGGTCCGCTGGACGGTGACCTCGCGCTGCGCCTCGCGGCGGACCGTCACGACCGTGGTGACCAGCAGCGCGAACGCGGAGACGAGCAGCATCTGCGGGCTGTCGGTGGTGTAGCCGTTGTAGCCGCCCAGGAAGATTTCGGCGAACACGGCGTACGCGGCTGTGCCCAGCCACATCCAGGCGGCGGTGCGCGGCCGGGTCCTCGCCGCGACCACCACCATCACACCGAGGTGCGCGACGAAGGCGGGCGGCGTCCACGGCCAGCCGTCCCAGGAGTTGCCGAGGAAGCCGAGGAAGGGCGTGGACAGCAGTGAGACCCACCAGGCGCCGGCCGGCCTGACGAGTGTCATCAGCAGTGCGGCGGCCGGGAAAAGACCGGTCACGACGCCCTCCACACCGCCCGCCGTGCCGCTCCCGCTGATGGTGACGGAGATGAGCAGCACGAGCATCGCCAGCCCCACCACCACGGCGTGCGGCGTCCAGACCGCGTACGCCCGTATCCGCTCCGGCAGTCGCCGGGTGAGCGGTCCTTCCGTACTCATCGGCGGCAGCGGCCGGTACGCGAAGGCGTTGTGGAACAGGTCCTGGCGGAGGCCGCTCAGAGCGCCCATGGCGAGGCGGAACTCGGGACTGCGGGTCTTCTCGGTCACGTACAGAACGGTAGAGCGCGGGGACGGCCGCCGGCGTCCGCCCCCATGGGGATCCTCCCGCCTCCGTCCCAGGTACTACGCGCCGCCGCCGGGCCCACAAGCTACAGCGGCGCTCAGTACGCGAGCTGCTCGATCTCCTCCGCGACCACCGCGCACGCGTCCGCCGCCGGGTCGATCAGCGGGAAGTGCCCGACGTCTTCCAGCAGCGTCAGCCCGACCGTCTCGCCGGCCTTCGCCGCCGCTTCGGTGTAGGCCTCCGCGACCGCCTGCGGTACGACGATGTCGGTACGGCCCTGCACGACGACCGTCGCGATACCCGTCGGCAGCAGCGCGGCCGGATCGGCGTACGGCCGGCGCTCGTCGAAGTGTTCCTTGCCGCCGAGCAGCTGCGCGGTCGCGCCCTCGCACACCCCCAGCTCGTCCGCGACCACGAAGTCCGCGATCGGCGCGAGCGCGACGACTCCGCGCAGCGCGGGCGCCGCCGGCAGGTGCCACGGCGAATCCGGGGTCAGTACGTGCCGGGCGGAGGCCCACAGCGCGAGGTGGCCGCCGGCCGAGTGGCCCGTGACGACGACGCGCCGCGTGTCGGCGCCGGGCAGGGCCTCCCGTACGAGACCGGGGAGCAGGTCCATCGCCGCGGCCACGTCGTCGAACGTCTCCGGCCAGCGCCCCGCGCCGCCACTGAGGTCGCCGCCCCGCCGGTACTCGACGCTGGCGACGGCGAAGCCCCGGCGGGCGAGGAAGTCCGCGAACGGCGAGATGTGCTGCCGGTCGTACGCGGCCCGCCAGGCGCCGCCGTGCAGGACGACAACCAGCGGGGCCCGCTCCCGGCCGTCGCGCGGCGCGTAGAAGTCGATCACCTGGTCGGGGTGTTCGCCGTACGCGGCAGTGGCATCAGGCGCGACGGCCGGGTGGGAAAAGGCCGACTCCGCCTCGACAGCGTCCCGTTCGGCTGAGGGGTCCGGCATGCGGGGACCAACCCTTCGGTGCGTACAGCCAATTGATCTAGCTGTCGGGACGGTACCAGCCCTCAGGCCTGGGCTTCCGCCAGGTCCCGCCCCGCGACTCGACTCAGGACTTCACCAGGACTTCGCCCAGCACCCGCGCCGCCCGCTCCGCGTCCGCGAAGCCGACATACAGCGGCGTGAAGCCGAAACGCAGCACGTCGGGACGGCGGAAGTCGCCCACCACACCGCGGGCGATCAATTCCCGCATGACGTCGGCCGCTTCCCTGCCACCGGACCCCGCCTCGCAGCGCAGCGAGACCTGGCTGCCGCGCTCCTCATGGGCGGCGGGAGTCACCGAAGTGACCAGCCCCCGGGGCACGTACGCGTCCACACATTCCAGGAAGAAGTCCGTCAGAGCGAGTGACTTCTCGCGTACGTCTTCGACGGCGACCCCCTCCCACACGTCGAGCGCCGCTTCCAGAGCCAGCATCGACAGGATGTCGGGGGTGCCGACCCGGCCCCGCGCCGCGCCGTCCGCCGGGGCGTAGGCGGGCGTCATGCCGAAGGGGTCGCTGTGCGAGTTCCAGCCCGGGAGCGGGGAGTCGAAGGCGGCCTGGTGGCGCTCGGCGACGTACAGGTAGGCGGGCGAACCGGGCCCGCCGTTGAGGTACTTGTACGTACAGCCGACGGCGAAGTCGACACCGTGCGCGTCGAGCCCGACCGGCAGCGCGCCCGCGCTGTGGCACAGGTCCCACACGGCCAGGGCCCCGGCCTCGTGCGCGGCGGCGGTGAGGCCGGGCAGGTCGTGGCGGCGGCCGGTGCGGTAGTCGACGTGGTTGACGAGGACGGCGGCGGTACGCGGACCGAGGGCGGCCGGCAGGTCGGCCGGGGCGACGGGAACGACCCGCCGGCCCGTCATCCGCGCGGCGGACTCGGCGATGTAACCGTCCGTGGGGAAGGTGGAGGCATCGACGAGGATTTCGTCCCGTGACTCCGGTGCGAGCCGCGCAGCGCCCACAACCGCCTTGAACACGTTGACACTGGTCGAGTCACCGACGACGACCTGACCGGCGGCCGCACCGACGAGCGGCGCGATCCGGTCACCGATCCGCTCGGGCGCGGTCCACCAGCCGCTCTCGTCCCAGGAGCGGATGCGCAGCTCGCCCCACTGGCGGGTGATGACGTCGGCTATTCGCTCCGGTACGTGGCGGGGCAGGGCGCCGAGGGAGTTCCCGTCCAGGTAGACGGTCTCGGCGTCGTCGAGCGCGAAGAGCTCGCGGTGCTTGGCGAGCGGGTCGGCGGAGTCGAGCGCGACGGCCCGTCGCTGAAGATCGTTCAGTGCGTCAGACATGGCTGCGCGCCGTCCACAGCTCGGGGAAGACGTTCTTGCCGGCCCGCTTCTCCAGCCAGGCCACGCCGGCCGAACCGCCGGTGCCGACCTTGGAGCCCATGGCGCGGCGGGTCGCGACGAGGTGGTCGTTGCGCCAGCGCCAGACCAGCTCGCCGACGTCGGTCAACAGCTCACCGAGGCGGACCAGTTCGGAGTTCTGGTCGCCCTGGTAGAGCTCGGTCCAGACCGCCTCGACCTCGGCCGAGGGCTCGTACTTCTGCGACAGGTCGCGGTCCAGTACGGCGGCGGGAATCGGCAGGCCGCGCCGTGCGAGCAGCCGCAGCGTCTCGTCGTACAGGCTCGGCTCGTGCAGCGCCTTCTCCAGCTCGGCGTGCACGCGCGGGGCGCCGCGGTGCGGGACGAGCATCGAAGCGGACTTGTCGCCGAGCAGGAACTCCATCCGCCGGTACATCGCGGACTGGAATCCGGAGCCCTCGCCGAGTGCGCTGCGGTACGAGTTGAACTGGGCGGGGGTGAGGTGGGCGAGCGGGCGCCAGGAGGCGTTGAGTGCCTCCAGCTCGCGCAGGGAGCGCTTGAGCGCGTCCGTCGCGACCGGCAGGTCGTCGGCGCCGAGCGCCTTCGCCGCGGTCTCCCACTCGTGGACGATGACGGTGAACCACAGCTCCATGACCTGGGTCGTCACCAGGAAGACCATCTCTCCGGGGTCGTCGGAGAGGGTGTGCTGGAGGTGGGTGAGGACATCCGCCTGGACGTAGTCCTCGTAGGGGGTAGTGCCCGCGAAATCGAGGTTCGGGGTGTCCGAACCTGCCGCCTGGGCATCGGGGTATTGCGACATCGCTGTCTCCTCGATACGAGCTTCCAGGTAGCGGTCCGCCCCTTCCTTGTGGCCATGGAGCCCCGGTCCCTTCCCGGCATCATAAGACGTAGCCGGGAAACATGGGAGGCCCGCGCCGGACGGCACGGGCCTCCACGACTGTCGTCCCTGGTCAGCCGAGGGTTTCGGCCGCCGCCGGGGAGGAGTCCCGCAGGAAGGTCGAGCAGCGCTCGTACTCCTCCTGCTCACCGATGGACTGCGCGGCGCGGGCAAGCGCGTGCAGCGCGCGCAGGAAGCCGCGGTTCGGCTCGTGGTCCCACGGCACGGGGCCGTGGCCCTTCCAGCCAGCGCGGCGCAGGGCGTCGAGGCCGCGGTGGTAGCCGGTGCGGGCGTAGGCGTACGACTCGATCACCCGGCCGTTCTCGAACGCCTCGTCGGCGAGCTGGGCCCAGGCGAGGGAGGACGCGGGGTACTTCGCGGCGACGTCGGTCGGCGCGGATCCGTTCGCGAGCAGCTCGCGCGGCTCCGGGTCGTCGGGCAGGTGGGTGGGGGGCGGACCCCCGAGCAGATCTTTGTGAATGGCCATGAGTTCAGTCTGCCTGGCCTGCGGCGCGGGCGCGTACGTCGGGGTTGTCCAGCCCCTCCGGCGTTTGAGGAGCGGGGTCTGGGGCGGAGCCCCGGTTCTCTAACCCCCCGCGCCCTCCAGCGGAGGCGAAGTCACCCCGCAATGCACCCGGCACTCCGGCTCCCCGCATTCCCGCCCCGGAACCCGCACCGTCAGCCAAGCGATCACCGCCCCCACCCCCAACAGCCCCGCACACATCGGCATCGCCCGCCGGAACGTCTCCCCGAACTCCGCCGCCGACCGGTACGCCTCCGGCCCCATCCCCGCCAGCAGTGGCAGCGCCGCCACCGCGATCAGGCCCGCCGCCCGCGCGGCCGCGTTGTTGATGCCGCTGGCCAGCCCCGCCCTCCCGGTGGCCACGGAGGCGAGCACCGTGGCCGTGAGCGGCGCGACCAGAGTCACCATGCCCGCGCCCATCACGAGCATCGCGGGGAGCACATCGGCGACGTACGACGATCCCTCCCCCACGCGCAGCATCAGCAGCATCCCGCCCGCACACAGCAGCGGCCCCACGGTGAGCGGAATGCGCGGCCCGATCACCTGCGCCACTTCGCCGGACTTCGCGGACAGGAAAAGCATCAGCACCGTCGTGGGGAGCAGCGCCGTACCGGCCTGCAGTGCGGAGTAACCCACAACGACCTGTAGCTGGAGAGCGGTGAGGAAGAAGAATCCGCTGAACGCCGCGTACACGCACAGCGTCACGACGTTGATCGCCGTGAACTGCCGCGAGGCGAAAATCGTGAGCGGCATCATCGGCTCGGGCCGCCGCTTCTCGACGTACAGAAAGACCGCCCCGAGCACGACACCGGCGACCACGGAGCCCACCACCACGGCCGACGCACCCCGCTCCGGCGCCGCGATCAGGGCGTACGTCACCAGCCCGAGAGCGAGGGCCGCGAGCCCGGCACCCAGCGCGTCGAAGCGGCCGTGCGCCCGCGGATCCCTCGACTCCGGTACGTGCTTGAGCGCGACCGGGACACAGAGCGCGGCCAGCGGCACATTCAGCAGGAACACCCAGCGCCACCCGGGCCCGTCCACCAGCCAGCCGCCCAGGAAGGGCCCGACGGCCGCTCCCACCCCGCCGAGCCCGGACCACACCCCCACTGCCCTCGCCCGGTCGTCGGGGTGGAAGGAGGCCTGGATGAGCGCGAGGGAGCCGGGCGTGAGGAGGGCTCCGCCGACGCCCTGGAGGGCGCGTGCGGCGATCAGGAACCCGGCGTTCGGCGCCAGTCCGCACAGCAGCGAGGCCAGCGCGAACCACACGATGCCGATCACGAAGACCTTGCGCCGCCCGAACCGGTCACCGAGCGCGCCGCCGAGCAGGATGAGCCCGGCGAGGGTGAGCATGTAGGCGTTGACGGTCCACTGGAGGGCCGCCAGATCGGCGTCCAGGTCCCTGCCGATGCGGGGCAGGGCGACGTTGACGACGGTGGAGTCCAGCATCGCCATGCCGGACCCGAGCACGGTGGTGAGCACCACCCACCGGCCCCGGTCGGAGGACAGCCGAAGGTCCGGCGGCCGAATGTCCATGCGCGAATCCTCGCGGCTCCAGCCCGCGCGGGCTAGTCGAGAAGGCCCGACTTGGCCAGGAGATAGGCGAGCTGAGCCCTGCTCCGGCTGCCCAACTCGTCCGCGGCCTTCCGCACGTGGTTGGCGACCGTACGGGTGCTCATGCCCAGCCGGGTCGCGATGGCCGCGTCGGTGTACCCCTCCACCATCAGACGCAGCACGGTACGGCGCTTCTCGTCGGTCAGCGGGGCCGGCCGCGCATGGGGCACGTCGAAGCCGACGGGCTCGGCCCGGGCCCAGGCGTGGTCGAACACCTCGGCCAGGAAGCCCGCGATGCCCGGGTGGTCGATCAGCAGCGCGTGGTCGTGGGACGCATAGCGCTGGTCGCGTACGACGGCGACGGACCGGTCGTAGATGATCATCCGGCCGAAGAGTTCGTCGAGCGTACGGAACTGGCCCCCCGCCGCGTGCACCTCGACCATGAAGTCGAGCGTCGGCCCGTGGGTGCGCACCGAATGCTGGTAGAGGGTGCGGTACTGGACCCCGCGGCCGACCAGCGCGAGCATCGGCGGCAGCGTCATCGCGAGCCGGACCGGATCCCGGGGACCGCCGGGCTGAGCGGCCTGGAACTCCTGGCGGCAGGAGCGGCCGAGCTTGCGCAGGGTGTCCACGATGACGTCGCGTTCACGCAGCACCCGGACGGGAGCGACGGCCATCTGCTGCTCCTCGCGGTACAGCTTCTCCGCCGGAGACAGCGCGTCGCGCAGAGCCAGCAGCCACTGCTGCCCTTCGAGCAGGGTCCGCTCGACGGGATGGGCCAGCCGATGGGCCGCGACGTCCGGCGGGACGGGCACGTAGACATCGGGGGCGTCGGGGTCGTCGCCGTGGGGGTGGAGCAGCCCCAGCTCCCGTACGCAACTCGGCACGTCACCGGAGGTCGAGCCGTAGGTGATGGCCGCGTGGTACGCCGATAAACCGGCCGCGCACAGGACGGCCGGTCCCGCCGGCCTCCCCAGTCCCGCCGGTCCCGGTTGTTCGTGCGGTTGGGTTTTCTCCGCATCCCGACACATACATCCTCCCTGTGTCTTCCTGCACTGCTTGATCGCGCAGCCGAACAACCCACCAGTAGCAGCCTGTTGAGCCGCATGCTCGTCCCGGGCCGTCATATGAGACGGCATTCGCGGACGAGGGGGACGAAACATGACGCATTGCGAGAAGGTGACCTTCGCCGGCAGCGCGGCGAAGCTGACGGGAAACCTCTTCCTGCCCCAGCCACCCGGCGCCGGGTCCCTGCCGGTGCCCGGCGTCGTCGTGGCCGGGACCTGGACGAGCGTGAAGGAGCTGATGGCCGACCGTTACGCCGAGCGGCTGGCCGAGCGCGGCTACGCGGCCTTGTCCTTCGACTTCACCGGCTTCGGCGAGTCCGGCGGCGAACCCAGGGACGTCGAATCCCCAAAGCGCAAGATCGACGACATCCGGCACGCGGTGACGTTCCTGGCCGGGCATCCGGCCGTCGACGGCGAGCGGCTGGGCGCGCTCGGCATCTGCGCCGCCGCGATGTACATGTCCGGCAACGCCGCCGCCGACGACCGGATCAAGGCCCTCGCCCTGGTGGCGCCGTGGCTGCACGACCCGGCGATCTGCGAGGAGGCGTACGGAGGAGCCGAGGCGGTACGGGAGAAGATCGCCGCCGGCGAGGAGGCGCGCGCCCACTACGAGGCGACCGGCGAGGTCGAGTACGTACCGGTGGTCAGCGCGACCGACGAACGGGCGCCGATGCCGTACGAGATCGACTTCTACCTGAACCCGGAGCGCGGCGCCGTCCCCGCCTGGCCCAACCGCTTCGCGGTCATGGCGTGGAAGGAGTGGCTGACCCTCGACTCGCTGGCGTTCGCGCCCCGGATCACCGCCCCCACGCTGCTCGTGCACAGCGAGGACGCGGCCATCCCTGAGGGCGCGCGCCGGTTCCACGCGGGTCTCGCCGGGCCCAGGGAACTGCTGTGGACGCCGGGCACCCAGTTCGACTTCTACGACCAGGAGAGCCAGGTGACGATCGCGGTGGACGCGGCCGACAGCCACTTCGAGAGCACCCTGCGATGAACCGCGGCCAACTGCCCCGCCTCGCGGTCGTGCTGGCGGCGCTCCTCGGCCTGGCCGCCGCCGCACCGTCGGAGACCGCGACGACCACGGCCCACCGGACGGCGGGGGCCACGTACACGTCCGGCGACAACCTGACGCCGGGCCCCGCCCACCGCCGGCTCGATCCACTCGTCGGGACCTGGAAGGCCACCAAGACCAACTGGCTCCTCGGCGAGGGCGGAAAGCCGGTCGTCTCGACGGACATGACCGTAAAGGTCCGGTGGATCAAGAAGACCGGCGGCCGCTTCCTGTCGGAGGAGACCAGCGGCACGCTGGCGGGCCGCCCGTACTTCCGCCTCGGCGTCCTCGGCCACTCCACCATCGACCGACGCTACGAGTGGACGACCTTCGACAGCGTCACGCCGACGACGATGGCGTACCGGGGAGCGCCGCAGAACGCCACCACGTCCGAGATCTCGATGCCCGGTGAATTCACCGACCCCGGCGTGCTCGGCCCCGACTACCTGGGCAAGACCATCCCCATGCGGACCGTCATCACGATCCGCCCCGACAACCGCCACACGATCGACCTCTACTTCACCCCGCCGGGGCAAAGCGAGCGGCTGGTCGACCGTGTCCTCTACGAACGGAGAACACGTTGAGCCCCGCACCGAGCACCGAGGACCGGCTGGCAGTCATCGAGACGTGCACCCGGATGGCCTGGTACGCCGACCAGCGGCAGTGGGACCGGCTGGCCGGGGTCTTCGCCGAGAAGGTCACCCTCGACTACACCAGCCTCAACGGAGGCGAGCCGGTCGACCTCACCCCGGAGCAGATCGTGGCCGGCTGGCGGGAAGCGCTCGGCGGCTACGACGCCACCCAGCACCTCATCACCAACCACCTGGTGGACGTCGGCACACACACCGACACCGCCGTGTGCACGGCCGCTTTCCAGGCCACCCACCGGCTGGCCACCCCGCACGGCTCCCCGCTGTGGACGCTGGGCGGTACCTACCGCTTCGACCTCGTCCGTACGGCCAAGGGGTGGCGGATCTCCGGCGTAGTGATGACGGCGACCTGGGCGGACGGCAACCAGCACCTGCCCACCCTGGCGGCGACCCCGCGATGAACAGGTAAGGCCCGGTACCGAATCCGCGAATCCGGTACCGGGCCCTACACCACCACACTTGCGCTTACTTGAGCTTGGTGCCCGTCGAGCGCAGGTTCGCGCACGCCTCGGTGACGCGCTTGGCCATCGACGCCTCGGCCAGCTTGCCCCAGGTGCGCGGGTCGTACGTCTTCTTCGAGCCGACCTCGCCGTCGACCTTCAGGACACCGTCGTAGTTGCGGAACATGTGGTCCGCGACCGGGCGGGTGAAGGCGTACTGGGTGTCGGTGTCGAGGTTCATCTTCACGACGCCGTTCTCCAGCGCGGTGGCGATCTCCTCGGCGGTGGAGCCCGAGCCGCCGTGGAAGACGAAGTCGAAGGGGCCCGGAGAGGCAGCCTTGCCGTACTTCTCGGCGACGCCCGCCTGGAGGTCCTTCAGCAGCTCGGGGCGCAGAACGACGTTGCCCGGCTTGTAGACGCCGTGCACGTTGCCGAAGGAGGCGGCCAGCAGGTAGCGGCCCTTCTCGCCCAGGCCCAGCGCCTCGGCGGTGCGCAGCGCGTCGTCGACGGTCGTGTAGAGCTCGTCGTTGATCTCGTGGCTGACGCCGTCCTCCTCGCCACCGGTCGGGGTGATCTCGACCTCAAGGATGATCTTCGCGGCGGCAGCCTTCGCGAGCAGCTCCTGGCCGATGGCCAGGTTGTCGGCGAGGGTCTCGGCGGAACCGTCCCACATGTGCGACTGGAAGAGCGGGTTGAGGCCCTTGGCGACGCGCTCGGCGGATACGTCGATCAGCGGACGTACGTACGTGTCCAGCTTGTCCTTGGGGCAGTGGTCCGTGTGCAGCGCGACCGTCACCGGGTACTTCTCGGCGACGATGTGCGCGAACTCGGCGAGCGCGACGGCGCCGGTCACCATGTCCTTGGAGTACTGGCCGCCCAGGAACTCGGCGCCGCCGGTGGAAATCTGGATGATGCCGTCGCTCTCGGCGTCCGCGAAACCGCGCAGCGCCGCGTGCAAGGTCTGGGTCGAGGTCACGTTGATGGCCGGGTAGGCGAACTTGCCTGCCTTCGCCCGGTCGAGCATCTCGTTGTAGACCTCGGGGGTTGCGATGGGCATCTGTCCGCTCCTTATGACGTGCGGGTGTGTGGTGCTGGGCCCTGACCTAGGGGCGACGTCATCGTCGCCCCTATCTTTCCAGACTCTCGCCGCGGCTCCACCCTGCACACTGCCTGGGCATACGACAAGGGCGGACTGTTTCACGTGAAACAGTCCGCCCTCAAGGCGACCCTTAACGAAACCGCAGGTCAGGCCGGATTACGCCAGTCCGAGCTCATCCAGCGAATAGGCGTTGATGTACGGAAGCCCGGCCTCCGCGATCTTCGGAGCCGCGCCCCGCTCCACGATCACCGCGACACCGACGACCTCGCCGCCCGCCTCACGGACCGCCTCGACGGCGGTCAGCGGCGAGCCACCCGTGGTCGAGACGTCCTCGACGACCAGGCAGCGACGACCCTTGACGTCGGTGCCCTCGATCCGGCGCTGCATGCCGTGCGCCTTGCCCGCCTTGCGCACGACGAACGCGTCGAGCCGCTGCCCGCGCGCGGCGGAGGCGTGCAGCATCGAAGTGGCCACCGGGTCGGCGCCCAGGGTCAGACCCCCGACGCAGTCGTAATCCAGCTCGCTGGTGGCGTCGAGCATCACCTGGCCCACCATCGGCGCGGCCTCGCCGTCCAGCGTGATCCGGCGCAGGTCGATGTACCAGTCGGCCTCGATCCCCGAAGACAGGGTCACCTTGCCGTGCACCACGGCCTTGTCCTTGATCTGCTGGAGCAGCTCACCACGTACGTCAGTCATGCCATGAGCTTAAAGCCGCCGCTTCACAGCCGCCGCCAGGTCCAGATGGTCTCGATCTCCAGCGGTTCGATGGGCGTCACGAACCGGGGCATCGTGTTGAGCCCGTTCGGCGGCCCGGACTGCGGCTCCACGCACACCCCTTCAGCCTGCTCGTCGTACACGACGACCCACTCGGCGCGGCTCGTGACCTTCAGCTCCAGCTGCCCCGGCCAGGTGAGCGTGACGTCCACGCCGTCCGGCATCCCGAAGCAGTCGTCCCACGGGCCGGGCCGGGGCGGGATCCGCTTCCCGGTAGGGAGGTGGTCATCACCGCGCTCCTCCTGCCAGGCGGGAGCGAAGTCGATCCGCACGTCCTGCCCGCCGCCGCCGAGGTTGCGCAGGAACCAGGGGTGCCAGCCCGCCTGCGCCGGGAAGGAATCGCCGTACGTCTCGATCCCCATCGTCAGCGTGAGGGAGTCCTCGGCCAGCCCGAACGCCTGGGTGACCCTGCCCTGGTACGGCCACGGGTCGGCCAGGTCGTACGTGAACGCGGCCTCGCTCTTCTCGACCCGCGCGGTGTGCCAGGCGGCGTCGCGGCCGGTGCCGTGGATGGCGTGGGGCGGGGAGTTGAGCGGCAGTTGGTGCATGGTCGCGCCGTTGAGGAACTTGCCGCGGTCCAGCCGGCCGCACCACGGCACCATCGGGAAGCAGCCGTACCGCTCCCCCTGGCGCAGCAGCTCGGTGCCGCCGATGCGGAGGCCGGCGATGCGGCAGCCGTTGTCCTGGGCGATGGTCAGCTCGGCGTCGCCCGCCGCCAGTCGCGTCTCTTGGGTGCTCACCCTCCGAGCCTATGGGCTGCGGGCCGGTAACCGGGGCTCCGCCCCGGACCCCGCTCCTTGCTCAGCGCCTGCGCCGCAGTACCCGGCTCACCACCACCGCCGACGCCAGCGCCAGCGCGGCCGCCGGGGCGATCCAGCGCAGGGTGTCGGTGGTCGATGTCGACTGCGGGGCCGGGACCGGGGCGTAGCGCCCGCGCGGCGGCGCGTGGTCGACCTCCTCCGCGCTGCGGCCGATCATCGTGCGCCGCGCGTGAGCCGCCTCGGCGGGCGGCTCCGCCGGTGACGGCACTCCCGGTACATCCGCGAGGTCAGGCGCGTCCGGCACATCAGACACGTCGGTTACGTCGGTTACGTCGTCGGCCAGCGGGTCCAGCGACGGCGGCGGCACCTCCGTCTCGAAAACCGACGGCCGGGATTCCCCGCCGGATTCCCCGGCCCCGCCGGCCGGCGCATCCGCCAACCGGGTGGTGAAGCGGTCCAGCAGGCGCTGCGACGCGGCCAGCGTCGCCGCCGCGTCGAGCTCCGTGATGCGGCCCTCGCCGCTCGCCGTCCCCGCGTACGTCACCGTCGTACCGCCGTCCGCCTCCGTCAGGCGTGCCGTCAGCGCCAGCTTGACCGAGCCCGTGCCGCGCGCCTCCGTGCCCTCGCCCTCGACGGCGAAGGTGCCGTCCGGCTGACCGGTGACGCGCAGGGTTCCGCGGTACGTGATCGTGTGGCCGTCGATGCGGACCTTCAGCCGTCCCGCGATCGGGCCGGACGCCTCGTCGGCGTCCTGCTGGAGCCCCGGGACGCAACGCGCCACCCGGGCGGGGTCCCCCAGCGCCTGTCGGAGGGTCTCTGCCGGAACCGGAACGAACACCTCATGCTCCATGGGAACCGAGCCTACTCACGCCCGCCCGCGATGTACCCGCCTCTGCGAGGAATCGCCACACGCGATCCGCGGCGTAATCACCGCGTATAGCGCGGATGGACCAGCGTCGAAGGCGGCACCCCCCGCACCCGCGCCCCCTCCGCCGACCGCTCCCCCCTCCGCAGCACCGCCGACGAGAGCGAGCGCAGCCGGGGCGCGTCGGCGGCGAGTCCGAGTCCGGGGCGCGCGCCCTGCCCGGCCAGTACGAAGCCCCAGTCCTGCGGCGCCACCGCCGCGCCCGACGCCCGGTCCGGGCCCCCGGTGAACCCGGAGAGGCGGCCGGTCGTTCGGTACGGACGCGTCCGCAGCCCCGCCGCCCGCAGCGTCGCGTCGACCGTCCAGTACGCCCGCGGCCGGGTCGCCAACGGCCCCGCGTGGACGACGATGCGCCCGCCGCCCGCGAGGACGCGCGACGCCAGCCCGTAGAACTCCTGGGAGTACAGTTTCGTGCTCGGTGTGATGCCGGGATCGGGCAGATCCGAGATCACCACGTCGTACGGCCGCCCCTCCCGCCCCGCCTCCCGCAGCCAGGTGAACGCGTCGGCGGTGTCGACCCGCAGCCGCGGATCCCGCAGGGCCCGTTCGTTCAGCGCCGACAGGCCGGCGTCCGTACGGGCCAGCTCGACGACGGCCGGGTCCAGTTCGACCACCGTGAGCGACTCCACGTCCGGATAGCGCAGCACCTCCCGCGCCGCGAGCCCGTCGCCGCCGCCCAGGATCACCACTCGCGCGTGGCGCCCGCGCATCGCGGGGTGGACGAGCGCCTCGTGGTACCGGTGCTCGTCGCGGCCGCTGACCCGCAGCCGTCCGTCGAGGTAGAGGTCCAGCGGCCCGCCCGGGCCACCGGTGACGACGATCTCCTGTACGTCGGTCTGTACGGCGACCCGCACCCGGTCCCCGTACACCGCCCGCCGCGCCGCCCGCTCGAAGTCGTCGACGAGGGCGGTCGCGGTGGCGAGCAGCGCCAGCACCACCGCGTTCGCGACGACCAGCAGCCAGCGCTCACGCCGTGTCAGCTCGTGCCGGAAGAGCCACAGCACCAGCGCCCCGCCCGCCACCGCGTTGACCGCGCCGGTGAGCAGCGCACCCGTCAACTGCCCGAGCAGCGGCAGCAGAAGAAAGGGGAAGGCGAGGCCGCCGACCAGCGCCCCGACGTAATCCGCGGCGAAGAGGTCCGCCACGTCGCCGCTCGCGTCCCGGCGCTCACCGCGCCGCGCCACGCGCTGGATCAACGTCATCAGCAGCGGGATCTCGGCGCCGATGAGCACGCCGATCGCCAGCGAGAAGGCGACCAGCGCGTACCGCGACCCGCCGAGCCAGGCGAACGTCGCGTACAGCACCAGCGCCGAACAGCCGCCGCACAGCGCCAGCGCGGCCTCCAGCAGGCCGAATCCCACCGCGGCACGGCACCGCAGCCGCTTGGCGAGCAGCGAGCCGATGCCCATCGCGAAGACCATCACCGAGAGCACGACGGACGCCTGGGTGACCGAGTCGCCGATCAAGTACGAAGCGAGTGCGACCAGTTCGAGCTCGTACACAAGTCCGCACGCGGCGCAGACGAAGACCACACCGAGCACCAGGAACCGGCCGGTCCGCGGCCGCACAGGCAGGGCGGCCGGGGCTTCCGGCACCGACAGCGACACAGGCGAATCGATCACCATGCGAACGCTACGTCACGAAGGACTCACCCCTCGTCACCCACAAGGGTGTAACTAGGTGTAACTACAGGCTTGCGGGCATACGTGCGCCTACCCGTGATCTCGTCACCACCAACTGCCCCTCCTGTGGATACGCGTGCCACGTTCGCCACCGCACCTGCCCCTCATACCGCTGCGCCAGCATCGCCGTGAACGCGTGCGGGCTGCCGGGAAACGTTCCCGCGAGCCCGTTGGGGTGGTCGGCGACGAGCGCGAGGAGTTCCTGCGCGCGCCCCGCGAACTGGCCCTGGGTGAGGGTCTCGACGCGCGCGGCGAACTCGTACTCCCAGTGTCCGAGTCGTTTGGCGACGCCCAGCGGCAGCGGCGTACTGCTGCCGGGCATACAGGCGACCGTCTCGGAGCAGGAACCTTCGTCCTCCTCCAGAAGCACTTGATGCGAGGCGCCGAGGAGCCTCAACTGGAGGACAGCAGCGCCAAGTTGCAGGTCGAGCACGGCCAGGGCCGGCAGCGGCTCGCGCCCCAGCGCCCAGGCGAGGTCGGCGGCACGCGTGTCGGTGTAGGCAGTCTTGAGAGTCGTGAGCATGAGTGGGCTCCGCAGACAGGCGTTTGGGAAGGGTGGACCGGGGTCACCCGGGAGGTGTCGTACGAGGGGATTCGGGGACCGCCTGCTCGGGTCCACATGAGGTCCGAGGGCTGATGTTCTCGACAGCGAGGGAATCATGAAGTGCGCTGCGCTCACAGCGTTTTTACCCAACTTGGAGTGGTTTCCATCCCCTCGGGGGCCAGTCGGTTCATCTGTTCAACAAGAAGGCGCCCGGCGGGAGTTAACCCGCCGGGCGCAAGGGCCTGACGATCGGAACGGTGCAGATGTGGTACGGGCGGAGGCAACTGCCCCGTGTCAGTCGCCTCCGCCTCCACCACCGCAACCGCCGCCGCCCCCGCAGGACGAACCGCCACTGCAGGACGAGCCGCCGCCCCCGTGACCGCCCTCCCACCAGCTGCCCCCGCGGGTGCGGGACCGCCTGCCGCCGCGCTTTCCCGCGACCGCTGTCAGCCCGACAATCACCAGCACCACGATCACCAGCAGGGCGAATTCCATGGCCCCCACCGTCCTTCCGGTCCCCCGAAGCGAGGTGCTCGCTTCTTACGTGACTGGGGGATGCCCCCAGCCGTCGAAAGCCAAAGCAGACTTGAGCAACTCCAGAGGTTCGGCCCAGGATGGCCGCCATGACGACGCCGAGAGACCACACAGCCGGCCGGCCCCACAGCCCGCGCCCCCTCCTCAATCGCAGACTGGCGGAGTTCGGGACGACGATCTTCGCGGAGATGTCGGCGCTGGCCCTGAGGACCGGCTCGATCAACCTCGGACAGGGCTTCCCCGACACCGACGGCCCCGAGGAGGTGCGGGAGGCGGCGGTCCGCGCCCTGCGCGACGGCCGCGGCAACCAGTACCCACCCGGCCCCGGCATCCCCGGCCTGCGCACCGCGATCGCGGACCACCAGCACCGCCGCTACGGCCTGTCCTACGACCCCGACACCGAGGTCCTGGTCACCACCGGCGCCACGGAAGCCATCGCCGCCTCCCTGCTGGCCCTGCTGGAGCCGGGCGACGAGGTCGTGGCCCTGGAGCCGTACTACGACTCGTACGCCGCCTGCATCGCCATGGCGGGCGGCACGCGCGTCCCCGTGACCCTGCGCCCCCACGAGGGCCGGTACGTACTCGACCTCGACGAACTGCGCGCCGCCGTCACCCCACGCACCCGCCTCATCCTCCTCAACACCCCGCACAACCCCACCGGCACCGTCCTGACCCGCGAGGAGCTGGCGGCGATCGCCGCGCTCGCCGTCGAGCGCGACCTCCTCGTCGTCACCGACGAGGTCTACGAACACCTCGTCTTCGACGGCGAGCACATCCCGCTCGCGTCGTTCCCCGGCATGCGCGAGCGCACGGTCAGCATCTCCTCGGCGGGCAAGACGTTCTCCTTCACCGGGTGGAAGGTCGGCTGGGTCACGGCGTCGCCCGCTCTGGTGACGGCCGTCAGGTCCGCCAAGCAGTTCCTGACGTACGTGTCGGCCGGGCCCTTCCAGTACGCCGTCGCCGAGGCGCTGCGCCTGCCCGACGCGTACTTCACCGCCCTGCGCGACGACCTGCGCGCCAAGCGCGATCTGCTGAGCGCGGGGCTCGCGGACGCGGGCTTCGAGGTCTACCGCCCCGCCGGGACGTACTTCGTCACCACCGACATCCGTCCCCTCGGCGAGACCGACGGCTTCGCCTTCTGCCGCGCGCTGCCGGAGCGGTGCGGGGTGGTCGCGATCCCGAACGCGGTCTTCTACGACCACCGGGAGGTGGGCGCCCCGTTCGTGCGATTCGCCTTCTGCAAGCGGACTGAGGTGCTCCAGGAGGCGGTGACCCGCCTGAAGGGCCTGGCCGGCGGCTAGATCGGGCGCCTGCGGCGGGCCTTTCCCCACCCCGCCCCTTCCCGAACTGGGGCTCCGCCCCAGACCCCGCTCCTCAAACGCCGGAGAGGCTGGATGGTGCCGTTGAGCGGGAACGTGCCGCCGGCCGCAAATCCAGCCCGTCCGGCGTTTGAGGACACGCCCGGAGGGCGTCCCGGGGGTCTGGGGGCCTGCCCCCAGTTTCGGGAAGGGGCGGGGTGGGGAAAACGCCCCGCGCAGCGGTAGGCGCACCCTGGGCCGGTCGGGCGAGCAGCGGTCGCGGTGCGGCGGCGGGGCGCTCATCGTCGGGGGCAACGACTCGCGCGCGCCCGGAGGTAGACCGTGTCCGTCGACACCGCAGAGAGGGCCGCCGTCCGCCCCACCCGCATGCCCGCGCCCGAAGCGGTACGCGCCCTGCGCCGGGCGGCACCCGCCCTCGCCCTCTTCGCCGCCGCCCGCCTCACCGGCGTACTCGCAGTCGCCCTCTGCTCCTGGTACGTCGGCAAGAACCCCCTCGCACGCCTCGGCGACACCTGGGACTCCCGGTGGTACACGGGCATCGCCGCCCACGGCTACGGACACCGCACCCTCACCTTCCCCGACGGCGGGACCCAGAGCGACCTGGCCTTCTTCCCGCTCTACCCCGCCCTCATCAAGGCGGTCACGACCGTCGTCCCCCTCTCCGGCGGAGCGGCCGGCCTGCTGATCGCCTGGACCGCCGCCGCGGGCGCCGCCTGCGGCATCTACCTGGTCGCCGACCACCTCTACGGCCGCCGCACCGCCACCGTGCTCGTCGTCCTGTGGGGCCTGCTGCCGCACTCCGTCGTCCTGACCATGGCGTACACGGAGCCGGTGCTCACCGCCTTCGCCGCCTGGTCGCTGTACGCCGTCCTCCGCGGCCGGTGGCTCTGGGCCGGCACCCTGGCCGCGCTCGCCGGACTGGCCAGGCCCAACGGGATCGCGGTGGCCGCGGCGGTGGGCGCGGCAGCGGCGTACGAACTGTGGACCCACCGGAAACACAGGGCCCGCGTGCCCCGGCGGATCTGGGCGGGGGCCGCCCTCGCGCCGCTCGGCTGGGCCGGCTTCGTGCTGTGGGTGGGGGCCAGGGAGGGCGATCTGCTGGGCGGATACTTCGCCGTGCAGGACGGGTGGGGTTCACGGTTCGACTTCGGCGCCGGGGGCCTGCGCTTCACGAAGCACCTGCTCCTCGCACGCGAGGTCCTGCCGTTCCCGATGGTGCTGGTGATCGTCGCGGCGGCGCTCGTGCTCTTCGCCCTGCTGCTCCTGGACGACCGCGTCCGGCCGCCGCTGCCGCTGCTCGTCTACACGACCGTACTCGTCCTCATCACGGTCGGCGGCTCCGGCTTCTTCGAGTCCAAGGCCCGCTTCCTGCTCCCCGCCTTCCCCCTGCTCCTCCCCCTCGCGCACGCCATGACGAAAGCCCGGCCGAGGGCCGCGATCGTGGTGACCGCCGCCCTGGCCGGGCTCTCGCTGAGTTACGGGACGTATCTGGTGACGATCGCCCCGGTGCCCCTGTGAGGCGCCGTGCTCAGGCCTCGCCGTCGCCGGAGCCGTCGCCGTCACCCTCGGCGGAGTCGACGTCCTTCTCCAGGCCCAGCTGCTCGACGAGCCACTTGTCGAATTCGATCGAGGCGCGCACCCAGCCGACCGTCGACGACACGAAGTGCTCAAGGCTGACGCCGGTGCCGATCAGCATCTGCGCCTCACCGATGAGACGGACGGCGCCGTCGTCGTGGGTGTGGCTGTAGACCTTGGGCCACAGCGTGCGGCGGTTCCAGTCGTCGATCAGCTCGAGGAGCTGGACCTTCTCCTCGATCTGGTGCGGCCGGTCGTAGAAGGTCCGTACCGAGAAGACCTGCTGGTCGTCCTCGCCACGGAACATGAAGTACGTACGGAATTCCTCCCACGGCGCGGCGAGGTCGCCCTCGTCGTCGACGACGTACTTCAGCTCCATCTGCTCCAGCAGCTGCTTGACGAGGTCCTGGTCCGGGACAACCGGGCCGGCGGGGCCTTCGGGCTGCGGTTCGGGCTGGCCCCCGAAGTTCGGGATCGAGGACGGGTCGATAGACATGTTCAATACTCCTGGGGTCTCGCGTGTGGGGTCTTCGCGTGGCTGCCTGACATCGACCCTAGTCGCGAAAGCGGGCGAGGGTCCTTCGCCCTGGGCTGAAACCCCTACTGCGCCGCGCCCACCGTCAAACCGTCCCCGGCACGGTCCACCCGGACCGTGTCGCCGTCGGTGATCTCGCCCGCCAGGATCTCCTTCGCCAGCCGGTCACCGATCGCCGTCTGGATGAGCCGGCGCAGCGGCCGGGCGCCGTAGGCAGGGTCGTTGCCCTCTTCCGCCAGCCAGGCCAGGGCGGCCGGGGTGACGTCGAGGGTGAGGCGGCGGTCGGCGAGGCGCCTGGCGAGGCGGCCGATCTGGAGCTCGGCGATGTGCGCCAGCTCGTCCCCGGACAGGGCGGAGAAGACGACCAGATCGTCGAGCCGGTTGAGGAACTCCGGCTTGAAGGTGGCCCGTACGATCTCCAGGACCTGCTGCTTCTTCTCTTCGTCGCTGGTCAGCGGCTCGACGAGGTACTGACTTCCGAGGTTCGACGTCAGCACGAGGATAGTGTTGCGGAAGTCGACCGTCCGCCCCTGCCCGTCCGTCAGCCGCCCGTCGTCGAGGACCTGCAACAGGATGTCGAAGACCTCCGGGTGCGCCTTCTCGACCTCGTCGAGGAGTACGACGCTGTACGGGCGCCGGCGCACCGCCTCCGTGAGCTGGCCGCCCTCCTCGTAGCCGACGTAACCGGGCGGAGCGCCCACCAGCCGCGCCACGCTGTGCTTCTCGCCGTACTCGCTCATGTCGATGCGGACCATGGCCCGCTCGTCGTCGAAGAGGAAGTCCGCGAGCGCCTTGGCCAGCTCGGTCTTGCCGACACCGGTCGGGCCGAGGAAGAGGAACGAGCCGGTCGGGCGGTCGGGGTCGGCGATGCCGGCGCGGGTGCGGCGTACCGCGTCCGAGACCGCCTGGACGGCCTCGTGCTGGCCGATCAGGCGCTTGCCGAGCTCGGCCTCCATGCGCAGCAGCTTCTGCGTCTCGCCCTCCAGGAGGCGTCCGGCGGGGATGCCGGTCCAGGCGCCCACCACATCGGCGATGTCGTCGGGTCCGACCTCCTCCTTGACCATGGTGTCGGTACGGACCTCCGCCTCGGCGGCGGCGGCCTCCTCCAGCTCGCGCTCCAGGCCGGGGATCTCGCCGTACAGCAGCTTGGAAGCGGTGTCGAAGTCACCGTCGCGCTGGGCGCGTTCGGCCTGGCCGCGCAGGTCGTCGAGCCTCTCCTTCAGCTCACCGACGCGGTTGAGGCCCTGCTTCTCCTTCTCCCAGCGGGCGTTGAGACCGCGCAGCTCCTCCTCCTTGTCGGCGAGGTCGCGCCGCAGCTTCTCCAGGCGCTGCTTGCTCGCCGGGTCGGACTCGTTCTTGAGCGCGAGCTCCTCCATCTTCAGCCGGTCGACGGCGCGCTGGAGCTCGTCGATCTCCAGCGGCGAGGAGTCGATCTCCATGCGCAGGCGCGAGGCGGCCTCGTCGACGAGGTCGATGGCCTTGTCGGGGAGGAACCGGGAGGTGATGTACCGGTCGGAGAGGGCCGCGGCAGCGACCAGCGCGGAGTCCGCGATCTGCACCTTGTGGTGGGCCTCGTAGCGCCCCTTGAGGCCGCGGAGGATCGCGATGGTGTCCTCTACGGTCGGCTCGGCGACCAGCACCTGCTGGAAGCGGCGCTCGAGGGCGGGGTCCTTCTCGATCCGCTCCCGGTACTCGTCGAGGGTCGTCGCGCCGACCATGCGCAGCTCACCGCGGGCCAGCATCGGCTTGAGCATGTTGCCCGCGTCCATGGCGGAGTCGCCGCCGGCGCCGGTGCCGACGACGGTGTGCAGCTCGTCGATGAAGGTGATGATCTGCCCGTCGCTCTCCTTGATCTCGGAGAGGACGCTCTTCAGCCGCTCCTCGAACTCACCGCGGTACTTGGCCCCGGCGACCATCGCGCCCAGGTCCAGTGCGACCAGCTTCTTGTTCTTGAGCGACTCGGGTACGTCGCCCTTGACGATGCGCTGGGCGAGTCCCTCGACCACGGCGGTCTTGCCCACACCCGGCTCACCGATGAGCACGGGGTTGTTCTTCGTACGCCGCGACAGGACCTGCACGACGCGCCGGATCTCCTGGTCCCGCCCGATGACCGGGTCGAGCTTGCCTTCGCGCGCGGCCGCCGTGAAGTCGGTGCCGAACTTCTCCAGGGCCTTGTACTGGCCCTCCGGGTCGGGGGTGGTCACCCGGCGCCCTCCCCTGATCTTCTCGAACGTCTCCAGCAGCTTCTTGGCGCTCGCGCCCTCCTGGGACAGTACGTCCCCGGCCTTGCCGCCCTTGGCCGCGATGGCGATGAGCAGGTGCTCGGTGGACAGGTAGTCGTCCCCCAGCTCCTTGGCCTGCTGCCCGGCCTCGGCGATCACCGCGAGCATCTCGCGGTTGGGCTGGGGCGGGGCGACGGTGGCCCCGGTAACGCTGGGCAGCGCGGCGAGCAGGCGCTCTGTCCCTGACCGTACGGCCGCCTGGTCCGCGTCGACGGCGGCCAGCAGGTCGATGATGTTCGCGTTGTCCTCACCCGAGAGCAGGGCCAGCAGCAGATGCGCGGGGGTGAGGTCCGCGTGCCCGTCCTGGACGGCGCGGTTGCTCGCCGCCTGGATCGCGTCCCGGCTCTTGTTGGTCAGCTCTGCGTCCACTGCGCTCTCTCCTCCTCGGCGGGCGGTGTCACCTTGCCTGCTGTCAGCTATGACATATAAAGCATACGCAAAGTTGAGTCTATTCCACTCAAGGCAGAGAAAGACAGCCGACTACTCTTGGCCCATGGCCAATGACCTCGACGTACGGAATCCCAGTCCCGAGTACCTCGCCTTCTGGCGCGAGTACCACCTGTGCACCCTGACAACCCTGCGCCCGGACGGCTCGCCGCACGTCGTGCCGGTCGGGGTGACGTACGACCCCGAGGCGGGGATCGCCCGCGTCATCACCAACAAGAGCAGCACAAAGGTGGCCAACGTGCTGGCCGCGGGACCGGCGGGCGCGCGGGTCGCCGTCTGCCAGGTGAAGGGCGGCCACTGGGCGACGCTGGAAGGGCGCGCGGTCGTCCGTACGGAGCCGGAACTGATCGCGGAGGCGGTACGCCGCTACGCCGAGCGGTACGAGCGCACGCCGGCGCCGAACCCGGACCGCGTACTGATCGAGATCACTCTGGACCGCGCGATGGGCCGCGCCCCGAGCGCGGTCTGACAGGGCGGGACAGCACAGCACAGCGGCGCCATCGTGTTCAGGTCCACGATGACGCCGCTGTGTGGGGGAGCGCCTGGGCGATTGTCAACGACGGGGGAATCGCTTCAGGCGCTGCGGGGGGTGGCGGTGCTGGTTACTGGTTCGATCAGCTGGTGGTCACGCTGGTCGAGATTGACGAACACCATGCCGTACCGCACGGCACAGCGAACGGGCTGCGGAGCCCCCCGGGGCTTGCGAAGGCACCGGTAGGCACGGACGTCCTCATCCTCTTCACGCGCGACCAGGATCGGCTCGCCGAAAAGGGTGACCATCAGCGAGTCGCCACGGTGGGGAATGGCCGTGACCAGGTCGATGAAGTGCCAGCCCGAGCGGTAGGCCGTGGCCATTTCACGTCTGAAGGTGCGGTCGTCCGGTGGGACAGTCATGTCATGCGCCCGCTGCGGTCGGCGCGGGCCCCCAGCTGATCTCACCGGGCCCTGCCGCGGCCTCAATGTTCCAGCTGATCTCACCTGGTGACGTGGTCGCCGCCTCGGAACTCCAGCTGATTTCATCACTGCCCAGTACGCCGTAGCCCAAGACCGCGACGAAAGCGGTGGCAAGCACCGAGCGAAGCATTCGCTTATACATGGTCGGCTTCGTCCTCACTTGTGGATTCATCTCCCCCGTCTCTAAGACGATGTCTCACCTGGGCACGCGAACACCACCGGGTCGATGCATCATGTTCCTGCATGTTCAGGAACCTGGGGGGTGGAGATATGGCCACAAACAACACAAAACCGGCACATCCTCATGGGATAACCGAACTGTGCGACGACGGGAGGCGTCTTTACGCCAGCGCGCTGCGTTCTGGACGCATAGCTCGCAACGAAGTAGAGCCGGCGCCCTGCCTGATGGACTTCGCGCTCCTGCACCCCGACCCGGACGACGCCGACTGGCTTCGCCCAGTTCCGCCGTCCGCCGCACTCGCGCAGCGGCTGCACCCCATAGAGCGGGAGATCCAGGAGCGCCGACGGCACTCCGTCGAACTGGCCGACTCATTCGAGCCGTTCATGGACATCAGCGCCCAGGACCCGCCGACCACCCACGCCATCACGGTGCTGGAGGGGGTCAACCGGATCAACGCCGCGCTCGACCTCGCCACCGCCGAGTGCCGTGCCGAAGTCCTCACCGTGCAGCCCGGCGGCGACCGGGGCGAGGACCGTCTGCGCGAAGGCCTGGAACGCGGCCTGTCGGTGGTCGACCGAGGCGTCAGCATGCGCCACCTCTACCAGCACACCGTCCGGCACAGCCAGGGCACGCTCGCCTACGCGGAACGACTGGCCGACCGCAAGGTCGAGATCCGTACGCTCGAAGAACTCATCGAGCGCCTCATCGTCTTCGACCGGACAGTCGCGTTCATCCCGGCCCGCAACGACGACCAGGTCGCCCTGGAACTGCGCCACCCCGGACTGGTCGACTACCTGGTCAACGTCTTCGAGCAGCTCTGGAGCCGCGCGGCCCCGCTTCTCGAGGAGCTCCAGTACGACCCACCTCCCAAGGGCATCAGCGGTGTTCAGCGATCCATCGCCCAACTTCTCGTCGAGGGCCATGTCGACGACTCCATCGCCCGCCGCCTCGGCATGAACGTGCGGACCTGCCGCGCGCACATCGCCAAACTGAACGCCACGCTCGGCAGCGGCAGCCGGGCCCAACTCGGCTACCTCATAGCCCAGTCCGGCATCCTGGACGACACCCACTGACTGACCACTCCTCCTGCTTGGTCTTGACACTCCCCGGGTGACTACGATTTCGCCACCGTCATCTTGTTGCACTGCAAAAAGCGGGGGGAGTCCAGATGGACGAATATCAGGAAAAGCCGGTGCACCCACACAGCGACCGGGAGCTGTGCGCCCCCGCGATCCGGCTCTACACCGAGGCAGTCCGCACAGGACGGATCGCGCGCGCCGACCTCGCGTCCGCCCCCTGCCTCATCGACATGGCGCTGCTCCAGCCCGATCTCCGGGACGCCGCATGGCTCCACCCCGTGCCACCGTCCGCCGCCCTGGCGCACCTCCTGCAGCCGATCACGCAGGAGATCCACGAGCGTTTACGGCTCACCGTCGCGCTGGCCGACTCGCTGGCGCCCCTGACGTCCGTCGCGAGTGAGGACCCCAACCTCGCCATCACCGTGCTCGAAGGAATGCCGCTGATCCACTCCGCCCTCGACGACGCCATGGCCGTCGCCAAGGAGGAGGTCCTGACGGTCCAGCCCGGCAGCACCCGCCCACCCGACGCACTGCGCCAGGGACTGGCCCACGCCAAGCCCGCCATCGCGCGCGGGTCGGCGCTGCGGCACATCTACCAGCACTCGGCGCGTTACAGCCCGCACCTCAGGGACTACTTGAGCCAGTTCGCCCCCGGACAACTCCAGGTGCGCACCGTGGAGCAGACGATCGAGCGGCTGATCATCATCGACCGTACGGTCGCGTTCCTCCCCGCCACCCGCCGACGCGACGTAGCCCTAGAAATCCGGCACCCCGCCCTCGTCACCTACCTCGTCCAGGTCTACGAAGTGCTGTGGGCGCAGGCAACCCCCATCGCGGAGCACCTGCCTCTGGTGTCCCCGGACACTCCTGTCACCGCCGTGCAGCGCAGCATCGCCTGCCTCCTGGTCGAGGGGAACGTGGACGAGGTGGTGGCCCGCAAGATGGGCATCAGCGTACGCACGTGCCGCGCCCACATCGCCAAGCTGATGCAAGCACTCAACGCCTCGGGCCGGACCCACCTGGGCGCCCTCCTGGTCCAGTCCGGAATAGTCGAAACGCACAGTCCGCCACTGCCTCAACTGGACCTGAACAACGGGTAGTTTCACACCATCCTCACCTGTACAGTCACCCTTCTCTTCATTTCATTCCCCCCACGTCTGTGACTCCTCTTCCTCAACAGAAAGAGCTGCCCAGCCGTGTACGTGGACACCAGAACCACCCTCCGTGCCGCCGCAGCGGCCACCGCACTGCTGATGACCACCGGAACGGTGTACGCACTGGCC
Source organism: Streptomyces sp. NPDC002994 (assembly GCF_040611155.1). Lineage (NCBI taxonomy): Bacteria > Bacillati > Actinomycetota > Actinomycetes > Kitasatosporales > Streptomycetaceae > Streptomyces > Streptomyces sp. NPDC002994. The sequence goes on from NZ_JBEXNQ010000005.1 coordinate 220,269, forward strand.
GCCACCCCGGCCTCAGCCGCCGCCGCGGCCTGCACCTCTCCGCAATGGCAGGCGCAGTTCTTCGCGAACACGACCTTCAGCGGAACACCCGCCGCGACTGTCTGCGACGCCGCCATCAGCGAGAACTACGGCACCGGAGACCCGGCAGGCGTCACCCTCCCCCACGACAACTTCGGCGTCCGCTGGTCACTGACGCGGGACTTCGGCTCCGGCGGGCCCTTCGCCCTCACCGCCGAAGCGCTGGACGGCATCAGGGTGTACGTCGACGGGGTGCGCCAGATCGACCTGTGGCAGGACGTGACGACCGTCCAGAAGAAGACGGTCAACGTCACGATCCCCAAGGGCACCCACACCCTGCGCGTCGACTACGCCGCCTTCACCGGTTCGGCGAGCGTCAACTTCACCTACGCGCCCCGCACTTCGCCCGAAGTGGACACGACGCCCCCACTCGCTCCCACGGGCACAAGCACGACGTACGACACGACCACGCGCAGGGCAACCGTCACCTGGTCCCGGAACGCCGAGATGGACCTGGCCGGCTACCGGGTCTTCCGCCGCCTCAAGGGCACGAGCACGTACATCAACGTCACGGGCGCGACCCACCTCACCGGCACGACGTACATCGGCGTACCGCCCGCGACGGGCGAGGTCTGGTACTACGAGGTCCGAGCCGTCGACAAGGCGGGCCGCGAGGGCCCCGGCAGCATCGACATGCCCGTCACCACGGTCGACGCGACACCGCCGGCCGCCCCTACGGGCCTGGCGGGCAGTCCGGAGTCCGGTGGTGCCAACTCCCTCACCTGGCAGGCGGTAGCGGACGCGGCGAAGTACGAGGTGTACCGCGCGGCCGGGGACTCCCGCGACTACACGAGGATCGCGACGGTGGAGGCGGTGGCAACTCCGGCGTACACGGACGCGACCCTCGACCCGGCGGTGACGTCGTACAAGTACACGGTGAAGGCCGTGGACGCGGCCGGGAACGCATCGCCGTACGCCACCCACATCACCATCGCGGCCCCCGACACCACCCCGCCCTTGCCGCCCACCGAGCTCGCGATCACCGTCGAGGACGACAAGGGCGTAACGCTGGCGTGGCAGAGCGGGGCAGCGGCAGACACGAAGACGTACAACGTCTACCGCGCACCGGAGGACCTGGACGTGGAGACAAAGGTCGGCACCACGGAGGGCCTCACCCTCCAGGACACGACCGGCCAGTCGGGCCAGCGCTTCCGCTACCGCGTCGCGGCCGTCGACGCGGCGGGCAACGAGTCGGCGAGGACGGATTGGGTGTTCGGCAAGCGGGCGGTGGGCCCCGAGTCCGTACCGACCGCGCCGCAGGAACTGACCGGCACCCTCACCGGCGGACGCCTGAACCTCAACTGGACGGCGGGCCCGTACGTCCCGGTGACGGAGTACCGCGTCTACAAGAGCGAGACGAGCCCGGTCCCGACGGGCACGGACGTGGAGCCCTACCGAGTCACCCAGACCCCCACCCTCACGGTCGACGACATCCCGGCGGACGAGTGGGACCACTTCTACGCGGTGGTCGCGGTAACCCAGTACGGCGTGGCCTCCCCCGCCTCCGGCTCCTTCAAGCCCGTCTACCAGGCGCACCAGCCGCCTGCCGCGACGCGGATTTACGACGTGTCGGGCCACGACGGGATGGTGTGGTTCGTCTGGGACCACGTGGAGGCCGACGAGGGCGCGCCGGCGATCACGGGCTACCGCGTGTACCGCGCGACGGAGCCGGGCGTCACGAAGGAGAACGCGACCGCGCTGCCGGTTACCACGGACAACGAGTTCAGGGACACGGAAGTGACCAACGGGACGACCTACTACTACGCCGTAGCGGCGGTGGACGCAGCGGGCGGCGAAGCCCCGCTGTCGGCGGAAGTCTCGGCGACGCCGAAGGCAGCGGACGCGACGCGGTAAGTGGGTCGTCCGCCATGGGAGACGCTCCGCAGGAGCCCGGCGAATGGCGCCAGGGACGCAACCCACAGCGCCGGAAAGTCGGGGTGCTGGGCTGGGCGCTGCTGGTCCTGCTCGTGGTCGCGCTGTTCACCCTGTGGCCGAGCTGACCCGACCCAAGCTGAGACGGCGCGGCGGGGGCGGAGGAGGCCCGTGGCTTCGGGCGGCCCGTGGCGTTGATGGCCTCTGCGATGGGGGCCGCCACATGTAAGTGTGGCGCCGGAGGCCCGCCCCTCAAGGGCGCTCCTGCGTCGCGTCGCCTACGGCGATTGCGCTCCGCTACACCCTTGACCGCCGACCCTCCGCCGCAATGCATCTGGGGGGCGGCCCCCGGGGGGAGCCCACGGGGAAACTCCGGGGATTGGCCGCTCGCCGCTGCCGAGTGGCGGGCTCGGTGAGTGGGGCGCGGCAGGTTGAGGGAGCGGCGCGGCCCCTGGTTCGGCGACTGCGGGAACGGCCGTTGGCTGGACACCCCATTCCGACGCACACGACCACCGACGCCGGTGGACAGCTGGGCCGCCGGGCCGACCTGCGAACTCGTGTCGGCGCGGCTGGGGCGCGACAGTTGAATGGGGCGACTCGGGCGGGTGTGGCGTCCACCCCGGCCGGTGGCCGGTTGAACTGCAAGCCCGTTGCTGATGTGGGTGGGGGGAAGGGCGTCCAGGAGTCGGCGGCGCGGTTCCCGGCTCTCAGCCGGGCGGGATGGGACGAACCCAGCAGAAGACGAACACGGGCACCCAATTTGCCCTGTTTTGACACGTCGGAAGGGGATCCCCATGCGTCATGTGCTGGGTTCATCGCACGCCAGCAACACGGCCTTCCCTCCGCAGCTGCGGCCACCGCTTCAGCGCCTTCACCACCAGAAGGTGAGTATGACTACTCATGTGCGCAGTGATCAGCATCGCGAATGCTGCGTGCATGCGATCGACATCCCTCCTGAAGCCAGCGCTGATGGCCGCACTCGCCTGCATCGCGCTGTCCGGCTGCGCCTCCCACAAAGCCATCGCCGACCATGCCCCCGCAAACAGCGCCACCCAGGCAGCAACCCCTCCGGACGCATCCTCGATCGACAACCACCCGGAGCTGCGCTTCCTTGAGCTGATGACCCGCATTACGCAGAGCTGCGCCCCGGACGCCCCCCAAGGCGGCGCAAACGGTGAGCCGCCCAGGCCCGAAGACCTGCCCGGCTGGGAAGGTTCTTCCACGCCGAGCTACGTGCCGGGCCAGGCCCCGCCGAGCGCCGATGGGGGAAACCCGGTCACCCTCCCTCCCGATGCTCCCGCGCCGCCGGAGTCGACCCCTTCCCACGCCATGCCCAAGTCGGTCAAGGAAGTGCCACTGACCGGTATCGAGAAGTGCAGCGGCGACGAGCACGCAAAGCGCATCAGCGAGGCGTTCAAGAACAAGAAGGCAACCAGCTACCAGGTGACGGAGAAGAAGCTGATCGGCCTGAACTACCCGGCGTCGCGGATTCACCAGATGCCGAACCATGCGGGTGCGCCCCGGGCAAGGCTCGACTTGCGCATGATGGGCAGCCACTTGGCCTTGGAGGTCACCGGCACCAGCAGCGGGGTGACCGTCGAAACCTTCGGGGCTCCGGAGACGGAGGACGTGAAGGTGACCGATGTGAAGCGCAAGCCGAAGTTGGCCCCGCCCACGTCCTGAGCGAATCGCACGGGGCCTCTCCCCGCAACGGCGATGAGTTTGCCCGGCCCAAGCAGTCTCACCGTCATGAGGAAGCACGTGGATCAGCTGCTGAGAGTCCAGAACTTCAATGTCTCGCGTGACGGTTTCGGTGCGGGTGAGCACCAGAGCTTCGAGAGACCGTTCGGCCACGCCGATCCCGGGGACGTGTTCGCCTGGGCCGGCGCCACGGCGAGCTGGCCCATGCGCACCGACCCCGGGGGCAGCCGAGGCCTCGACGACTACTTCACGCGAGACTTCGCACGCAACATCGGCGCCGAGATCATGGGCCGCAACAAGTTCGGGCCCCAGCGCGGCCCCTGGCACGACCATGACTGGCGCGGCTGGTGGGGTGATGAGCCCCCGTTTCACACGCCGGTGTTCGTAATGACCCACCACACGCGTCCGTCGTTCACACTCTCCGACACCACGTTCCACTTCGTCGACGGCGACCCGGCCACGGTCCTTGAGCAGGCGCGGGTTGCTGCGCAGGGCAAGGACGTCCGACTCGGCGGCGGGGCCACCACCATCAGGCAGTTCCTTGACGCCGACCTCGTCGAGACCATGCATGTGGCGGTCTCGCAGGTGAAGCTCGGATCCGGGGTACGACTCTGGGAGTCACCCGATGAGCTGCTGGACCGGTTCCACCTCGACGTCGTGCCCAGCCCCAGCGGCGTGACGCACCACCTGTTCTGGCGAAGGTGACACGAAAGGCTCACTCGGGCTCGGCTGCTGTGCGGCTCGAGGGCAGCACCCAGCTGGCGGCGCGCCCCCATCACGCGGCAGACCGGCTCGCGGGGCCTCGCGTGGACCGAATCCACCACATGACACTCACTCAGACTGCCCATATGCGTCGAAACTGGTGCGAAAACGGCATGCGGAGTCGTCATGTGATGGATTCGGACCACCGAGTGCCAGCGGCCACCGCTGTCCGTCCGGCCGGACCATCGGCAGGACCGCTCGCTCCCGGACAGCCCTCCACCCACCCACACCCACCACGTGCTTGAGGCGTCACCGAGCACCGTGGTGGGTGGACGCCGCACTCACCCGAGTCACCCGATTCAACTGTCGCGCCCGACCCGCAAGCGGGACTGTCCGCAGGTCGACCCGAACGCCCAGCCGGCCGCCTGGGTGGGTGGTCGTGTGCGTGAGAAAGGGGATGTCGCACCAGCGGCCGTTCCCGCAGTCGCCGAACCCGGGGCCGCGCCGGCCGCTCAACCTGCCGCGCCCCACCCACCGGGCCGCAAGCCACCGAGCCAACCCGCGCCCATATTCCAGTCGGCGTGCAGGGCGTTTTTCTTTGGGCCGTCCCCGTGGAAAGCGTTAGCGGTGGGCCGGGGCGGCGGGTCAAGGGTGGGCCGCAGGCACATCGCGCAGCGACGCGACGAAGGAGCGCCCTTGACGCGCCGTCACGGCCCACCGACCCTGGAGCGCTCGGGAACGACCCGAAACCCCCAGAAGCAAGCTGTGGTTACCCCCGCCCCCGCCAGCAAGGGCGAGAGGCCTTCCTAGCCCCCGCCCAGCTCGAACCAGACCCCCTTCGCATACCGCCCCGCGCGCTCCCCCGCCACACCCCACGCGTCGGCAGTCCCGGCGACGAGCGCGAGCCCACGCCCCCAGCAGGTCTCGTCGGCGGCCAGACGCCGGACCGGCAAGTCCGGGCTCTCGTCGAAGACGCTGACCCGGACGCGTACGGGTTGAACCTGCAGCCGGAGCATGGCCGAACCCTTGGTGTGGAGGTGGACATTGGTCACCAGCTCGGAGGTACAGAGCGTCGCAGGCATGACGAGCCCGCCCCGCCCGAGAGCGATGAGTACGAGTCGGACGAAGTCCCGGCACACCTTGGGCGCGGTGGCATCGGCGGGAGCAAACAAGCTGTAGTCGTACGACAGTTGGCCGGACCGGTGACATGCCGGCCGGCGACCGAAAGGGTCGGAGTCCATGAGTATCGGCTCCCGTCAGGGGCGTGGGGGATGAGGGCACTGCGCGGAGCGATGGCATTGCCCGAGCGCTCCCGGCTGGAGCGGCAGGTGCGCTGTCGGCTTACAGGCACAGGAATTGAATGACGCGAGGCCATACGGTCAGTAATTGGCGCCGCACTCACGGTAAGGCGAGACGGTTATCTGGTGCAACCGAATCGACGAATCGACTGGACCGCTCCCGCCGCTCAGCGGCACACTGAACCCAACCCCGCTACGAAGGACGCACGTTGGCACTCCGCACGAGCACCACGGAACGGCAGCGTCGACTCGGCGCCGAGCTCAAGAAGTTGCGCGAGCAAGCCGGTCTGAACGTGACCGATGGCGGCGCGTTCATCGGTATGGGACGAGCGCACCTGAGCCACGTCGAGGCAGGACGCACGGCCATCCCTACCGACAAGCTTCGCAAGCTCTGCCACTCGTACGGGTGCACTAGTGCCCCGTATATCGACGCCCTGGTCTCCATGAGCGAGACAGACGGCAAAGGCTGGTGGACGGAGTACCGCCGTCTACTCAAACCGCCGGCCCTCGACCTCGCGGAGCTGGAAGCGGCAGCGAACTCCCTCGCTTCGTACGAGTCCCTGTTCATCCCGGGCGTTCTGCAAATCGCTGACTACACTCGCGCCATCTTCCGGTCCAGTCAGCAGGACTGGTCGGACAAGGACCGTGAGAAGGCGGTCCAGTTCCGCATGGACCGGCAGAAGATTCTCACCACCGATCAACCGCCCGCCTTGCACGCCGTGATCCACGAGTCCGCGCTGCATGTTCGGTTCGGAAATGCTGACGTCCGACGACGCCAGCTTCTGCACCTGGTGCGGATGGCCAAGTTGCCCCACGTCATCATCCAAGTGCTGCCGTTCACGGCCGAGGGGCTGTCGGCTTTCAGCACTCCGTTCCTGCTGGTCGAGTCACACCAGTCGACACTGCACACGGTGCTCGCGGAGACCCATGCCGCGTCCGCCTTTCTGCACGACGCGGACTCGTTCACGAAGTACCGCTCACACTTCCACAGGCTCGCAGCCGCAGCACTGCCGCCACTCGACCCGGACGTCGCCGCGTACGACCATGGAACCCACGACTCGCTCGGCCTCGTCCAGCACATTCTCTATACGCTCCAGGAGCACTGAACATGCCCGAGTTGCACTGGCAGAAGTCGTCCTTCAGCGAAGACCAGGCGAACTGCCTCTACGTCGCGACCGCGCCCGACGGAACGGTCCGCCTCCGTGAGAGCGACGACGAACCCGACATCACCCTGACCGCCACTCCCACCCAACTCGCCGCCCTAATAGCCCGCTTCCGGACCGAGGACGCACAGCGAGCGCACCCGATCGGGTGAGTCGCCTGGGCACAGCGAGTCGCGCCGCGCTGCCGTGGGCAGAGCCCAGGAGTTGAGCGTAAGGAGAGAGCACCCCATGGCGCTGACCCGCGCAGAGCGCGAACAGTTCCTCGCGCAACCGCACGTCGCCGCCCTGTCCGTCGACGCGGGGGCCGGCCGCGGACCGCTGACCGTGCCGATCTGGTACCGGTACACGCCAGGCGGCGAGGTCTGGGTGATGACGGACGCGGACTGCCGCAAGGCGCGGCTCATTCACGCGGCGGGCCGCTTCTCCCTGATGGTCCAGTCCACAGAACCGGCCGTCCGTTACGTCTCCGTCGAAGGACCGGTGACCCGTACGTCTCCCGGCTCCCTCGACCTCTTCCGTACGGTGGCGGCCTACTACCTCGCACCCGAGGACGTCGACGGCTGCGTCGACATCGCTGCGCAATACAGGGGCGAGCGGATCGTCTTCCACATGCGCCCCGAACACTGGCTGAGCAGAGACCTCACCCCGTCGTGAGGCCACACCCCAGAAAGGCCCGTCACTCCACAGACTCTGGAGTGACGGGCCTTCCCCGTAAACCTTGATCGACGAACCGCGAACCGCGAACCGCGAACCTACTCCGCCGGCCTCTTCGGCTTCGGCCGCCACACCACCAGCGCGCTCGCCTGCTGCACGTCCTCGTACCGGACAAGGTCGCGCCGGTACGACGCGTGCACCTGCGCCTCGCGCTGCTGCAAAGCCGCCGCCGCGCCGTCCACCGCCGCGGAGAGTTCGGTGATGCGCTGCTGGAGCGCGGTCACCTGGTTCTCCAGCTCGATGATGCGCTTGATGCCGGCCAGGTTGATGCCCTCGTCCTGCGACAGCTGCTGCACCTGCCGCAGCAGCTGGATGTCGCGGGCCGAGTAGCGGCGGCCGCGCCCGGCCGTGCGGTCGGGGGAGACCAGGCCGAGGCGGTCGTACTGCCGCAGGGTCTGCGGGTGCAGGCCGGAGAGCTGTGCCGCGACCGAGATGACGTACACCGGTGTCTCGTCGGTCAGCTGGTATGGATTACGTCGTATGCGCGGGTCCATCTCACGCTCCCTTCGCGGCCTGGAACAGCTCCGCCCGCGGGTCCTCCCCGGCGGTCGCCTCACGGTAGGACTCCAGTGCCTCACGGGCCTTGTCGTCAAGGTCCTTCGGCACTTCGACCTCCACGGTGACCAGCAGGTCGCCGCGGGTGCCGTCCTTGCGGACCGCGCCCTTGCCGCGAGCGCGCATCGTACGGCCGTTCGGCGTGCCGGCCGGCAGCTTGAGGGTGACCGGCGGGCCGCCCAGTGTCGGGACCTTCACCTCACCGCCGAGCGCCGCCTCCACGAAGGTGACGGGCACGGTGACGGTGAGGTTGTCGCCCTTGCGGCCGAAGACCGGGTGGGCGTCCACGTGGACCACGACGTACAAGTCGCCCGACGGACCGCCCCGTTCACCGGGACTGCCCTTGCCGCGCAGCCGGATCCGCTGACCGTCGGAGACGCCCGCCGGGATACGGACCTGCATGGTCCGCGACGACTTGGCGCGGCCGCTGCCCTTGCACACCTCGCAGGGGTCCTGCGCGATGAGCCCGCGACCCCGGCAGTCGACGCACGGGTCGGTGAGCGAGAAGCCGCCACCGCCGCCGCGCGAGACCTGTCCCGTACCGACGCAGGTCGGGCACACGCGCGGTGTGCCGTTCTTGTCGCCCGTACCCGAACAGGCCTTGCAGGGTGCCTGGCTGGACATCCGGAGCGGGACCGTGGCCCCGTCGACCGCCTCGGTGAAGCTGAGCGTCACCTCGGACTCGATGTCCTGGCCGCGGCGAGGCTGCGTACCCGTACGCGCACCCGGGCCGGCGCCCCGGTTGAACAGGCCCCCGAACACGTCCCCGAGGCCGCCGCCGAACCCGCCGGCGCCGCCGGTCTGGGCCCCGCCCTGGGCGCCTCCGAAGAGGTCGCCCAGGTCGAAGTTGAAGGAGCCGCCACCGGCGCCCGGGCCCGGCCTGCCCTGCCTGTTGAACAGGGCGCCGTTCCCGAACAGAGCACGCGCTTCGTCGTACTCCTTGCGCCGCTTGGGATCGCCGAGGACGTCGTTCGCCTCGGAGATCTCCTTGAAGCGGTCCTCCGCCTTGGCGTCGCCCTTGTTGGCGTCCGGGTGGAACTCGCGGGCGAGCTTCCGGTACGCCTTCTTGATCTCGGCCTCGGTGGCGTCCTTCGGGACGCCGAGAACCTTGTAGTAGTCCTTCTCGACGAAGTCCTTTGTGCTCATCCCCGACGTCCCTCCTTCCTACTGTTCCCCGTCACGTCAGCCCTCGTCCGGGCCACCGCTCTCCTCGTCCGGAGCCGGAGTCGCCGACGGCTCGTCCGCCTTGGCGGCGGGCGCGGCCGGCGTGGCGCCCGGCTGGGGCTCCGCCACCGCGACCCGCGCCGGACGGATGGTCCTCTCGCCGATCCGGTAGCCCGGCTGCAGAATCGCGACGCACGTCGTCTCTTCGACGTCCGGTGCGTACGAGTGCATCAGCGCCTCGTGGATCGTCGGGTCGAAGGGCTCGCCCTCCTTGCCGAACTGCTGCAGGCCCATCTTGGCGGCGACCGTCTCCAGCGATTCGGCGACCGACTTGAACCCGCCCACCAGCTCGCCGTGTTCCCGCGCGCGGCCGATGTCGTCGAGGGTCGGGAGGAGCTCGGTCAGGAGGCTCGCGACAGCGATCTCCTTGACCGTGACCCGGTCCCGCTCCACGCGGCGACGGTAGTTCTGGTACTCCGCCTGCAGCCGCTGGAGGTCCGCGGTGCGCTCACTGAGCGCCATACGTACCTGGTCCAGCTGTGCGGTCAGAGCTACGTCCTGTACGTCCCCGGCCGGGGCTGCCGCCGGGCCCGACTCCTCGACGGAGTCGGTCCCTGCCTCTTCAGGCGAAGGCGCGGCAGCCTGCGGTTCGGCGTCTTCTGGAGTGGCGCCGGAAGGGACGTCGGGCTTCTCCTCGAAGCCCGGAGTCTCCTCCGTCATGCGGCGCCTCCCTGACGTCCGGCGCCGGCGTCGCGCTCGTCGTCGACGATCTCGGCGTCAACGACGTCGTCGTCCGCCTTCGCGTGCCCGTCCGCACCGGGAGCGTCGCCGCCCGCGGCCTGAGCGCCCTCGGCGTTGGCGTACATGGCCTGGCCCAGCTTCTGGGAGACGGCCGCGACCTTCTCGGTGGCCGTGCGGATCTCGGCCGTGTCCTCACCCTTGAGCTTTTCCTTCAGCTCGGTGATGGACGTCTCGACCTCTTCCTTCACGTCGCCCGGAACCTTGTCCTCGTTGTCCTTGAGGAACTTCTCCGTCTGGTAGACGAGCTGCTCGGCCTGGTTGCGGGTCTCGGCGGCCTCGCGGCGCTTGTGGTCCTCGTCCGCGTACTTCTCGGCCTCTTCGCGCATCCGGTTGACCTCGTCCTTCGGCAGCGAGGAGCCACCGGTGACGGTCATCTTCTGCTCCTTGCCGGTGCCGAGGTCCTTGGCTCCGACGTGCATGATGCCGTTGGCGTCGATGTCGAACGCGACCTCGATCTGCGGGACACCACGCGGGGCCGGCGGCAGACCGGTCAGCTCGAACATGCCGAGCTTCTTGTTGTACGCCGCGATCTCGCGCTCGCCCTGGTAGACCTGGATCTGGACGGACGGCTGGTTGTCCTCGGCCGTCGTGAAGATCTCGGAGCGCTTGGTCGGGATCGTCGTGTTGCGCTCGATGAGCTTCGTCATGATGCCGCCCTTGGTCTCGATACCAAGCGACAGCGGCGTGACGTCGAGGAGCAGAACGTCCTTGACCTCGCCCTTGAGGACACCGGCCTGGAGCGAGGCGCCGATGGCGACGACCTCGTCCGGGTTCACACCCTTGTTGGCGTCCTGACCGCCCGTGAGCTCCTTGACGAGCTCGGCGACGGCCGGCATACGGGTCGAGCCACCGACGAGAACGACGTGGTCGATCTCGGAGAGCTGGATGCCCGCGTCCTTGATGACGTTGTGGAACGGCGTCTTGCAGCGGTCCAGCAGGTCGGCGGTCAGCTGCTGGAACTGCGAGCGCGTGAGCTTCTCGTCCAGGTGCAGCGGGCCCTCGGCCGACGCCGTGATGTACGGCAGGTTGATCGAGGTCTCGGTGGAGGAGGACAGCTCGATCTTGGCCTTCTCGGCCGCCTCGCGCAGACGCTGGAGCGCCATCTTGTCCTTGGAGAGGTCCACGCCGTGACCGGAGTGGAACTGCTTCACCAGGTAGTCGACGACGCGCTGGTCCCAGTCGTCACCACCGAGGTGGTTGTCACCGTTGGTGGCCTTCACCTCGACGACACCGTCGCCGATCTCGAGCAGCGATACGTCGAAGGTGCCGCCACCGAGGTCGAAGACGAGGATCGTCTGGTCGTCCTTGTCGAGGCCGTACGCCAGGGCGGCGGCGGTCGGCTCGTTGACGATACGCAGGACGTTGAGGCCCGCGATCTCGCCGGCCTCCTTCGTCGCCTGACGCTCGGAGTCGTTGAAGTACGCGGGGACGGTGATGACCGCGTCGGCCACCTTCTCGCCCAGGTACGCCTCGGCGTCGCGCTTCAGCTTCTGCAGGATGAAGGCGCTCATCTGCTGCGGGTTGAACTTCTTGCCGTCGAGCTCGATGTTCCAGTCGGTGCCCATGTGGCGCTTGACCGACCGGATCGTCCTGTCGACGTTGGTGACTGCCTGGCGCTTGGCAACCTCGCCTACCAGCACTTCACCGTTCTTCGCGAAAGCGACGACGGACGGCGTGGTCCTGGCGCCTTCGGCGTTGGTGATGACGGTGGGCTCGCCGCCCTCCAGAACGCTGACGACGGAGTTAGTGGTGCCCAGGTCGATGCCGACCGCACGTGCCATTTCGATTCCTCCAGCTGACTTGAGTGGAACAGACTCAAGGATGCATGACGGATCCCATCGCGTCAACAGACCTGAGCGGAGGTGACTCAACTCTTATGCGGCCCTTATCGGCATGAGCACGGCACGCCGCAGCTCTCCAGGGTGCCACGTGGGGGCAAAATGGATGAAAAGGTACGTCGCATGTCCGCGAAGCGCCTCTTCGACCTGACGGCCGGCTCCGTACTGCTGGCGATCGCCGCCCCTCTCCTGCTCCTCACCGCCACAGCTGCGGCCGTAACGGCACGCGGCTCGGTTCTCGTACGGAACACCCGAGCCGGCCTGGGCGGCCGCCCCTTCGAGATGCTGACGCTGCGCACCGATCCCCGCACCCCGGCCGGCCGGCTGCTGCGCCGCTCGCGTCTCGACGTACTGCCGCGGCTTATTCACGTACTGCGCGGCGAGATGTCCCTGGTCGGGCCCTGCCCGCTGCCGCCGGGCCACCCCTCAGCCACCCGGGCGAGGCTGTCTGTGCGGCCGGGTGTCACCGGGCTGTGGCAGGTCAGCGGACGTTCGGAGCTGCCCTGGGAGGAGATGGACGTTCTCGATCTGCACTATGTCGAGCAACACTGGCTAGGACTCGATCTGGCGATCCTCGCCCGCACGATCCCGGCAGCCTTCACCGCCTTCACCGCCAGTGGACCAAGGGGCTGAGGGAAGCCTTACGCGATACAGATCACCGCCTGCCCAACTACAGTGCGGCGCCATAACTGGGTACGCTCAGCACGAACTGATTAAGTTACCGCTTAGTAATCCGCTGATTCTTACCCTCGCCAGGCCCGCCCGAGGAGCCCCTCATGCAACTCGCCGCGATCATCGTGTCGCTGGTCATCACGGTGGTAGCCGTCGCGCTGTTCGGCCGTGCCATCGCGCAGATCTACCGTTTCGTGCGACTCGGCCAACCCGTGCCCGCGGGCACGCGCACCGGCGACCCCACGCAGCGCACCATCACGCTGGCCAAGGAGTTCCTCGGCCACACCCGCATGAACCGCTGGGGCGTCGTCGGCGTGGCGCACTGGTTCGTGGCGGTCGGCTTCTTCGCGCTGCTGCTCACGATCGTCAACGCCTTCGGCCAGCTCTTCCAGGCCGACTGGCTGATCCCGGTCATCGGCGACTGGCTGCCGTACGAGATCTTCACCGAGTTCCTCGGCCTGATGACGGTCCTCGGCATCGTGACCCTGATCGTGATCCGGCAGCTGAGCCGGCCGGGCAAGGCGGGCCGCAAGTCCCGTTTCGCGGGCTCCAAGACGGGCCAGGCGTACTTCGTCGAGGCCGTCATCCTGATCGTCGGCGTCTGCATCATGACGCTGCGCGCCCTGGAGGGCGCCCTGCACGGCGTCGACAGCTGGGAGCCCGGCTTCCTCGCCTCGTACCCGCTGATCGCCGCCCTCGACGGGCTGAGCCTGAGCACCCTCCAGCACCTCACCTACTTCTTCGCGGCGCTCAAGATCGTCACGTCCTTCACCTGGATGATCACGGTCTCGCTCAACACCAACATGGGTGTGGCCTGGCACCGCTTCCTCGGCTTCCCGAACATCTGGTTCAAGCGCAACGCCGACGGCTCCACCGCCCTGGGCGCGCTCCTGCCGATGACGTCCGCCGGCAAGGAGATCGACTGGGAGGACCCGGCCGAGGACGCCGTCTTCGGCGTCAGCCAGGTCGAGCAGTTCAGCTGGAAGGGCATCCTCGACTTCTCCACGTGTACGGAGTGCGGCCGCTGCCAGTCGCAGTGCCCCGCCTGGAACACCGGCAAGCCGCTCTCCCCGAAGCTCCTGATCATGTCGCTGCGCGACCACGCGCACGCCAAGGCGCCGTACCTGCTCGCAGGCGGCGGCAAGGACATGGAGGGGAATGAGAAGGCTTCCGCCGAGCAGCTCAAGGACGTCCCGGCGTCCGCCCTCGCGGAGGCCGAGCGCCCGCTGATCGGCACGCTCGAAGAGAACGGCGTCATCGACCCGGACGTGCTGTGGTCCTGCACCAGCTGCGGCGCGTGCGTCGAGCAGTGCCCGGTCGACATCGAGCACATCGACCACATCGTCGACATGCGCCGCTACCAGGTGATGATCGAGAGCGCGTTCCCGTCCGAGGCGGGGACCATGCTCAAGAACCTGGAGAAGAAGGGCAACCCCTGGGGTCTTGCCAAGAAGCAGCGCGTCGAGTGGACGAAGGAAGTCGACTTCGAGGTGCCGATCGTCGGCAAGACGATCGAGGACCTGTCCGAGGTCGAGTACCTCTACTGGGTCGGCTGCGCCGGCGCCCTGGAGGACCGGGCGAAGAAGACCACGAAGGCCTTCGCCGAGCTGCTCCACATCGCGGGCGTGAAGTTCGCGATCATGGGCGGCGACGAGAAGTGCACGGGTGACTCGGCCCGCCGCCTGGGCAACGAGCCGCTGTTCCAGCAGCTCGGCCAGGAGAACGTGGCGATGCTGAACATGGCGTACGGCGAAGACGATGAAGACCCGTCGACCCGCAAGCCGAAGTCGTCGAAGAAGATCGTCGCGACCTGCCCGCACTGCTTCAACACGATCGCGAACGAGTACCCGCAGCTGGGCGGCGAGTTCGAGGTCATCCACCACACGCAGCTGCTCCAGCACCTCATCGACGAGGGCAAGCTCATCCCCGTCACCCCGGTCGAGGGCCTCATCACGTACCACGACCCGTGCTACCTGGGCCGCCACAACAAGGTCTACACGCCCCCGCGCGAGATCATGTCGGCCGTCCCGGGCCTGCGTCAGCAGGAGATGCACCGCCACAAGGAGCGTGGCTTCTGCTGCGGCGCCGGTGGTGCGCGCATGTGGATGGAGGAGCGGATCGGCAAGCGCATCAACACCGAGCGCGTCGACGAGGCGCTGTCCCTGAACCCGGACATCGTGTCGACGGCCTGCCCGTTCTGCCTGGTGATGCTCACGGACTCGGTCAACGGCAAGAAGAACGACGGCGCCGCGAAGGAATCCCTCCAGGTCGTGGACGTGGCGCAGCTGCTGCTCGACTCGGTGCGGACGCCGGCCGAGCCGGCGGACGAGACGGAGTCCGAGGACGCGCCGGAGCCGGAACCGGCGAAGTAGCGCACGTACGTACTCAGTCGCATCAGTCGTAAAAGAAAGCGGCCGGATCTGTCTCGGGGGCAGGTCCGGCCGCTTTCGTATGCCCTGCTTACCGAAGCGGTCAAAAAAGAGCATCATGTGGCGACTGAAACTTGCGATACGGACGAGGTGGGTGGGTCGTGCGAACAGCGATCGCAGCGGCGGCAGTTGCAGTGAGCTGCGCGGTACTGCTGACAGCCACAGGCTGCGGCCCCTCCGCCGGCGGCGACTCCCCGGCCACCGGCGCCAAGGAGGGCGCCTCCCCCGCCGCCATGGCGAACAAGGCCGCCTCGCCCCTCCACCCCGTACCGCACGGCAAGGGCAGCCGCGTCGCCGAGGACTTCAACGGTGACGGTTACCGCGACCTCGTGCTCAACGACCTGGTCAAGGGCCCTGAGGACCGTCTGGGCGACGACGCGGGCATTGGCATCGTGTACGGCGCCAAGCCCCCGCAGGCGGCCCTTGATCCCTCCGTACGCCAGCTCCTCACGCCCACCCGCAACGCGGCCCGCACGGAGGGCGTGCTCCCCGCGGCCTTCGACGCCGAGGCGGCCTGCGACCTCGACAAGGACGGCTACGCCGACCTGGTGGTCACCACGGACCCGCCGTTCAACGGCACGGGCATGCCGCCCGTACCCCTCCAGATCCTCTTCGGCTCTGCGAACGGCCTCACCGGCAAGGCGGTCAAGCTCCGCATCCCGGACCGCGCCCGGTTCGGCAACGAGTGGCCCGACCACCCGGTCTGCGGCGACTTCGACGGCGACGGCAGCAAGGACCTCGCCGTGACCGCCAGTGGCGGCCGTCTCAGCTTCCTGCGCGGCCCGTTCAGCCGCGCCGGCGCCCCGCGCGCGGCCGCGGGCGCCATCCCGGGCGTCGGCCCCGTCCTCGTCGCCCCCGACCTCTCACCCGATGCCAACGGTGACGGTTACGACGACCTGGTCTCCGCCACCCGCCCGCACGAACCCGGAACGGCGGCGCGCGCGAAGCTGCTGCTGGGCGGCCCGACGGGCCCCGGGCGACCGGGCGGTACGTACACCTTCAAGGCGGTGAAGCCGCGGCCGGGCGACCTGCCGGCCGGCGAGGAAACGCCCATCACGGGCGTCCTGCGCCACGCCGACTTCGACGGCGACAAGAAGCCGGACACGGTCGTACGGACGCACCGGGGCGAGACGACGGACATCATCACGCTCCACTACTCCCACTCCTCGACCGCCAACTCGACCGCCAACTCGACCGCCAAGCGGACGATCACCTTCTCCACGGCGGTGTTCTCCGCCCAGCAACGCTGACCCGGGGGATATCCCGTCAGGGACCCCCTAGGGGATGTCACAGCTCGGCCGCAAAGCCGGGCCTGTTGCGGCAGGCCCGGCATACGGTGCATCAGGACCAGGTACGTTCGATTACGTGGCTGGATTCAGGATCGGACGCGGCCGGGACAACCGCACCCCGCAACAACAACCGCAGCGGCAACAGCAGCAGCAACGGCAG
Source organism: Streptomyces sp. NPDC002994 (assembly GCF_040611155.1). NCBI lineage: Bacteria > Bacillati > Actinomycetota > Actinomycetes > Kitasatosporales > Streptomycetaceae > Streptomyces > Streptomyces sp. NPDC002994. The sequence goes on from NZ_JBEXNQ010000005.1 coordinate 236,705, forward strand.
CAACCGCCGTACGGGCAGCAGGCACCATCGCCTCAACCCCCGTACGGCCAGCAGCAGTGGCCGCAGGCACCGCAGTACGGCGGACAGCACGGCGAGCCCGAATACTTCGGCGACCCCGACCCGCACCCGCACCAGGGCCACGCCCAGGGCGGACACAGCGGCCCCGGCGGTTACGGAACGCGCGGCGGCCATGGCGCCCCGGGGGGAGGTGACCCGTACGCCAACAGCAGCAACAACCCGGGCCACACCACGGCCTTCAGCATCGGCGAGGACCCGTACGGCGACGGCAACACCTACCAGGCCGGCAACACCCCCGCCCCGCCCGCCGGCCCGCGCCTGCACTGGAAGCAGCTGCTGAGCGGCATCGTGCTGCGGCCGGGCCCGACGTTCTGGCAGATGCGCGACTACCCGGTGTGGGGACCGGCCCTGGTGGTCACGTTCCTGTACGGCCTGCTCGCGATCTTCGGCTTCGACAAGGCCCGCGAAGAGGCCATCAACGCGACGCTGTCGAATGCCATCCCGTACGTGCTGACGACCGGCATCGCGGTGATCATCTGCGGCCTGATCCTGGGCGCGGTGACGCACACGCTCGCCCGCCAGCTCGGCGGCGACGGCTCCTGGCAGCCGACCGTCGGCCTCTCGATGCTGATCATGTCGATGACGGACGCCCCGCGCCTGGTCTTCGCGATCTTCCTGGGCGGCGAGAACGCGCTGGTCCAGGTGCTCGGCTGGGTGACGTGGCTGGGAGCGGCGGCCCTGTTCACCTCAATGGTGAGCAAGTCGCACGACCTGCCGTGGCAGAAGGCCCTGGGCGCATCCGCGATCCAGCTGGTGGCGCTGCTGTCCCTGATCAAGCTGGGCACGATCTGACGCAAGGCACGACGAACAGAAAAGGGCCCCGGCGCGAAGAAGCACCGGGGCCCTTTTCTGTTCGTCCTGCCTACGCGTCCAAAACCTGCCCGGTGCGCCGCACGACGGGCTTCTGCACGCTCCAGGGGAAGTTGATCCACTCGTCGGTGCGCTTCCACACGTACTCGCACTTCACGAGCGAGTGCGACTTCTCGTAGACGACCGCGCTGCGGACCTCCGCCACATGATCGAGGCAGAAGTCGTGCACGAGCTTGAGCGTCTTGCCGGTGTCGGCGACGTCGTCCGCGATCAGCACCTTCTTATTACTGAAGTCGATCGCGTTCGGGACGGGCGCCAGCATGACCGGCATCTCGAGGGTCGTCCCGACGCCTGTATAAAATTCAACATTCACCAGATGGATGTTCTTCACATCGAGGGCGTAGGCCAGCCCGCCGGCGACGAAGACCCCGCCACGGGCGATGCTCAGCACGATGTCCGGCTCGTACCCGTCGTCGGCGATGGCCTGCGCGAGCTCGCGCACGGCGCTGCCGAACCCCTCGTACGTCAGATTTTCCCGCACAGCACTCACACTCACACTCACACCTGCGTCCGATGGAAGTTGAGGAAGGACCGCGAGGCCGTCGGCCCGCGCTGGCCCTGATAACGCGACCCGTACCGCTCGGAGCCGTACGGGAACTCGGTGGGCGAGCTCAGCTGGAACATGCACAGCTGCCCGATCTTCATGCCGGGCCAGAGCTTGATCGGCAGCGTTGCCAGATTCGACAGCTCAAGGGTGACATGCCCGGAGAACCCGGGATCAATGAATCCGGCGGTGGAATGCGTAACGAGCCCGAGCCGCCCGAGCGAGCTCTTCCCTTCCAGCCGGGAAGCGAGATTGTCCGGCAGGGTGATCGTCTCGTACGTCGACGCCAGTACGAACTCACCGGGGTGCAGGATGAACGCCTCGTCCCCCTCCGGCTCCACCTCGCGCGTCAGATCCGCCTGCTCGACGGCCGGATCGATGTGCGGGTACCGGTGGTTCTCGAACACCCGGAAGTAGCGGTCGAGCCGCACGTCGATGCTCGAGGGCTGCACCATTGATTCGTCGTACGGATCAATACGCACGCGTCCGGCATCGATCTCGGCCCGGATGTCCTTGTCTGAGAGAAGCACGCCCCGAGGATACGCAGAACGCGCGGGCCCGCCCCAACCGGACCGGTCCCGCGCGCCTCTCACTCCGACCTCTAGCGCTGCCCCATCACCACGGGAACGGCATTCCGAAGCCGGGCACAGCGCGGACAGCGGATAAGCCGCCCTGGTCCGATCCGGCCGGCTCCGAGCTGCTGCAGCGGGAACGATGTGGTGCTGAACACGTGCCCCTCGGCACAACGGACGACGGTGGGCTCCATCAAGTCCATCAAGTCCCTTCCCCAAAGCGTGGACGAGAAGGCCACATTAGGGGATGAACAGGACGCCACTCCAGGCGGCACTCCGCCCTCCAAGGTACGCCCACACGACGACACGAAAACCCCGCACCGCATACGCCGGGGCGAGGACTGGGGTACACTGTCGGACGACGCGGTGCTGATCAACAGCCCGCTGCGCGGGTGTAGTTTAATGGTAGAACATGAGCTTCCCAAGCTCAGAGCGCGAGTTCGATTCTCGTCACCCGCTCCACGCAAGAGCCCCAGGCCAAGAGCCCGGGGCTTCTTTGTTGTCTGGACCAGTTCAAGCGTCCCGCACCAGATCCGCACCAGAAGGCCCCTGATCAGCCTTCTTGCGGGCGGCCCGCACGAGATCATCCAGCCCGCTCGCCACTTCCTGCTGTCGCTCAAGATCCGAGTGCTGATAGATGAGCGCAGCCTTCTCCGACGACTGCCCGGCCCGCACCATCGTGTCCTTGAGCGTGGCGCCGGAGCGCGTCGCGAGGGTGTGCCCGGTGTGACGAAGATCGTAAAACCGGAAGCCCTCCGGCATCCCGACGAGAGCGCGAGCCCTGCGCCACTTCCGCCCGAAGGTGGAGCGCCGGAACGGCTTGCCCTTCTCCCCCACGAACAGCAGTCCGTCAGGTCCCTTCTCGGCGTACCAGTCGAGATGCCTCCGAAGGTCGGTCCGCAGAAAGGCCGGCAGGACCACGACCCGCTTGCCCGCTTCGGACTTGGTCGGCCCCTCGGCCCGCTTCCCGGTGTTCAGCTCGGGTGCTGCCTGACGGATGCGGATAGTCATAGCGTCCAGGTCGACATCCTTGCGGCGTAGCTCGGCCTGTTCCTCCGGTCGCATCGGTCCGTACGCGCCGAGGTAGACCATCAGCCGCCAGCGGGGTCCGACCGCATTGGCGAGCTCGTCGACCTGGTCGACGGTGGCGATCTGCCGTTCGGCGGACGACTCCTTGCCCGCGCCCTTGATGCGGCAGGGATTGCGGCGGATCAGTTCGTCATCGACGGCTGTCTCCATGACGGCCTTGAGCAGTCGGTATGACTTGGCGACGGTCGTCCCGGCCCCCGTAGAAGCCAGTCGTTCGGCCCGCCAGGTGCGGACGCGGGGTGCGGTGATCTCGTCGAGGTCCAGGCCCTCGAAGGTGGGCAGGATGTGCAGCCGCAGGAGTCGGCGGTACAGCTCATCCGTGGTGGCGGCGAGACCGCGCTCGTCGACCCATTGGAGCGCGTACTCCCTAAAGTTCACGGCCCCCGCGTCCGGGTCCTGCCAGTTGCCGCGCGAGAGGTCGGCCTCGATCTGTGAGAGCCACACCTCAGCGTCGCGCTTAGTCTCGAACGTCTCAGGAGCGCGGAACTCCTGTCCATCCGGGCCCAGGTAGCTGGCGGTCCAACGGCCGGACCGATACTGCCGCACCGCACCGAAGCGGCGGCGGCTCCCCTTCTTGTTGCCCATCAGGCAGCCCTCCCGTAGCGGGAGCGACGACGGCGGATGGGCTGCACCGTGTTGCCGTCGATGTAGGCGTCCAGGACGCTTTCCGCGATCCGCACATGGCGGCCGACCTTGACGAAGGCGATGCGCCGTTCGGCGATGAGCCGCCGGGGAAAGCGGACCGTGGTGCCGAGGCGTTCGGCGGCTTGCTCGACGGTCAGCAGGAGGTCACTCACGACCGGTCTCCTTCCAGGGCTAGGGCTTCACGTGCGGTCTCGCGGTTGAGCTGGAGATCTCTGGCGATGGAGGCGGCGAGTACGGACTCACCGGGTGTGTGGCCTTGCCCTGCGTACTGCCAGTCGGTGAGCACGAGGACAGTCGGGTCCTGGTCCGGGTCGGACAGGCCCAGTTCTTCGCGCTGCTGGGCGGCGCGGTAGTCGGCGCGGACCTGTCGGAGGGCGCCGAGGGTGGTCGAGTAGCGGCGTGACTTGCTGGAGAAGTGACCGCGGAAGCCGAGCATGTGGGCCCAGGCCCGCAGCCTTCGATCCGGATACAGACCGTCCAGGTCGAAGCACGCTTCGATGAGGCGGCGTGGGTGGTCCGGTACGTCGAGGAGCACCAGAACCTCACGGTTGCCGACGCGGCGGTCGATGGTGCCGGTTGTCTCGGCTGCCTTGGTCGCGTACTTGGCCACGTAGGAGGCGACGGCCTGTTCGGTGACGTCGGTGCCGGCCTTGAAAGCTCGGATGGGCTGGACGTCGAGCCGCGAGCCCCAGCGAAGCTCACGGGCGGGCTGGTCGGCGGCGGCCGGGACGGTGATGGACGTGTACGAGTGGACGACGGCCGCGCGGATGGAATCGGTCAGCAGCTGCACGGTGGCCCAGGAGGGTGGCGGGTCCTCGGGTCCGGCAGGCCCGTCAAGGCGTACGACGGCATGGAAATGGACGGCTCCGCGCTTCTGGAACTCGGCGACCTTGCCGTACGAGACCCGTACGACTTCCTTGAGTTCGCGTTGCGTGAGCCCGGCGCGGGCGGCAATCTCGCGGCGGAGCCGGTTGGTGAAGCGCTGCCACAGGTTGCCCGCGTGGTTGTTGAAGAGCACGGCGGCGGCGTAGTCGTAGGCGTCCGGGTCGAGCGGCGTGCCGAGTGCCTCGTCGTCAGGAGCGTGCCCGGTGCCGCAGCGGCAGCGACCGGAGTCCGGGCGGTTGTGCACCGGGCCGAAGCTCGGTGCGGTGAGCGTGGCGAATACGCGCGGGTGATCCCGGACGGTGGCCGGTACGTCCTTGTCCTGGTCGCCCGCCAGCCCGGCACGGATCAGGTGGTAGGTGTCGGCGGCGTACATCCAGGCGCAGGCCGGGCAGCGCGAGGCGCGGCGATTGCCGCAGGCGACGCGGAGTCGTCCGCCGGGTTCGTCCTCGGTGGAGTAGCGGTGCAGAGCCTCGCCGGTGACTTTGTCCTTGGTGAGGGTCCAGCCGGTGAGGTGGATCGGGTTCGCACAGCCGCCGGTACGTCGCACCTGGTCGCGCCAGCGGTCGAAGCCCGGAGACCCGGCCACCCGCAGCAGATCGCCAAAGGTGTCCGGGTCCAGGCCCACGAGGGTAGCGGTGTCGGTCACACGCGCTCCTGGTGGCCGAGGGCGAGCGGGTCCTGCGAGGGCATGAGGCCCGTGCCCCTGCAGCGGCGGCAGGTCACTCGGAGGGTGGCGCGGGTGCCGTCGGAGAGGCGGGTGCCGGTGTCGATGGCGACGAGGGGGAAGCCATCGCAGTCGGGGCAAATGCGCGTCCGGGCATGGGTGTGCTGGGCCATGATGGTGGTCCTTTCGATTGCGGTTGGAAGGGGCCGGACCGTCCGGGCGGCGGCGATGCTTGGCGGCTTGTGCGCCGCCCGGAGGCCGGTCAGTGAGCGGTGGAGCGAGGACCGCGACGGCCGACGGTGCCCTTGGCGGCGTACATCGCGGCATCGGCGGCGGCGAGCGCGTCACTGAGGTTGCGGGTGGTCAGATCCGCGAGGCGGCAGGCACCGACCGACACGGAGAGCGGAAGCAGCCGACCGCCGTACGGCAGCGGCTCGTTGAGCGAGTGGGCGAGCACGTCGAGTTCCGCAGCGCGGTCGGTGTCTCGGACCACGACAACGAACTCGTCTCCACCGAGACGGCCTGCGATGCCGTGTCGGTCGCACCAGGCGGCGAGGCGGGCGGCGGTGGCGGCGAGTGCTGCGTCCCCGGCGGCATGGCCGTACGAGTCATTGAGGTTCTTGAAGTCGTCCAGATCGAGCAGCAGGACGACCGCGTCCCGATGGTGGCGGACGATCCGCTCGGCAACAGCGGTCCAACCGGCGCGGGTGCGGAGCCCGGTCAGAGGGTCACGGCGGGCGGCAGCCAGGCGACGGACGAGCAGACCAGAGTGAGCGGCCCAGCCGATGAGCGGCAGGGATAAGGCGAGCGCTTGCGTGTCCACGGTTCTCCTTCGTTGCGGTTGGAAGGGGTTGCGTGGGCCGTCCGGGCAGTGGCGATGCTTGGCGGCTTGTGGCACTGCCCAGAGGCCGGTCAGCGGCGGAATTCCTGGCGGAGCATGCGGAGGAGGACCAGGAGGACGACGCCGCTGATGGAGAGCGCGAGTCCAGTGATGGCAACGGCCAGCAGCGTGGAGGTGAGCACCACGCCGGTCACGACGACACCGGCCACGGCGGCGGCGGCGTTGCTGCGAGCGATGTCGACGAGGCCAGACCGGGTGGGAGCGGGTGCCGGCGGGGCGGGCTGCTCGACCGAGACCGGGGCGTGAGTGTGAGCGGTCGGGACGTACGTGTCAGGGGCCGGGTACTTGGGCTTGAACACGGTGGTTCTCCTTCCAGGCGGGTTACTTGGCGAGCGGGTCGATGACCGGGGTCAGGAAGCTGTCGGCAAGGAGGTAGCCACCCAGCAGCAGCACGGCGACCAGCCAAAGCGGCGGGCGGACGAGCTTGATGCCGAGTGCGCCGACGACGATCAGGGCGAGCCAGAGCGGTACGTCCATGGCAGTGATCTCCTCAGCTTTCAGCGGGGGTTGCAGCGGTGCGTACGGGCGGCCAGCTCAGCGGCGGCGCGGTTGAGGTAGTCGGCCGACCAGTCGCAACCGGGGGCGGTGCAGGCGGCGGCGTGCGCCTCCCGGCCCTGGCGGTCGCGGTGGGTGCCGATCTGGACGGGGCCGATGCGGTCGACGTCCCAGAAGCGGTTGCGGGCCATAGTCGAAGTCCCTTCCTTTCACGTGAGTTGGGCGGCGATGGCGTCGGCCATTGGAGCCGGGACACCGAGGCGGGCGCGCAGGGTGTCGGTGTCGATGGCTTGGCCCGTAGCCGACCGGTGGTCGTCGGCGAGCTTCCGCGCATGGCTGATCAGCGCGGGCGGTACCGCAGGCGACGCGGCAGGCAGTTCCGGGGCCGGGGCGGGCTCAGGCTCGGTGACGACTTCGCGCACCAGCTCGGCTTGATCCTCGACCGAATCGATCGGCGTTGGTTCCGCACGCTCGGTCTCCGGGGTGTGCACGAGGAGCGTGCCGCCGAGGAAAGCGAGTGCCGGCCATCCGGCGACGAGGATGCGGAGCCAGTCCGGTACGTCGTCGAGGTCGAGCAGCCCCGCGGTGGCGATGTTCGCCCCGAGGGAGGCAGCAAGGGCGACAGCGAACCAGGACCAGGCGGCCCGCCTAGGAGCGTCGGAGTCCCGAAGAGTGCGCAGTCGACGCCAGGCGGCGACGAGCAGCAGATCCACGGAGACCGGATAGGCCCACGCCTTCCAGCCGTCCTGCCCGGCCGCCTCAGCGAGGTCGTGCAGATGGGAGAAGGACAGGGCACCAGCGATCACGGCTTGCACGAGTACGGCGTCCAGTCGGAACGATGACCGCATGGCGTCAGTCCTTGTCCGGGGCCAGGGCGAAGGCATTGCCGGGTGCTGCCGGGCGGAACGCTTCAAGGCCGGGGACAGCGGGCGTCAGATGCGCGTACTCAGCGCAGGCCGCGACCGCATCCGCGAGTTCCGTGAGCGGACTGCGGACGAGGGACCACCCACCGGAGGAGTCACCGACCACCGCCATGCCTCGCTGATCCGGCCCGATGCTCGTCGCAGCGAGAACAGCCACAGGACTGATGTCTCCGAGCGCCATCTTGGCGGTGGTCTCGTCGTTCACCCGGTGCGAGATTCGCCCTGTGAGCTGGGCCCGCAAGGCGGTTGCTCCCTTGCCGAGTTCGGCACCGAAGCGTTGGCCGCACACCTCCAGATAGATGCCGGCGGCCCGGCCGAGCTGGGCCAGTCGTACGAGCTGGGTGACCATCTGGTCCCGGCGCTTCTCGTCGGCGGCGGTCGCCGTGAGGAAGAGCTCTGCCACCTCGTCGATGAAGACCACGACCGGCACCGGCCTCATGTCATCGGGCAGTCCCCAGATGTCCGAGGTCATCGACTCCGGAGAAGAACCGGGCCCAAGACGCTGGACGGTCCTGATCAGCTCGTACCGCTCGGACATCTCGACGACCAGGGCGTCAAGCAGGTCTGCGGCTTCTTCCGGTGTGCAGGCGAGAGCCGACAGCCGGGGAGCGAAGGGGGCCAGTTCCACGCCCCACTTGCAGTCGATGCCGACGAGGGCAACCGGCTGTGACGCAAGCCCTGACACCAGACCGCGCAGGTACACCGACTTCCCCGACTCCGTCGCGCCCATCACCAGCTCATGAGCCACGGTCCGGAAGTCCCTTGCGTGCACGGCCCCATCGGAGCGGAGTGCTACCGGGACGCTCAGCAGCTTGGGGTCGACAGCACGGGGCATCACGACCCGGCGCAGCACGGCGTACCCGATGACCTTGACCTGGAGCCAGCCCGGAGAGAGCGCGGAGACGTGCACCGCGTAGGCACGCCAGGAGTGCCGCAGGCGCTCGGTCGCCGTCTCGAAGTCGTGCACCTCCTGCCCCGGCTGCATCTTGATCCGTAAGACCAAGCCACTGGCAGTGACACGAACGCGGGTCAGACGCGGCACCATCCGGGACGGCGTCCGCTTCGTCGCGGCGGCGATGGTGAGCCGAAGGCGAGACGGGGGCTCGGTAAGCCCACACGCCTCCATGACCGAGCGGTACGTGAGCGCGATCCGGGCCAGCTTTGCCGGGGCACCGAAGGCGAGCCAGTACCAGACGGGACGCTGGCGACGCAGAACCAGTAGTCCGAAGACGATCAGCACGAGGCCGATAAACGCGAGGATCTGTCCGGCGGTCACCGGTCAGCCCACCAGCGAGGTGACGGCAGCCGCTCGGAACGAAATCCCGTGCCGCTTCTGCCCGTTGAACTCGTTTTCCCACGGCCGGGCCACCAGGCCGGTCAGCGCCACGGGGGTACCCATGGCCAGATCGCCAGAGATGTCGTCCTCGGTCACGGTGACCGTGATGACCTCGGCGTTGCCGTTGGCGACGAACAGGACGTCGACGGTCATGAGAGAACCGCCGGTTTCGATGTCGACGGCTACAACGCCGTTCTTCTTGTCGCGCATCTTGGTCTGGGGCGGCTGGGCGACCATCACGGTCACGCCGGTCATGTCGACGGGGATCACACGCACAGAGATCACTCCTCTAGAAGTGCTGGACTCCGCCACTCATGTACATGAGTGACATGAAGAAGAGTGCATCACTCCTATACATGAGTCAACCCGCCGAGACGAAGAAGTCGCGGCGGGCTGTGGTGAGTTGAGCGAGCGTCAGTCGGTAGCCGGGATCCGGTAGCTGAAAACGAACTGGTCAGCGGCCATAAGCGTGTCGCAGACCTCCACGACGCGTCCTTCTTCAGTCACTGCGTTCCGGATGAGGTGCACGACGGGTGCGCCAGGGTTCAGAGCCAACTCGGAAGCCTCCGCCTTGGTGGCGAGACGCGCTTGCAAGGTCTCGACGAACTCAGCGAACTCATGCCCGTGATCTTCCAAGCGGGCGTAGATGCCACCGGGGCCAGGGTTCTCCGCGAACAGCTCGGGGATGTCCTTCGCCACGTCCCACGGCACGTACGAGGTAGCTGTCTCGACGGGGGTTCCGTTGCGGAAGTAGAGGCGCCGACGCGCGAGCACCTGGGTGCCGACGTCGATGCCGAGCCGTTCAGCGATCTCCGCAGGCGCGTCCAGAGCACCGCTGTACAGAAGGTTCACCTTCGCCGTTGCGCCCGACTGCTCAGACTCAGCCAGGTACGCAGCCTTGCCGCCACGCCTGTGCGACCTCCGGAACCGGTCCGACGACCGCAGCCGTACGGGCGGCCGGTCCTTCACCATCGAACCCTTGCCGTGGCGGGTGTCTACGAGCCCACTGGCCCGGACTTCCACCATGGCCTTACGGATCGTCCCGCCGGAGACGCCGTAGCGCTCGACCAGCTCGGACTCACTGGGCACCATCTCCCCAGGCTTGAGGAGACCTGCCCTGATCTGCTGCACAATCTCGTCGGCGATCTGCACGTACCGAGGTACGGCCCTGCCACCTCCTACCGCAGTTCCCATAGTCCTTCTCTTCCTCCTATGCTCCTGTACATGAGTAACGGGTCCCAGCAAAGCACGTCAACGCCGCTGCACTCCGTGTCTGTCGCGGGAGCGGTGCTTCGCGAGGACGGCCGGCTACTGGCGATCCGCCGGGCGGACAACGGGACATGGGAGCTTCCGGGCGGAGTCCTGGAGCTTTCCGAGGCACCCGAAGAGGGCGTCAGGCGCGAGGTACTGGAGGAGACCGGCGTCCACGTCGAGGTGGATGAGCTGTCCGGCGTCTACAAGAACACGACGCGGGGCATCGTCGCACTGGTCTTCCGCTGCAAGCCCTCCGGAGGCATCGAGCGCACCTCTGACGAGTCGACCGCGGTTGCCTGGCTCACGCCCGAGGAAGTCGCAGAGCGGATGTCCGAGGTCTACGCGGTCCGACTCCTGGACGCCCTGGACGCGGAAGGCCCGCACGTCCGCAGCCATGACGGCAAGCGCCTGACCCCAGCGCGGTAGAACTTTCCCTACTTAATCAAGGCCCGCGCACGGCGCGGGCGCGCGCCGCCTCTGCGGCGCGGCCTGCCTCCTGTCTCCGCCCCGGCTGGCCGCGCCCGGCGGCGCGCTACGTGCAGCGGGCAGAAGGTGGGGAACCCCTCTGTGGCTGGGGCGGTCGGCTCCACGGCTTTAGGCAGCCACTTTGGGGCGAGCCTCTAAGATCATGGCCCCGATTCGGGCTGTTGCGGGCAGGCTAGGTGCTGCCCGAATCGCGGCCAGCGTAAGGGGCCATGATCACTCGCCCCAAAGCAGCTCCAGCCCAAAGCCGCTCCACCGACCTGACGTCCAACATCCGGTTACATCTCCGGAGTGCCACCAGCTCCAACACCTCGCAATACAGCTCGCGCCGCGACAAGCATGGAATGGACAGCCTCAGGGCTCATAGCCCATTTGTCGGATCCACGACGGTGAGGGATCGACAGAAAGGAACCACTCACCTTCGGCCCAATAACCGCCCCCTTGACAATGAAGGGCTTTATTTCTTCTGGTTGCGGCGGTACATAGATGGCCATGATGTCACCGGCACCAATGGGAACAACATCTATACGCAAGCCCTCCACCGCAGGGATGACACGATCTTGGAGAATCTGCATATAGCGCTGAATGTTGAGCGACCCGCGCTTGCACGGAGTAACTCGGGTAAGCACATCATTTCCCGAGTCGTCCTTCGCGGAAGATATTCCGATGACAATCAGGCCCCCCTGATCCGAGTTGGCAAACGAGGCTACGTCGCAAGCGAACTCATACTTCTGAGACTCGACAGCGATTCCGTAGTTTTCTCGCTTCACCTCCAACCATTCACTCTCGGCTTCCCCTAATACCATGACGGGGGCCCCAGCACTAACCAATGCGTAAGCGCCTGAGGGCGTCTTCAGATTCAGCCGATCGCTCTGTAGGAGCATGGCCAGGGTGTCTGAGAACGCCGCGCACTGCAGCACTGTCCAGTTCAGGGGGAGGGCGACACGCAATTCTATCGACTCTGCCGGGCCACAGAACCTAACCAGTAGGGCATCGACACCCCTTCTGGTGAAATAGTCAGTCAGACGCTCTTCGAAATTTTCCCGAGTCTTCACTAACGCATAGTCAACACTCAAAGTGAGAGATATGCGGTCCTCATCCTCATCAAGTAGCTCCAGAAGCTCATACCTTACTTGATCATCGCCTCCGTAGACTCGGATTCCGTCAGTCGCGGGCGCAACCAGGATAAAGGAAGGGGGAGCATCGTTTTCCTTTTCCAGTCCCTTGCGGGCATCTCGCAGAAAATCTCTGATCTGCTGGAGCGTCGCCTCGCTGACCCGATCGCGAGGGATATCGAATTCATTCGCCCTGTTAGCTGTGGTAGACCAGCCATCGCTCAGCTCAAGAAAATTGCCTGACCTGTTGAAGGTAATTCGCATCTCTACCCCCGCAGCCGTATCCGACGTACACGCTGTAAGACCTTATCTGCAGGGCCGGGTTCGCCGCCACGAATTCTCTCTACGAAGCGGCGCAGACTGCCAGCCTCGCCGCGGTGAGTGCGGCTACCCAGCACAGTCGCAGTCGCGCTGGACCGCCGCCCGCCCCTCGCAGACCTCCGCAACACAGCCGCACCAGAAGGGCACCAGATAGAGGGGGGAACAGCGGTCAACAACGGCCCGACCTCGAAAACGTCCCGCAGAGGCGCTGCGCGGTTCTGCCTGGTCAAGCTGCCGACGCGCTCCGAACCGCTCGTGATTCCCAAGCTCAGAGCGCGAGTTCGATTCTCGTCACCCGCTCCAAACAAAAGCCCCAGGCCACGAGCCCGGGGCTTTGTTGTTGTCTGGAGCGGCACAGGCGTAGCGCACCCTCTGGAGCCTCTCCTGCGGGCTTCAGCCCCACAGGAAGCATCAGTTGGCACCCCCGGACCCGTCAGAGGGGCAAGTCGTCGGGCAGGACTCGGAACGCTTTGTGGCGGCCGAGAGGGCGGACGGCACGAAAGTCGCGTCGGTCCAGGGTGAGAATCGCATCGGTGTCGTAGTCGGCCGCCAAGGCCACATTCACCGCGTCAGCCAGATCGAGATCGAGTCCCAGGTAGCGGGCACGGACGGATTGGGCAACGCCCAGGCGTTCCTCAGTGATCTCGGGTACGGAGACCCGGCCGCGGCGCATCCAGCCCCGGATGTCATCGATCGCACTCATCGCGGCCTCACGGCCGAGCACTCGGGTAACCACGTGATCGAGTTCAGCCAACAGCAGCGGAGACATGACGAGCAGCCCGGCGGCCATGATCGCTTCCTGGGCCGCCTCGCACTCTGGGTGCGTTGAATCGAGGGCGGCCAGCAGGCCGGACGTATCGGCGATGGCGATGATCACGCGGCGGTTCCGGGATCCGTCTCGCGCTGGACGGCGTCGGCGACGGCCTCACGCACTTCGTCTTTACGAAGGGTGCGCCCCGGGCCGGGGAAGGTACGGGAGAACAGTGGCTCGTCCCACACTCGGTTGGCCATCGCGGCGAGATGGATGCCTTGCCTGATGATCTCAGCCTCGCTTATACCGCGGCGCTTGGCCGCTTCCTTGATGATCGCGAGGTCTTCCGGGTCGGCGTAGACGTTAGTGCGCTTCATCGACATGTACCAACCATAGTCCATGTACCAGGATGATGTACGTATGCGCGCTAACCAAGAAACGTCACGCGCTTGCAGCGTCTCGATGACCACAGATCCCGCACCAAAAGCTGCGCCCCCTGCTTCCCGTGGCCCGAGCGAAGTCGCCACCGCGCGGGCACTCCCCTGAGAGCCCCGTGCCACTACGCGCCATTCGGAGGAGAAAGCAGCGGTCACTACGGGCACCTTCTGCCGCCGACCAACAGCACATCCGCACAGGGTTCTCGCTGGCCAGAGGCGTTCCTGGCGACCGAGTGCCGGTTGATCCCCAAGCATAGAACGCGCATTCGATTCTCGTCACCCGCTCCAGAGAAAAAGGCCCAGGCCAGAGGCATGATCCCCGACCCGGGCCATTGTGTTGTCTAGACCGATTCAGGCGTCGCGCACCACGTGCGCACCACTGCCCCTCTTCGAGCCGCTGGCGATCTTTGCATTTGGCCACCCCTTGCTCAGGGGTAAGACATCGGGGCTCGGCGTGTCCCCAACGCGCCGGGTGTCTTGAAGACGGCAGCGGTCTGGAGGACGAGTCCGTCGGCTTGGTCCTGGAGCGCAGCGACGACGAGTGAACGCACCCGGCGGCCGTCGTGAAGCCAGGCGAGGAGCTGACATCAACAGCGGTGGATAGCAGTACTCGTGGCCGTCTCCCCACGGCGCGGGTAGCTGTGGGAACGCAAGCAAGCACGAGTGTCGGGGGGAACTCCTAAAGCGAGTGTCGCAGGTTCGAAGCGTGCCGACAGACCAGCGAAGGGGCCCTCAGCCGATCACGGCTGGGCGTCTGCATCGACTCCCGGGCTAACCGGCTCGACCTAACGCTAGGGTGCGGGCGGGGGGCCAGTGCGAGGAAGACTGCCAGTCGAAAATGCGGGGAGCGGCTCACTGTGGCTCGAGCCGGGTGAGGCCGTCACCGTCTCACCAGTGGGGGACGGCCACAACGTCCAGTTCACTGTGACCGTCGCGGCCGAGCTGGTGAGTGTGTGGCTCTACGAGGACGGCGATCCCGACAAGGTCGTCGCAGAATCTCAGGTGATCGATGCGTCCGGTACTCCGCTGAAGTGTGGGCACCAGCGTCCCGACCGACGGATCCCCTGGGCCGCCTCTTTGCCATCCGAATCCGATTGATGCCCGTCCACGCGGTAGTCAGAGGCTGTCCCCCTCCTACAAGAGCAGCCGCGACCGTGCCAGATCCGTGGCATGTCTGGCGGTACGCCGATCGTTCGCCATTGCGGCTCGCTGCCGCTGGCAAGCGACACTCCCAAGCTCACGAGCGGGTTCGATTCCCGTCAGCAGCTGGCTACTAACGAAGACCCCAGGCCAGCGGCCTGGGGCGGGACCATGCGGCAAGGCGCGGGAGGAGTGCCGACTCACGCACGTCCCGCGCCTTGCGGCACTTACCGCACGTCCAGGTAATCGCCAGCTGTCTTGACCGCCGGGGTCGTGCTGGTGCCTGCGAAGTGGTAGCGCCAGTAGCCGTCGCTGGAGGCTGTGACGGTGGTCTTCAGGCCGCCAGTGCTGTTGGTGTTCACGGTTTTGACCGTCGTGTACGTGTCAGTCCCAGCCTTCCGGAACTGCAACTTGACCGGCTGGTTGGTGTAGCCACGATAGTCGTGGGTCTCCCAGTTGGCCCGAGTCAGCTTGCCGGTGATGGTGATGGTCTTTCCTTTGGCGACCGGTTCCGGCGACGCGTTGACGGTGAGCTTCGAGTAGCGCTGAATGTTGACGTTCTTATAGACATCCACGGAGATGCCACCGTTGCCTTTGTCGAAGGCGTCAACGGCAACGTTCCACTTGCCCGCCCATGCGTTGGCCAGGCCGCGAGGGTCGATCGTGAAGGTGACCTCGCAGGTCTTCGTCGTGCTGTTGACGGCTGTGCATGTCCTCGGGCTACGCGGCACGGTCATATCCATGTCGTCTTCACCTGTTCCGTGCCACACGTAAACCATGGCCGTCTCGATGCCGTCAGGGTCGGTGGCGGTTATCGAACCAGGGAAGGTGACCACGTTTGACGTGCCGACCGCAATGTTCTTACCACCATTGACCGTGGCATTGGTGATCGTAGTGTCGCCGCCCCAGATCTCGTCGGCCTGAGCCGTTGGAACAGTGAAGATGGCGAGTGCCAGAGCGCCAGACAGTGCGGCACCTATGGCGAATGAGCGCATGAAGTCCCCAGGATGGTGAGGCCTGCCGGCTAGCCCACCGCCGCAGGCACCCGATTGGTGGGGGAAGTGTACAGACGTAAAGAAGGCTGAAGGACAGGACCTGTCCTACATCTCCGACAGTCCGGTTACGCCTGTGACCTGCGATAACAGTCCGGGCTATCCGGTACAAGCGGCTGTAACACCTCGCAAGCAGTGTTCCAGCCGGTCGGCTTGCCGACCTTCGGTAGTCGCAGGCGCTCAAAGCGCGAGTTCGATTCTCTTCACCCGCTCCAAGCAAAAGCCCCAAGCCGGCGGCCGGGGGCTTCGGTTGTGTGGACCAGCTCAGGCGTCCGGCACCAGATCCGCACCAGGAGCGTGGGCCCGGCCCGGAGCGGGTCGCGAGGGTGTGCCCGGTGTGACGAAGGCCGTAGAACCTGAACTCCTCCGGCACGCCGAACTTCACCCGCGCCTTGCGCGCGGCGGCTACGACCGGGTGCCTGAGCGCTCCGTCAAGCGGGTGGACAGCACGTGGCCCAGCGCCAGCACGCTCAGGGCGAACATCAGGGTGCCCAGGGGGACATGGAGCGACGGCATGTGCGCGATGCCCAGCACCACCTGCACCGAAGCGAGTACGAGGAAGCCGGACGCGTACAGGATGGGGCGGGGTGACCCGCCGCCCGGCCGCCATGCCAGGATCGCGGCGAGCACGTACAGCATCGACGCGCCGTACATCACGCGCGATCCGGCGTCGTGCAGCACCGCGCCGTGGGACGAGTTCAGCAGCATTCCGGCGGTGACCGCCTGGAAGAAAAGCGACAAGGTCTGCAGGGCGATCGCGACCTGCAGGAACGTGACGCTGCGGTGTTCTGCCGTCGTCTGTGTGGCCATGGCGCGGTCCCCTCTTCTGCCTCGCGGCGGTGGATCGGTAGTGTCTCGGTGGTCCGACGACGTGGGCCCGCGAAATGTGAGGCGAAGCGCGGACCTGACAGTCCGGGGCGGTGTTTCGTCGAAGTGTCGAGAGCGGAAGCGGACGAGAAGAACCAGGGAGCGGTCGCGACCGGGAGCACCCCGTCCGAGCCACGGCATGACCGGTCCGAGCCGGGACTGAACGCGATCGTCGGTGAGCGTCGCCAGCTGATCAATGTCGCCTACCGGCTGCTCGGTTCGCTGGCCGAGGCCGAGGACGCCGTACAGGAGACCTACGCCCGCTGGTACGCGCTGTCGCGGCAACAGCAGGAGGCCATCGAGTCGCCCGGCGCCTGGCTGACGACGGTGGCCGGCCGCATCTGCCTGGACGTGCTCGGCTCGGCGCGGGTCCGGCGCGAGCGTTACGTCGGCGAATGGATACCCGAGCCGCTGCCCGACCGTACGGAGTGGCTCGGCGGGCGGGCGGGCGGCGGCAGGGCCGAGCCGGCCGACCCCGCCGACCAGGTCACCCTGGACGAGTCGGTGAACATGGCCTTCCTCGTCGTACTGGAGTCGATGACGCCGGCCGAACGCGTGGCGTTCATCCTGCACGACGTCTTCCGGTACCCCTTCGCCGAGGTCGCCGAGATCGTCGGCCGGACGCCCGCGGCCTGCCGGCAGCTGGCGTCCTCGGCCCGTCGACGTATTCGCGCCGCGCAGACTCCGGTGGTTCCGACGGCCGGACAGGCCGGTCTGGTGCGGCATTTCAAAGAGGCGTGGGAGGCCAGGGACATCAAGGCCCTCGTCGACCTGCTCGACCCCGACGCCACAGTGATCGCTGACGGCGGCGGCCTGGTCGGCACCGTCCTCCGCCCGGTCGTGGGCAGCGAGCGAATCGCCCAGTACCTGATCCACATCGCCGGCAAAGCCCCTGGGCTGACCCTCCTGGAGCGGACGGTCAACGGCCGGCCCGGCCTGGTCGCCCAGCACGCCGGCATCACCGTGACCGTGGCGGCGTTCAGCCTCACCGGCGGCCGCATCAGTCGCATCTGGGCAGTCCGCAACCCGGAGAAACTCCGCCCGTGGACGAAGAACGGACAGAGCTGACCCGGCGCCACGAACCTGATCTCGGCGTCGCTCTGGCTGCCCCGCCGTCCAAGCCGCACGGCCTGGTCGACCGGCTCAGCCAGGATCTCAACTGGAGCGACGCGGATGGCGCGTAAGAGCCCTGGAGGCGGACCCGCTGTCCGCGCGACTGATCGTCACCGATCCCGCCAGCCGTGAAGAATGCGAGGTCGACATCCTCAAGGAAGCACTCTGGCGACCGCCCGTGCAGACCGAACACGGATGGGTGCTCTCCCTCGAGGATGTCGTCGGCACCAAGGTCCGTGCGCCGGCCGACCGTGGACTTGCCCGTGACCTGATCGACGTACGAGCCGCTACGGACCGGTGGAGCCACGTCGAGCTCGAAGAGCTCGGGCGGCGCCATTCCCGTGGCTCCTTCGACCTCACCGATCTCCAGGCACGTCTGGGCGGAGCCGACTGGATCGATGACACCGAATTCGCCGCCTACGGGCTCGACGAACACGCGATCACCTCATTGCGGCAGTGGGCACAGGAGTGGGCACAGGAGTGGGCCGACGACATCGCTGAACGACTCCACGAGCTGGAAGTCGCTTGCGTCGCCTCAAAGCTCTCGCTACAGATCCATGCCAGGTGGCTCGGCCTCCGTCTGGGGGCCTACCCCACGACCGCCTTCCTTCTCAGCGACTCGATCGCCCGGGCAAGGCTGGCGGCGCCGTGGCCCTGTTCGATCTGGTGCTGGAACAGGGAGTGGAGAGGGGCGAGCAGGGCGACGTCGATGCCCTGGGCCTTGGTGGCGCTCAGGATGTTGGCGAGGCCCACGGTGTTGATGGCGAGATTGGACGTCTCGGTGGCGTAGTCACCGGAGTCGATCTCCCGCGCGAAGCCGGGCAGGGCATCGGCGGCCGCCTTCAGCCAGGGCACCAACAGGTCGGTGATCTCAGCGGCCTTGATCTGTGCCGAGTCTCCCAGAGCCACCGACTGGAAGAACCCCCCGAACATCCCGTACATCCCGCTGAGCAGTGCGATGTCGTACACCGACGCGAGACCGGCGTCGGGGCCGACGAACGTGCTCTTGCCGAGGAGGCCCAGCTGGTCCTTGTACGTCCCGAAGACGTTGAGCGATCCGCTGTAGAGGACGAATGCCTCGGACGTCCCGATGGTCTGGGGAACCGCGTACACCGCGCCGTCGAGGTACGCGGCGCCGTGTTCGGCCGTCCAGGCGGCCAGTTCGCGGGCCGGCTGCGGGGTTCCGGAGGTGAGGTTGACCAGGGCGCGGCCGGCGAGGGGGCCGGCGGCAGGGGTGAGGACTTCCCGTACGGTCTCGTAGTCCAGTACGCAGAGGATGACGAGGTCGCTCGCCGCGATGGCCTCGGCCGCTGTGGCCGCCCGCACCGCGCCCCTGTCGACCAGGGCGTCCGCCTTGCCCGGTGAACGGTTCCACACGGTCGTGCGGTGGCCCTGGTCCAGGAAGGTCCCGGCCAGTACCTGGCCGAGGTTGCCCAGACCGATCACCGTGATCGAGTGCTTGTGGTCGGTGTTCATGTCACTCCTCCGTCGTGTTCCGGCTGTGGGGACATCGTGTCTGCGGGGAGTGCCGATCGGCTGTCGGTCCACTGCCGGTCATGCCAACAGGCCTGCGCGAGGGCCGCGTTAGGGTGGGCGCCATGCGATTCGGGGTGCTCGGTCCGTTGGCGGTGTGGACTGCGGATGGTCAGCCGGTGCCCGTACCCGGGACGAAAGTCCGTGCCCTGCTTGCCCGGTTGCTGGTGACCCCGGGGCGGGCGGTGTCCGCCGACCGGCTGATGGACGATTTGTGGGGTGCGGGGCTGCCCGACCATCCCCGTAACACGCTCCAGGGGAAGGTCTCCCAGTTACGCCGGGTGCTGCACCGGGCCGAACCGGGGGGCCGGGAGCTGGTGGTGTCCGGGGCTGCGGGGTACCTGCTGGCGATCGACGGCGACGCGGTCGACGCGGGGCGGTTCACCGCCCTGCTGAACCGGGCGCGAGCCGGCGCCGCGCCCGGGGTGAAGGCAGCGCTGCTGTCCGAGGCGCTGCTGCTGTGGCGCGGCGAGGCGTTCGCCGACTTCGCCGACGAGCCGTTCGCCCGCGCGGAGATCGGCCGGCTGGAGGAGAGTCGGCTGGCCGCGCTGGAGGAGCGGGCCGAAGCACGCGAGGAGCTGGGAGAGGACCGGCAACTCGTCGGTGAGCTTGAAGGGTTGGTCGGCAGGTATCCACTCCGCGAACGTTTTCGTGCCGTGCAGATGCGTGCGCTGTACCGGGCCGGCCGGCAGACGGAGGCGCTCGACAGCTATGAGGATCTCCGGCGCCGGCTCTCCGACGAGCTCGGCCTGGAGCCCGGCGGCGAGCTGATGGCCCTGCAGCGGGCGATCCTGCGTCAGGACCCCGCGCTGGACGCGGCGCGCTCCGGCGGCACCAATCTGCCCGCGCCCGTCGCACGGCTCATCGGCCGGGACGAGGCCGTCGCCGCCATCGCCCCCATGATGGCGTCCTCGCGCCTGGTGACGCTCACAGGTCCCGGCGGGGTCGGCAAGACGCGGCTGGCCGTGGAGGCCGCGCGGCATTCGGCCGACGGCTTTCCCCACGGCGTATGGCTGGTCGAGCTGGCGGCACTCGCCCCCTCACCCCGGATGCTTTCCGGTACGAACGCCGTGGACGCGGTGGCCGAGGCCGTGATGAAGGTCCTGGACATCCAGGAGGCGGGCGAGCCCGGAGAGGTGGTGTCGCCGGTCGGCCGGCTGGTCGGGGCCTTGCGGGACAGACGGCTGCTGCTGGTCCTGGACAACTGCGAGCACGTGGTGCATCAGGTCGCCGAAGTGGTCGGGGCGCTGTTGCGCGATACGCCGGGTCTGACGGTACTGGCGACCAGCCAGGAGCCGCTTCGCGTCGGCGGTGAGCTGGTGCGGCCGGTGCCACCGCTCGAACAGCCGGACGCCGTCGAACTGTTCATGTCCCGCGCCGCCACCGCGCCCGGTTACACCCTCGACGCGGGCAACGCCGAGGCCGTCGCGATGCTCTGCAGGCGCCTTGACGGCATTCCTCTGGCGCTGGAGCTGGCGGCCGCCCGGGTGCGGACCATCGGCGTACACGGTCTGGTGGACCGCCTCGACGACCGGTTCGGGGCGCTGACCGGCGGCGCCCGGAACGCGCCCGAGCGGCAGCGGACGCTGCGCGCCGTGATCGACTGGAGCTGGGAGTTGCTCACGGCCGCCGAACGCGTCGTGCTGCGCAGGCTGTCCGTCCACGCCGAGGGTTGCACCTTGGAGGCGGCCGAGGCGGTCTGTGCCGGGGAGGGTGTGAAGGCCACGGAGGTGGCCGACCTCCTGGAGCAGCTGGTGGACCGATCATTGGTCGTACTGTCCGACCGCCCCGACGGCCCCACGTACCGGCTGCTGGAGTCCGTGAAGGAGTACGGCCGCGAACAGCTGCGGACAGCGGGCGAGACCGACGCCGTAGGGGAACA
Source organism: Streptomyces sp. NPDC002994 (assembly GCF_040611155.1). Classification (NCBI taxonomy): domain Bacteria; kingdom Bacillati; phylum Actinomycetota; class Actinomycetes; order Kitasatosporales; family Streptomycetaceae; genus Streptomyces; species Streptomyces sp. NPDC002994. Next base: position 257,655 of record NZ_JBEXNQ010000005.1, read on the forward strand.
GCACAGTCTGTACTACACCGCACTGGCTCTCCGGGCGGCGCCGCTGTTGCGTGGCCCCGGGCAACAGCGCTGGCTGGAGCGGCTGGACCGGGAGGGAGCCGAGCTGCGCCGAGCGCTCGACTTCGCCGTACGACGGGGAGCGGCGGACCGGGCCCTGCGGACCGTCAACGCGCTGGCCTGGTACTGGGTGCTGCGCGGCCGGGTCGCCGAGGCCCGCAGGTCGTTGGAGACGGTCCTCGCCGCCACCCCCGCGCGGCTCACGCCCGACCGGGCCCTGGCCATGGCGTGGAAGGCGGGCATCGCGCTCCTGGAAGGCGCCGCTGATGCCGGAGCGGAGGAGATCGACACCGTCCTGTCGGCGTACGACGAGATCGACGATCCCGTGGGGCGTGCCACGGCACTGTGGTTCCTGGGCTTCGCCCACATGGGTTCCGGAGAGGTCACCACGGGGGAGGCGCTGGTCAATCGCGCCCTGGACGGCTTCCGGGCCGTGGGGGATGCCTGGGGGACCGCGGCGGCCCTGAGCGTACGAGCCCGGCATGCCATGGCCCGCGGTGACCTGGACGCGGTCGGGCGTGACGGTGAGGAGAGCGCCCGTCTGTTCCAGGAGATCGGTGACCAGTGGGGGTCGTTGCAGACCGTCTTTCCCTTGGCGGCACTCCGCGAGATCACGGGTGACTACGGACAGGCCACCCGGCTCCAGCGGGACGGGCTGGCCATCGCCGAGAAGCTCGGGCTGTGGAAGGAAGCCGCCAAACGACTGTCCGGCCTCGGGCGGCTCGCCCTCCTCGCGAGGGACTACGCGCAGGCCAGTACGTACCACCAGCGGGCCATGAAACTGGCGCGCGAACAGAACTTCAGGTCCGGGGAGGTGGACGCCGAGATCGGACTCGGGCTCGGAGCACGCCGGGAAGGCGACTACGAGTCGGCCGAGACCCACATGCGCGGCCTGCTCGCGTGGTTCCGGAAGGTGGGTTACGGGCCCGGCATCACACTCGTACTGGCCGAACTGGGTTTTGTCGCGGAGCTCCGTGGTGACGCGGCAACGGCGCACGCCCTTCACCTCCAGGGCTTCGACGCGGTGCGCGAGCTCGGTGACCCCCGGGCGGTGGCTCTGTCGCTGGAGGGTCTGGCCGGTGCCCGGGTCCTCGCCGGGAGTCCAGGGCACTGCGCGATGCTGCTGGGCGCGGCAGCGGCCGCCCGTGATTCCATCGGTGCTCCGCTGCCGCCCGCTGAGCGCCAGGATGTGGACCGCATCGCCGCCGCGTCCCGAGGTGCCCTGGGGCAGGAAGCCTTCCGCACCGAGTTCGACCGCGGTGCGTCGCTGGACTTCGACCGAGCCCGCGCCATCGCGTGCGACGGTGCGACGGCGCCATAAAAAGACGAAGAAAGTTGTCGTCGGATGTCGAGGGCCGGTCGCCGGCTCCGACTGAAGGGTGAGAGCGCGCTGAGGGGGCGCGCGGAACATCTCCGACCCGAAGCTGTGGCGCGGCTCCCTCGGGCAGGCGCTGCCTCCGGCGGTCGTCCTGCTCGCCGACCTTTTCTAGCGGCTTCTGGCGGCGACGTACGGATGCTGTCCTGACCGTTGAGCACGGGGTGCGCGCCACGTCGCCTTCGCTCTCCTGGCCGTCGGTGGCAGTTGGGTCCTCACCCGCCCACGCCGGTAGCGCGTGGCGGGGCTATTGAACGGAATCACTCCATTCGGCGAACGGCCGATGAATCCACATACGGAACGCGCGCACGCGTCGCGGCATCCGCACAGAGAATCACGCGTTTCGCTCGGAATGCGACGACATATCCGTGAGTACGAGACGCCATCGCCCGTAAATCTTCGCAGCAGCGTCACAAGGGCTGCGCACCACCTTCGGGGAGTGCCATTAGCGTTACGGCCGCTCGACCCCGCGTGCGAACTCAACAGGTCGCCGGCGTCCCTGGCGGCGCAGCCAGCACAGAAAGATCGCAATGGACTACTGCTCGTCGTGCCGCCGAGACCTCAACGGGGTGTTCGTGTGTCCAGGGTGCGGCGCATACGCTCCGGACATCGCCCCGCCCGCCCGCCGACAACACGGCGCGGGCGCCGCTACCGCGACGACGCGGGACGTATGGCCGACGGGGGAAGTTGCCGATGCGACGGCCGACGCATCGGGCACTGATTCCTCCAGCGGCGCCGAAGACGCCGCCGCCACCGGCGCCGCCGCCACCGGCGAGGGCCGGGCGGCTCGGCGCCGGCAGCTGGCCCGCTGGAAGAAGCACCGGCGCCGGGCCGTGGCCGCGACAGCGTTTGCGCTGGTCAGCGGCGGCCTGACCATGGCCGCGCTGCCGAGCGCCAGGCCGACCACCAGCCAGACGAACGCGGGCCCGCCGCCGGAGCCGGTGACCGCGTCGCCCACGCCCCAGGCAGCCACCGCCGGCTCTTCCGTGGAGCAGCCGGACACCCCGGTGGCGAAGAAGCCCAGCACCCGCCCGCCCGGAACAGCCGAACGCCCGCAGAACACCACCGTCGCCACGCCATCCACCGCGACGACGAACCGGCAGCCGGAAACCGCCGCCACGAACCAGCCGCCCGCGACCTCGAACGCGACACCGCACACCACGGCGGTACCGGCACCCCGGCCGGCCGAGCGTACGGGCGCTGACACCACCGGCACCCCGCCCTCAGCTCCCGCGCCCTCGGTCGAAGCCCCCGCCCCCGCCCCAGAGACGCCGCCGCCCGCTCCCGCCGAACGCCCCGGCGTCGTAGGCACGGTTGTGGGCCTTCTGCCGGGTACGACGACAGCCGAGCCGACCTCGCCGACGCAGGTGTGCCTCATCGGTGTGTGCATCCGCTGACACCGCCGCGACATAAGGAGGCCGAGTACCCGTGAGCAATGCCTACGTAGCCCGGCTACACAGAATTGGCCGGTGGTGGGCCGTCGATGTTCCGGACCTTGACATCCATACGCAGTGCCGCACTCTGGATGAGGCCGAGGACATGGCGCGCGACGCCATCGCGCAAGCAATTGGCATTCCACCGGAAACGATCACTGTGGATTTGGTGGTTCCGGAATTCGCATCGCTTCTGCAGTGCGTTCTGGAGGCAAAGAGGCACCGTGCCGCGGCCGACGCTGCCGAACAGCGGGCGCTCGCCGATGCCGCTCGCACGCTGGTCGAGGACTTGCGCGTAAGCCAGGGCGACGCCTGCCGACTGCTCGGCCTGTCTCACCAGGAGGTGTCCCACCTCTCCCCGTCCCTGGGCTCAACCGACGCACGGCCATGGCAGTTTGCTCCGCCGTCCACGCCGTCCACGCCGAGCACATCGGCCTTGGCCATCCGTGGTGATACGTCGCAGCCCGCAAAGGGACATCAGCCTCAGCGGCAGCGTCAGCGACCAGCACTCGCCAATGGCTCAGCCAGGCAGGCTTCATTCAGCCGTCCTGGCTGGGCGATTGCCGAGGATGACGGATGACGGATGGCGCATGACGAATGACGCTTGAAGGACACCAAAATCGATATGCGATCGCAGGTTTGGAAGCGGTTTCGCATACGTGGATCAGGCAAGCAGGGAGAGCATGAGCAATTCCCATGAACCCATGCCCGTAAACGACACCTACACCCCCCACACCCCCTACGCCCCTAACCGGGAAGGCGTCGGAGCAAATCGGGCAGCCTTGGTCATCCACACGATCGCGGACGTCGCCGCAGCCTTTCTGGGGCTTTGGATCCTGCTGTACCTGCTCGGCGCCAACGAGGGAAATGTCTTCGTCGGCTTTGTGCACGGAATGGCGGACTGGCTGGCCGGCTGGTCCCAGGACATCTTCACCATGGAGACCGAAGGTCTGAGAGTTTTTCTCAATTACGGTCTGCCCGCCGTGATTTACCTTCTGCTCGGACACGGGATCGCCTCGCGGGTACGCCGCCTCTGACCCTTCAGGCCGGCGGCGGCGTCCCGCGTCATCCCGCCCGGTGTTCTCGGGCCCCCTCCACCAGGGACGCCAGGTACTCCCCCGCACCGACGGACCCTCGCGCGAGCGCCGCCGCCTGGCCTGACCACAGATTGACGTACTCCGCCCGCCCCTGACCGCCCGCCGCCCGGCGGATCGGCTGCATCAGCGCGTTCTGTACGGGGTACGGGGGCACCTCGTCCTCGTACGCCGCCATGTCACGCACAAAGCGGTTCGGGATTCCGCGCGCGGTGCGGCCCGAGAAGAGCCGGGTCAGCACCGTCGTCCGCGCGTCGGGCCCGCTCAGCGCCCGCCGGTGTACGGCACTTGCCCCGGATTCGCGGGTCGCCAGGAATCCGGTGCCGATCTGCACGGCGTCGGCGCCCAGTGCCAGCGCGGCGGCGATGCCGCGGCCGTCGGCGATTCCACCCGCCGCGACGACGGGCACCGACACCGCGTCGGCCACCTGCGGGATCAGGGAGAACGTACCGACCAGGGACTCCCGTACGGGTCTCAAGAACGCACCCCGGTGACCGCCGGCGTCACTGCCCGAGGCCACGACGGCGTCAACGCCCGCTCGCTCCAAGGCGACTGCCTCGTCCACGGTGGTCGCCGTGCCGATCACGGCTGTGCCACGGCGCCGCGCCTCGTCGATCACCCGCCGGGGCGGGATGCCCATCACAAAGCTGATGACGGGCGGCCCGGCCGCCAGCAGGGCGTCCACCTGAGCGCCGAAGTCCAGCCGGGCGCCGTCGACTTCCTCGGCGGACGGCACCGACAGGCCGAGTTCCGCGTAGTACGGAAGCAGGCGTTCGGCATGCCGCGCCAGCTCGGCGTCGTCCGGCCGCAGGTCCTCCTCGCCGTCGAGCGGCACCCAGAGGTTCACGGCGAAAGGCCGTTGCGTACCGGCCTTCAGCTCCGCGACCAGGTCCGTGATCGCCTCCGGGGAGAGGATGTGAGCGCCGTACGAACCGAGCCCGCCGCCTTCGGACACCGCCACGGCCAGCGCGACGGAGGACAGCCCACCGCCGAACGGCCCCTGTACGACGGGATGGTCGATGCCCAGCAGCTCGCCGAGCCGTCCCGCAGCGGCGCTCATGCCGTCACCGCCAGGCGGGCGGCGGCCTCACGGCCGAGAGCGAACTGCAGCGCTGTACGCGCGACTCGCTGCCCCAGGTGGTGTGCCGTACGCAGATCCGATTCGCTGGGCGCCTGCTCGGCGCTGAGGTCGGAGGACGACTGCGCCATGGCGCCGACGAACCCGCCCATCCGGTTCAGGTCCTCCGGTCCGCCGGACGAGGTGTAGATCCAGCCGGGAAGCAGCCCCAGGGGTATCCAGTTCATGCCGTGCTGCGCGGCCAGCACAGCCATCGACAGCAGCGCGTTGTCCTTGTTGCCGTTCACACCCGCCGAGTTGGTGAACCCGGCCGCCAGCTTTCCCTGCCAGCCCCGCTCGGCCCAGACCGGCGCGCTGGCCTCCGCGAACTGCTGGAAGACGGCCGACGTACTGCCCATGTAGGTCGGCGAGCCGAATATGACGGCCTCGGCGGAGTCCAGTGCCGCCCAGAGCCCGGCGTCCAGCGTGGTGACGTCCCGTGTATCGGCACGGACCCCGGGCACCGAGTCGACGCCCGCGGCGACGGCGGCGGCCTGGCGAGCCGTGTGCCCGTAACCGCTGTGATGGGCGATGACGACAGAGATCGGTACTGCGGGGATGGGCACCACGGACATGGAGGTCCTCCAGTGTCGTCGACGGAGCGTTTCCCCGTCGCTGCGAGAACGACACTAGACGACCGGTCAACTAAAAGGCCATAGGGGCGGGTGCCGAATAGTTGACCGAACGTATACTCGCCCCCATGGGACGCACGAGCACCGCACGCGAACGGCTCCTCGACGCCACCTGCGAGCTGATGCAACGGCGCGGCTACAGCAGCCTGGGCATCGCCGAGATCTGCACCAGTGCCGACGTGAAGAAGGGCAGCTTCTACCACTTCTTCGCGTCGAAGCAGGCCCTCACCGTGGAAGTGATCAATGCGTACTGGCACGGTCAGCGCGCCGACTGGACCGCCGAACTGGCCGGCTGCGACCCGGCGTTGACTCGCCTCCAGCGCCTCCTGTACGCCATGACATCGACCCAGCGGCGCAGGAAAGAGACTGCCGGAGCGGTCGAGGGATGCCTGCTGGCCAACCTCGCCATCGAACTCAGCACGCAGGAACCCGACGTACGGGCCCGGCTCGACGAGATCTTCGACGAGCAGACCGCGCTCGTCACCGCCACACTCCAGGACGCGGCAGCCGAGGGCAGCATCCCCCGGACCCGGGCCACCACCACCACGGCACGCGCCGTCGTCGCCCAGCTCGAAGGCCTGGTCCTCTTCGCCAAGCTCAAGAACGACCCGTCCCTCCTGGACGACCTGTGGCCGCACACCCTCCTCCTGCTGGGCGCCGACCGCCAATAGCGCGCGCGGAGGCGGCCGCGGCGCCAGGGACCTAACGTGGTCCGAGAGAGCGCCTTCAATCCGACCGGCGCTCGGGAGGAGGCCACGATGGACGAGCACTTCGTCTGGGTGACGACGCGCCGCATCAAGCCGGGTGCCCTGGAGGACTTCGAGCGGGCCTGGCGGCCGGGGTCGCATCCGCACGGCATGCTCCGCGCCTTCGCCTACTGGTCCGAGGACGGGCAAGAGGTCACCGGCGTGTCGTTCTGGGACTCCAGGCAAGCGTGTGACTCCTGGCGTGCCTCCGACGCGGAGAAGCGGCGCCGAGATGCCATGGCTCCGTACGTCGTCGAGGAGCGGGAAGGCTTCTACCGCGGCGGCGAGCTCTCGCTGTCCAGCGTGTAGCAGCCGGTGGTCACGGGCGTCGGCTGGATGACGAAACCGAATCCGGGCGGCGGCCTGACGGTTTCCGTCGCAGGACCTGTGCTTGACCGACCGGCGCCGGGCCATACCCACTCCCGCTCCCACTCCTGAACACGATCCGCGCCTCATGCGTGCAGTCGCAGACGCTGGCCGGGGTAGATGCGGTCGGGGCCCTCGTCGAGCTTGTGCCTGTTCAGTTCGTACAGCGCCTGTGTGCCGCCTCGGACATCGGCGCGGTCCGCGATGACGGAGAGGCAGTCACCCGGTTGTACGACGTAGGTCTGCGCGGTGATGGCCTCGTGGGAAATCCGGGGCGGCGCGGGAACCGCTGCCTGAGGCTGGGCCTGACGCTGGGGTTGTGTCTGGGGCTGTGCCTGAGGCTGGGCCTGAGGCTGAACCTGACGCTGCGGCTGGGCGGTGGCGGCGGGGGCGCCGGCTGCCGCGTTTCCAGAGCCGGTGGCAGTGTGACTACTGCGGCGACCGCAGTTGGGCCACGCCGACAGGCCACGGTCCTGGGCGACTCGCGCGGCGACGGTGATCTGCTCGGAGCGCGAGGCCAGGTCGGCGCGTGGGGCGTAATGATGGCCGCCGTACGCACGCCAGGTGGAGCGGTCGAACTGCAGTCCACCGTAGTAACCGTTGCCGGTGTTGATGTTCCAGCGGCCGCTGCTCTCGCAGGCGGCGATGCTCTCCCAGTCGGTCTGTGCCGGAACCGACCGCAGCGGAGCCGACTGCGCCGAGACCGAGTGCGTCGCGGCACTCGTCGTGGCGCTCGCCGTGCTCTGGCCGGCCAGGCCCAGAACGCTCAGCAGGACGAGAAGCAGAGACAGCATCGTTTCGACTGACCGCTTGGCAAGGGGTGAAGACGACATCCGGGTTCTCCTCCGCTGACTTCCGGCAGCGCCGTGACGCAGTGCCCGCCACGGCCGGTGGGCTTGCAACAGATAACCCGCCAGTACGCTTTTCGGCGTGCACGCCGAACGCGACGTGCCGGGCGTTCACTCGCTTGGAGGCCCCGTACGCCGCCCCTGATCACGTCGCATAGACTCCGCCCTCGGCGGAAGATCAGCCCCACCTGAACCCGCCCGCTCACGTCGCGCTTCCCCCTCCCCCCGCACCGCGACATCTGCGTTCTCCGGGCTTGAAAGGGCTGTTCACCCGTGACCCCCACCCCTCGCAGGCGGCTTCGTGCCGCCGCCGCGCTGTTCGTTGTCTCCGCGACAACCGGCGGTCTGCTCACCACCGTGTCCGCCACGGCCGCGTCCGCCGCCGTCAGCTGTACGTCCCCCTCCTTCACGCGGCAGTTCTTCGCCAATACGACGTTCTCCGGTACGCCGAAAAAGACCGACTGCGATTCGGCGATCGACCAGGACTGGGGCACCGGTTCCCCCGCCACCGGCGTACCGAGCGACAACTTCGGCGTCCGCTGGTCGCTGACCAGGGACTTCGGTTCCGGCGGTCCGTTCGCTCTCACCGCCGCCACCCGTGACGGCATACGCGTGTACGTCGACGGCGTACGCAAGATCGATGTCTGGAAGAACGTCTCCACCACCCAGACCAAAACGGTCAACCTCACCATCCCCTCCGGCAAGCACACGCTGCGCGTCGACTTCGTCAACTGGACCGGCCCGGCGAACGTCAAGTTCGCCTATACGCCCAGGACTTCGGCCACCGTCGACAAGGTCAAGCCGCTCGTGCCGACCGGCGTGAAGGCGGTTCTCGACAACGCCACCGCCCAGGCGAAGGTGTCGTGGCCGGCGAACAAGGAGATGGACCTCGCCGGCTACCGCGTCTACCGCCGCCTCGCGGGCACCAGCACCTACACCCACGTCAAGACGACCACCGCGACCACCTACGCGGGCCTCCCGCCGGAGGCCGGGCGTACGTACTACTACGAGGTCCGCGCCTACGACAAGGCCGGAAACGCCTCCGCCGGCAGCGCCGACCAGCCGGTGACCACCATCGCCGTCACCACCCCGGCCGATCTCGCGGCGCGGGGCGTGGACGCCGGCATCGCGCTGACCTGGAAGCCCGTCCCCGGGGCGGTCCGCTACAACGTGCTGCGCGACAACCTTTCCGGCGACGACCTGGTCCGTACGACCACGGCCACGAGCTTCACCGACACCACGGTCGCGCGCTCCGAGACGTGGATGTACCGGGTGGCGGCCGTGGACGGCGCCGGCCGGGTTTCGGCGTACACCGCCGAGTACAACCCCGCCGCCGAGGCCCGCCGCCCCGTCGCGGCGCCGCACGACGTCACCGCGACGCCGGGGATCAGCAAGGCCGTCGTGCAGTGGAAGATCAACCCGGACACGGACGGCGACTACTTCGGCTTCCACGTCTACCGTTCGTCGACGCTCCCCGTGGACACCTCCGCCGAGCCGGTGCGGTGCGACACCACCTCGAAGGGGCTCACCGACGGCCGGATCCAGTACACCTGCACCGACTCCTCGGCGGGCAGCGGCGCCAAGTACCACTACGTGATCAAGGGGCACGACGACCGCCTGGTCAAATCCCTCCCCTCCCCGACGGTGACCGTCACCACGCTCGAAGCGGACGAGACGCCGCCCGCCGCGGTCACCGGGCTGACCGCCGAGGCGACGGAGTACGGCATCGTCCTGGACTGGGACAGCAACACCGAGCCGGACCTGAAGCGGTACGAGGTCTACAGTGGCGAGCTGCTCGGTGACGACGAGGAGCAGGTCTGCTGGGCCTCCGCGATCGAGTACTTCGGTCCGGGTGACACGGCCTACACCCACGAGCGGCTTCCCGACGGCGAGGAGAAGTGCTTCTTCATCGACGCCGTGGACACCTCCGGCAACTCCAGCTTCAAGTGGACCCGTAACGCCAATGTCGTGGTCGTCACCGAGAAGGACATGACGCCGTCCGTCGAGACCCCCGACGGTTCCCCGGTCTCGCTCACCGCGTACCCGGGAGAAGCCCCCGGCTCGGTGGAGCTCACCTGGGACGGCGACGGCGACGCGACCGGCTACCTGGTCCACCGCTGGAACCCGGCCACCGAGGCGTACGAGAAGCTGACCGCCGAGCCCGTCACCGGGCAGTCGTACACGGACGCCGCGGCCCCGACCGGCACCACCCACTTCTACCGGGTGACCGCCGTGTACGCCGACGGGACGCAGTCGGCCCCCGACGCGGACTGGGTGATTCTGGCGCCCGTGCAGTAGCGCCCGTGAAGGCATGGGCATGGATCGGACCATGCCCATGCTCGTCGGAACCTCCGGGTGGCAGTACAAGGACTGGCGCGGCGTCTTCTATCCGCCCGAGCAGCCGCAGCGGCTCTGGCTGGAGGAGTACGCCCGCCACTTCGCCACGGTCGAGAACAACAACGCCTTCTACCGGCTGCCCAGCAGGGAGATCTTCGCCTCCTGGCGGGAGCGGACACCGGACGGCTTCGTCATGGCGGTCAAGGCCAGCCGCTACCTGACCCACCTGAAGCGGCTGCGCGAGCCCGGGGAACCGGTGAGCCGGCTGATGGACCGTACCGAGGGCCTCGGCGACCGCATGGGGCCCGTACTGCTGCAACTGCCGCCCAACTTCCGGCAGGACACCGGGGCTCTGGACGCCTGCCTGAGCTGCTTTCCCCGCTCGGTACAGGTGGCCGTCGAGCTCCGCCACGCCTCGTGGTGGGAGGCGGAGCGGGAGCTGAGGGCGGTGCTGGAACGGCACGGGAGCGCGCTGTGCTGGGCGGACCGGGGTTCGCGCCCGGTGACGCCACTGTGGCGTACGGCGTCCTGGGGGTACGTACGGTTCCACGGCGGCAGCGCCGAGCCGCCGCCGCGCTACGGCCGTCAGGCGCTGGCGTCCTGGGCCCGGCGCATCGCGGACGCCTGGCCGGACGAGGCCGATGTGTTCGCGTACTTCAACAACGACGCGGGCGGCGCGGCCGTCGTGGACGCCGCGCTGTTCGCGCGGGCGGCGGCCGCGCTGGGCCGGACGGTGAGCCGCACGCCCGCGCCCCCGTGAGCACGGCAGTGCTTCCCGGCACACAAAAGCCCCGAGCCGAAGCGGCCCGGGGCTTTTGTGGTGTCGCCGCGGTTCTCAGACGCGGTCTGCGGCGATCAGCAGGTAGTGGAAGCTGCCTTCCTTGTACGCCGTCAGGAACGGGTCCTCGATGCCCGTGGCCACCGAGCACTTCTCGCGCAGCTCCCAGTACGGGATGGTCTGGGCGGTGAGGTCGACGACGTTGATCGGGACCAGGCTGTTGGCGGCCATCGCCCGGAAGTACTCGCTGCGCGGGTGGATGTTGCAGGTGTAGTGCTCGTCGATGCGGCTGACGGCCTTGGACCTGCCGCCGGTGACGTCGTTGTAGCACCCGGTGATGCAGACGTACCGGCCGCCGTACTCCAGGAGGCGCGAGAACTCGCCGAAGAGCTCGGACAGGTCGACGTACATGGTCGTCTCGTTGGTCCAGATGCCGCGGCGCGAGCCGGTTTCCAGGCCGGTGTCGAGCATGTTCCGGAAGTGGAACTTCACCCGGTCGGACACGCCCCGCTCCTCCGCCTGGGAGTTGGCGAAGCTGACCTGCTGCTCGGAGATGCTCACGCCGTCGACCTGACAGCCGAAGCGCTGGTTGGCCATGAAGCTGGTGCCGCCCCGGCCGGAACCCGCGTCCAGCAGGCGGTCCCCGGGGCCGATGTCGCCCAGATGGTCGAGGAGGACTTCCGCCTGTGCGGTCTCCAGGCGGTGCAGCTCCTCGATGATGCGCTGGTCCCTCGTGGCCTCGGGGCCTTCCAGGACGGAGGGGTCGTAGTCGCCGATGCCGTAGTGGTGGTGGTAGAGGCCGTCGACCTCGCCGAGACGGATGTTGACGGGGTCTTTCTCGGCGTTCCAGTACCGCGCGACGGACTTCTGGTACTCGGTGCGCAGCACACGGTCAGCGGCTGCCATCTCCGTCTGGGTGGTGGGCATGTGGGGTTCTCCTTGCGTACTGAGAGGGGGAAGAGTTACGGGGGGGAGCAGAGAGGGGGATGCGGTCGGTCGCCTTACGCGTAGCGCGCGCTGCCCGCGTGCCATTCGCGGTTGCCGCCGACCCAGGCCCACGTTCCGGCGAGGAAGCGGCGCAGCTCGGGCGAGCCGACGAGGGAGAGAGCGGCGGCCTCGGCCTCGAAGGTGTGCATCAGCTCGTCGTGGATCTCGACGCTCAGATCGACCGCTTCCTGCAGCGAGCACTGCTCCTCGGCGGCGATCAGCATGGGCAGGCTGAAGTCCGTGGGATCTTCCTTGCCCATCGAGTACAGGTCGTTCATGAGTACGGTCGCCGTGCCGGCCAGGTTGAACGCCCGCCGCACCCGGGGATCCGAGAACTCGGCCATCGGGACCTCGTAGCCCGCGATGGCGTCGACCAGCACCATGCACGGGATGAAGCTGTTCTCGTGCCGGTGCATCAGGTACTCCCAGACCGGCGGGGTCTGGCCGGTCGTGTGCCAGTTCGCCTCCTGGTTGTACGCGACGAACATGATGGCCAGCTCGTGACGGAGCCGGCGTACCTGGGTCGTCGAGGCGTACTGGAGGAGGTTGTCCAGGGCGGAGCGCAGTGCCTTCGCGACCGGGTCCTGCTGCACGACCTGCTCCAGCTGCGGTGCGTAGCGCAACGGGAGCTGGGCCTGGTCGATCACCGAATGGCAGATGGCCAGGCGCTGGCCGATCAGGTCATGGCGGGCCTCCTCGACCTCACCGTCGACGATGTGGTCGTCGACGGCCCACTCGGACAGTCCGCACTTGGCGGCCGCCAGCAGCCGGTCCGGATCGTCCGTCTCGGGATGGCCGAGCATCATGAGGCGCCCGAAGTTGGCCGAGCGGACCTTGTCGAGCTGACCGGGGTAGATCCCGACCTCCTCGGCCCACGCGACCAGCCGCTCGTTGACCACCTCGCCGAGGGCGGGATCGTCGCGGACGGCGGGCGGACAGTAGAGCGCGGGCCGCGCCGGAGCCGCCGCACGGCCCTGCCCCGGTTTCTCCCCCGCGTGAGGGGAAGAGGCGGGGACGGGGGCGGAGGCGGGCCCGGAGACGGGAGCCGGGCCGGCGGCGGGCGCCGGGAAGCGCACCGCCGACGTGCCCAGACCCGCGGGGCCGGCGAGCAGGCGCCGTACAGCCGAAGCCGACGCCGACGCCGACGCCGCCACGGACGCCGCCACGGACGTCGACGCGGACGCCGATCCCGGCCCCGTCGCCGGAGCGGGGCCGCGTGCCGGACTCAACCCCATGGGGCTGAGCATGGGGGTGGTGGAAAGCTTCGGCGGCGCGAGGACGTCCCTCCTCCCGGGGCGTCTCGGGTCCGACAGCAGGGCCGCCACCAGCCCCGCCATTTCGTGGCCGGCCGCGGGTGCGGCGGCCCGGGAGATCAACGACACCGCCGTCAGCTCCCGTTCGTACGGGAAACCTCGACGTTTTCGAGGATGCCCAGCGCGTCCGGTACGAGCACCGCGGCGGAGTAGTAGGTGCTGACCAGGTACGAGATGATCGCCTTGTCGTCGATGCCCATGAACCGCACGTTCAGCCCCGGCTCGTACTCGTCCGGAATGCCGGTCTGGGTCAGGCCGATCACACCCTGGTCGCTCTCGCCCGTACGCATGGCGATGATCGAGGAGCAGTTCGAGCTGCTGATCGGGATCTTGCCGCACGGCAGCAGCGGCACACCCCGCCAGGCGGGCAGGTGGTGGCCGTTCACCTCCACCGGGGTGAAGTAGATGCCGCGCTTGTTGCACTCCCGGCCGAAGGCGGCGATCGCGCGCGGGTGGGCGAACATGTACTTGGTGCCGCGCCGCATGCTCAGCAGCTCGTCGAGGTCGTCCGGGGTGGGCGGGCCCGAGTGGGTCGAGATCCGCTGGTCGTAGTCGGCGTTGTTCAGCAGCCCGAACTCTTTGTTGTTGACGAGTTCGTACTCCTGGCGCTCACGCAGCGCCTCGATGGTCAGCCGCAGCTGCTGCTCGGTCTGGTTCATCGGCTCGTTGTAGAGGTCGGCGACGCGGCTGTGGACCCGCAGCACGGTCTGCGCCACGCTCAGCTCGTACTCGCGCGGCTTCAGTTCGTAGTCCGCGAAGGCGCCCGGCAGCATCGCCTCGCCGACGTGCCCGGACCCCAGCGCGATGTCGGCCTCACCGTGCCGGTTCATCGGCTGGTGCCCGTTGGAGCTGACCTCCTGCACGTGCATCTTCAGCTTCTCGTACCGGTCGGCCACCCCCTTGTACGCCGTGAGCGGCAGCGCCAGCACCGTGGTCGCGGTCGTCGCGCGGACCGTGAACTCCCACTTGAGGGGCTTCCCGGACAGCACCTTGCCGCCGAAGGTGTCACCGTCGGCCAGCAGGCCCAGGACCGACTCGTTGCCGTACGGTCCCTGGCCGACCTTCTGGACCTTGCCGTGCGCGATCAGGTACACGTGATCGGCCTTGCGGCCCTCCTGCACGATGAGCTGGCCGGGCTCGTACTCCTTCTGTACGAACTTCTCCGCCAGCGCCCCCAGCGCGTCGTCGTCCTGGAAACCCTGGAGCAGCGGCAGCTCGCCCAGCTCGGCCGGGATGACCTGGACCTTCGAGCCGGTCTTGATGAAGGTGACGCGCCCGTCACCGACCGCGTACGAGAGCCGGCGGTTCACCCGGTAGGTGGCGCCCGCTACATTCACCCACGGCAGCATCCGGGACAGCCAGCGCGAGCTGATGCCCTGCATCTGGGGCTCGGACTTGGTCGTCGTCGCGAGGTTCCTCGCGGCCGCCGTACTCAGGCTCTGCTGCTTCTGCTGCTCTTCCACCGCGTTCGCCATGGTGGGCGCGCTCGTCTCGACCGACATCGGCTGCCTTTCCTTGTGACCTCTGCCCGGCGGAACAGCCAGGCACGATTACTCTCGGTAGGAGAATGGCCGAACGATGTCACTTTCCGTGACTGGCGCGCGGGTGGACGGAAGCACGCCACCAGCTCCGCGCGCCCCCTTACACACCCCCGCGCGCCCCCTCAGGGCGCTCTGAGGGGCGCGTCGGCGTGACAATGGAAGTGAGGACAGGCCTTCCGTTACGGAGAGGCGGGACATCGCGGTGCCGTACATAACTGTGACTGCCTTGAGCCATGCCGGACTGATCCGCGATCACAACGAGGACAGCCTCGTCGTCGGACCGTGGACCCTGTGCGACACCGTGACCGAGAATCCCCAGACGCTGGTGTTCCCCCTCGGCACACCGCTGGTCGTGGCCGTGGCGGACGGGCTGGGCGGGCAGCCGGCCGGGGAGGTGGCCAGTTCACTGGTCGTACGCCAACTCGCCTCGCTCGGCCCTTCCTTGGACGACGAACAGTCTGTCCGTGACGCTCTGGACATCTGCAATCAGGCGGTCTACTCGGCAGCTGACGGCGATCCGGAACTGATCACCATGGGAACCACGGTCGCGGGCACCGTCGTCATGGCGGATTCACTGATGTCGTTCAACGTCGGCGACAGCAAGGTCTTCGCCGCCGGCCAGGACGGACTGCGCCAGGTGAGCGTGGACGACAGCCCGCTGCCGGCGCCCGGACATCGCACCACGTCAGCCGTCACCCAGACGCTCGGCGGCAGCCCCTCGTTCAGCGCCGTCACACCCCATGTGGCGACCCACCCCCTGTCCACGGGCGATCGCTACCTGGTGTGCACCGACGGGCTGACCGACCCGTGCCCGGACGAGGAGATCGACAGCGTGCTGCGGGAGCACGACGGCGGCAGGGCCGCCTTCGAGCTGTGGAAGGCGGCCATCGAGGCCGGAGGCCCGGACAACATCACGCTCGCGATGGTCCGCGTCGGCGAGTAGGGAGCCTTCAGGGGCGTTCAGTCCGCGCAGTAGGTGTCGCGCCCCGGGCGCCCGCCTGTCGTGAGGAAGGTGGTGACCTCCCGGTCGCCGCAGGCGTTGCCGTTGCCCAGGTAGACGCCGTGGCCGCCGTGCCCGACCGTGACGAGGCGGGCGCGGTCGCCGAGTGCCTGGCGCATCTTCAGGGCGCCGGAGTACCGGGACCGCCGGTCCGGGCGCAGGGCTGCCACGCGAGAGCGGGCAATCCGGTGACGGCGGCGTTGGCGGCCGGCACAGCGCTCAGTGTGGACGCGACGGCTGCGGCGGAGAGTGCGAGGAGGAGTGTCCTGGTGGCCCTGTGGGAGTAAGTCCTCATGCGACAAGGGTTGTTGAACGGATCGCCCCTGCCCATGCGGCAGGCATGACACCGCAGGTGGGGGTAGCCCCCGCAAGCGCCACAAGGGCCACCCCCGGTCAGGCCCTCACGACGTCAGCCCCTCCGCGTCGACCACCGCGGCCTTCGTCCGGGCCACGCTGTAGAGGATGTCCCCGGCCTTGAACTTCTGGCTCGGGTCCTTTTTCCCGTCGCCCATGGTGACCCCGTCGGGCATCTGCAGGGTGTACGTGTAGTCCTCGGCGGCCACGTCACGCATGCCCAGGTAGCCGTATCCGCGCGGGTCGATGAGGAACTCCCGGCGCATGTGCGACTCGCCGCCTTCGTCGCGGGTGATCGCGATGGCCTCGCGGCCGGCGGCGTCCCGTACCAGATGGTCCGTCACCTGTACGCCGGGAACGGTGGCCATCGCCCGGTACAGCCGGGCAAGCGCGTCCGGCGGCAGCGGGTAGGACTCGATCACCGCACCCAGCGCGCGGAAACTGTGCCGGGCCTCGTCCTCGGGAGGCCCGTTCTTTCCGGTGCCCGTCGGGTAGAACGCGCGCACCTTCTCCAGCAGCCGCGCCGGATCGTCGGGCAGGGCGGCAGCGGCCCGGTAGATCTCGCGGGCCGAGTATTCGTCGTCGTCCTTCCCGTCCTCGGCGGCGGGATTGTCGTACGGCAGCCAGGAGTCCGGTTCGTACGTGACCTCACCCGTGGCAAATCCGCCGAAATCCTTCCCCCCAGCCTGTTTGCCGAGCACCGTCCGCGTGTAGATCCACTGGTCGGCGCGGGGCTCCGGAGCGGCCTGCTGCCGCTCCAGGTGATCAGCGGCCCGGTTCAGTACCTCGGCCGGGCTGCCGAGGCTCAGTACGCCCGACGCCGCGGGCCCGGCGGGATCGGGCGCGGACGCGCCGACGAGCTGGGTGCCCAGCAGGGCCGCAGCGGTGATCGCCGCCGCCGCGCCGACGGAGGCGATGCGCCAGTCGGCGCGCAGGCGGCGGGACCGACGGCCCCCGGCGAGAGCTTCGGTGAGCCGCTGACGGCCCGGGGCGAGTGCGGCGCGGTCGGGGGTGGGGGCGTCGGCGCGCATCGCGCGCAGCTGGGTCATTTCGTCCATGACGGGTTCAGCTCCATGACGTCGGACTTGACGAAAGCGGGGTCGGCGCTGAGCGCCTCGCGGACCTTGCGGCGGGCACGGTTGAGCCGGGAACGCACGGTGCCCAGCGGGATGTGCAGGGCTTCGGCGACCTCCTGGTAGCCGAGGTCGGCCCAGGCGACGAGCAGCAGGACGTGCCGGTCGCCGGACGAAAGACCGGCGAGCGCGCCGGCCAGCGGCGCCTGCGCGGCGATCCGTTCGTCGCAGCGCTCGCTCCAGGAGGCGGCGACCGGGTCGTCGCCGGTACGGGCCATGGCGCGCAGCGCCCGTTCCTCGCCGCGCCGCTGCTTGCCGATGAGGTTCGCGGCGATGCCGTACAGCCAGGGCCTGGCGTTGCCGCGTGCGGTGTCGTACCGGCGGCGGCTGCGGAACGCGATGAGGAACGTCTCCGCAGTGATGTCGTCCGCCGCGCCCTCCCCGAGGCGGCGGGCGGCGTAACGGTGGATGTCGGCTGCGTAGCGGTCGTAGAGGCCGGCGAAGATCTCCGGCTGCTCCAGCGACTGGGCGACGACTTCGGCGTCGTCGGTGGTGGCCGGTGGTCCGGTCACGTCGGCTCCTAGGGGACGGCGGGTGAGCGTGTCACCCCTTGTTGCCCGGTGACGCCAGAAAGGTTCACGGGACAACACCCGCCCCTGGTGGTGAGCCTGGGTAATCGATCGTTCCGCAGATCGGCATTGTTCCGGACGGGTCGCCGAAGGACCTTTGGGTGGTCACTAACGATCTCCAGCACACCCACCCAGCTTCACCAAGCTCTGGCCGTCACTGCTGACCGCCGCCGCGGCGGCCGGCGGGATCTTCTTCCTCAGCCTGGCGCTGAAGTCGCTCGACGTCGGCGTCGGTTACACCGTCTGGACGGGCATCGGCACGGTCGGCACGGTCACGTTCGGCACGCTGATCTTCGACGAGGACCTCGGCGTCGGCAAGGTCCTCGCGTTCGTACTCATCATCGGCGGCGTCCTCGGCCTCAAGCTCGCCGACCGCCTGACCCCCACCCCGAGCCCCGCTATCGCCCCCACCCCGTCCCTCCACTCCTAAGGAACAAGCCATGGCCTGGATCTACCTCGCGATCGCCATCGTCTTCGAGATCGCCTTCGCCCTCGGCACCAACGCCACCAAGGGCTTCACGAAGCTCTGGCCCTCCGTCTTCACCGTGCTCGCCGCGGCCGGTGGCATCTATACGCTCAGCCTCGCCCTGAAGTCACGAAGCCGAGCCCTTCCTCGGCCCGCGAAACCTCGCCCACGTCATCATGACCGTAGCGCTCGCCAACGCCCTCGACCGCGTGTCCGTCACCGCCCGCCGCCGCCCACCCACCCCCCGCTGACCGCGAGAACCGACCTCAGCCGACGCTGCGGCGACGGCGGTGACGCAGCGCCAGAGCACCGGCCAGCAGTACGGCGAACGCGCCGGCGACCGCCAGTATCCCGGCGCCGTCCAGCGCCTCGGCGATGTTCCGCTGTACGGCGCCGGCCCCGTCCACGACGGGATCCGTGACCAGTTCACCGCGCAGCACGCGGATCTCGTACCAGCCGTAGTACGCGACGTACGCCCCGACGAGCAGCAGCAGCCCGCCGCCGATCCTGGGCGCGAACGCCCCGAAGCGGCGCAGCCGCGAGACAGCGGTCGAGCGCGTGAGCGCGATGGTCAAGGACGCCGCGCCGACGATCAGCCCCATGCCCGCGGTGTACGCCGCGAACAGCGCCACACCGTTCACAGTGGACCCGCCGCGGAACGCGGACACGACGATGGCGAGGAACGGGGCGATGGTGCAGCCCAGGGACGCGGTCGCGTACGCCATGCCGAACAGCGCCATCGAGGGCACATTCCGCGTCACCTTGGGCGCACGCCGCAGTTTCGGCGCCAGAGCGGGGAGCTGACGCCCCGCCAGCAGCCACGCCCCGCCCCCGGCGAGGACCACCCCGAAAACGACGGTGAACCAGGGCAGATGCTGCTGCACCTGCCCCGCGACGGGCAGTACGGCGAGTCCGAAGACCCCGAAGAGCGTGGCGAAGCCGGCCGTGACGGCGGCGGTGGCGGTCAGCGCGCGGCCGACCGCGACAGCCCTGGTGGGCGAGTCACCGCCGAGGACCAGGATCGAGAGGTAGGCCGGCAGGAGCGCGAACCCGCACGGGTTGACGGCGGCGAGCATCCCCGCGGTCAGGGCGAGGGCAAGGGGCAGGTCGGCGAACATCGCGGGTCAGCCGGTGAGCTTCGCGACCTTGTCGGCGAGCCCCTTGCCGCCGGGAAGCACGCCGGTGAAGGCGGTCTTGCCGTCCTTGTCGAGGACGACGTACACGCTCTGCTCGGTGATCTCGAACCGCTTCCAGACGTCACCGGCCTCGTCGGCCACATGCGGAAAGGAGTCACTGTCCGTGGACGATACGAAGTCACGCATGGCCGGGTTCTTGTCGAGCCCGGCCACCCCCACCACGTTCGCCTTGCCGGCGAAGTCGGCGGCGACCTTCGTGGTCTCGCCGGCCTGGGCGCGGCACTTGGGGCACCAGGGCGCCCAGAACCACAGCACGGTGGGCTTCCCGGCGAGTGTGGCCGCGTCGAAGGGCTTGCCGTCGACGGTGGTGCCGGTGAAGCGCAGCACCTCGGGCACGTCCGCGGAACCGGTGGCACCCGCGCCCGACGACGCCGGGCCGGAAGCAGGTGCCGGCGACGAGGAACCAGCCCCCTTGTCGGAGCCGGAGCCGGAGCCGGAGCCGGAGCCGCACCCGGTCACGGTGAGCACAGCGGCGGCCAGGACGGCCGGAAGGAACGAGCGGGCACGCATGTCGGCTCCAGGGGTTCGGGATTCGGCTTCGAATGTAGATCCACCGGGCCGGGAGAACGGCGGCCGAAGTGCTTACGGTTCGATGACGTCACCAGACGACCACCGCCCCATGGAGACAAGCGCGTGAACCCCCGCACGACCACAACAGCCCGTACCGTCACCAACGTCCTCCAGCCCCGCAACGTCCTGCTGGCGGGCATGACCGGCATCGGGCTTGCCGCCGCCGGCGACTGGACCGGGCTGCTGTGGGGCCTGCTCGGCGCGCTGTGCGCGGGCATCGTCCCCGCCGGCTACATCGAATGGGAGCGCAAGCGCGGAACGTGGGGCGACCGGCACGTCGTCGACCGCACCAAGCGGGCCCCGATCTTCTTCGTGATTCTCGGCTCCGTAGGCGCCGGTTCGCTCGTCATGCTCCTCGCACAGGCCCCCACCGGCATACTCTTCGCGATGCTCGGCCTCTGGGCGATGACCGTCCTGCTCCTCACCGTGAACACCGCCTGGAAGATCTCGGTGGACTCGGCGGTCGCGTCGGCCGTCGTGGCACTGCTCGCCGTCGTGCACTCCCGCTGGTGGCTGCTCGCCTACGCCATGACCGCCGCCGTCTGCTGGTCCCGCGTCGCCCTCCGCTACCACACCGTCGCCCAGACCGTGGCGGGAGCGGCCTTGGGCGCGGCCACCACCACAGCCTTCCTGTTCGCCTGAACCTCCACGGCCCTCACACGGGATCGAAGCCGGTCAGGAAGTGCTCGAGAAGAGCCCTGCGGCCTTCCCTCTCCGCGAGTTGGCCGGCCACCCAGAGGAAGAAATCGTCGGCGACTGTGTCAATCCAGTCGTACGTCGGATCGAACGGCCCGGGGTCCGGAGCCGGGCAGCGCACCTCCAGTTCCGTGCCCTCGCCGCCGAGGACGGTGAACACGTGCGCCCCGTCCGGCCGCCGGGCATGGCGCACCACAACCGTCTCGCAGTCCCAGCGATGCTCCCCGTACTGCAGCCACAGCTTCCCGGCGTCGGCGTACAGGGCAGCGGCCTGCCCACCCTCACCCCCGGGCAGCCGGACGAACCCATGGCAACGGCCGGATGCCGGCGCCGAAGCCCCCGTCAAGGGGTCCAGTGCCCACACCCGGCCGTGGTGGTCGTAATCCTGCAGAGCTATGACGTACATCAGTGGCGAGGCTCCAGCCCGAGTTCCCGGTCGATGGCGGCGTTGCTGCGGGTCGCGGCGTCGATGACCTTGGCCCAACTGCCGTACCTGGCGTACTGCTGATCGGCCGTCGGCCCCAGCGGGTTGCCGTACTTCTCCATATTGCGCGCCTCCAGCGCCGCGACCGCCTCCTCGGACATACCGGCCCGGGTGATGTCCTTGGCCTCGTTGCGCAGGTCCACCAGCCGCCGCGCGATCTCCTCGTCGTCGCGGCCGTCGGCGCGCATGTCGGCGGCCGTCTGCTCCATCCGGTCGAGCAGTTGGTGGTAGCGGATCCGCACCTCCCGCGCCTCGGCACGCTCGGCGGGGCTCATCTCCCGGATTCGGCAGACGACGGGATCGCTGCTGGTGCACGGCTCGACGGCGGGGGCCGGCGCCCCGACGACGGCCGTCCTGTACGCCGAACCGCTCGCGGCGTCGGCCCAGGCGGACCCGGCCGAGAGCGAGAGGCCGGTGAGCACCATGAGTACGGTCAGCAGCAGAGCGCCGGAACGGCGAAAAGCCTGCCGCACAGGCAGCGACAGCCCAAGATCAAATGCGTTCATAGCGGGATTCTCGCCGCGAAGCCCGCCATACCCGCGAAGGCTCGCGCGGGGACGAGCCCCGTACCGTAACTGCCGCCCTCACCGGAAGGGGCGACAACGGGGTGAAGTAGGTTCAGCAGCCTTGAGATTGTCACAGTGAATCGGGGTTGGTGCGCAAGTGCTGGTGGCGGACAGATACCGGCTGGACACACCCATCGGGCGGGGCGGGATGGGCGAGGTCTGGCGGGCCACGGACGAGGTGCTGGGCCGGCCAGTCGCCGTCAAGCTGCTGCTCGGCAACGGTGCCGACGCGTCAGCAGCGGCCCGATTCCGCCTGGAGGCCCAGACCGCCGCCCGGCTGAGTCACCCTCACCTAGTGGCGGTGTTCGACTTCGGGGCCTGGGACGACCGCTTCTACCTCGTCATGGAACTCGTCGAGGGAACGAGCCTGGCTCAGACCCTCGTCTCCGAAGGGGCGTTGCGCGCCGAGCGGGTCGCCAACATCGCCGCTCAGGCAGCCGCCGGCCTCGCCGCGGCCCACCGCCAGGGCGTCGTGCACCGCGACATCAAGCCCGGCAACCTGATGACGAGTCACGACGGAACGGTCAAGATCGCGGACTTCGGCATCGCCCAGTTCGTCGACGACCCCGCCACCGCGCTCACCACCGCCGGCCAGATCGTGGGCACCAGCCTCTACCTGGCCCCGGAGCGCGCGCTGGGCAGACCCGCGGGCCCGGCCTCCGACATGTACTCCCTCGGCTGCGTGCTCTACCAACTGCTCGCCGGCCGCCCGCCGTTCCAGGCCGACACCGCCACCGGCACGCTGTACCAGCATGTGGACGCCGCGCCCGTACCGCCGCGGAACCTCGGCGTCGACGTACCCGCCCCCTTCGAGGCGTACCTCCTCGGCCTGCTCGCCAAGCAGCCGGAAGACCGCCCCACGGCCCAACAGGCCGCCGACTGGTTCCGCCAGGACTCCTGGCGGGGCCACTCCCAGCCGCTCCCCCCGACGCCCCCGGTGAGCGGTCCGCCGCCGCAGGCCACGACGACGTACTCGCTGCCGTCCACGGGCACCCCGCGCCCGGCGTCCCGCCGCCGCGCGGCGCCGCCGATCCAGCGGCCGAGCACCCGGGTGTTCGTACGCCGCCGCCCTCGCGTGGCGAGCGCGATCGCCGGTGCGATCGCCTTCCTGGCGGCGGTACTCATCGGCATGGCCTGGATGTCCCCCGCACCCAGCAATGCCGAAACCCCGGAGCCCGGCCCCGGAACGACCGCGGAGTCCCCCGAATGAGGTAACGGACTCAGCGGGCGACCGCCGACGTCGGCTTGCTGAGGGCGGTTCCGCTGGTGTGGCCGGTGCGGCGCGCGGTGACCTTCACGGTGATCTTCTTGCCGGCCTGGGCGGACTTGAGGACCAGCGAGGACGTGGTCGCGCCCGTGATCGCCGTACCGTTCGCGTACCACTGGTAGCCGTACGACGTCGGGGCGGGCGTCCAGGTGCCGTGGGCGGCCTTGAGCGTACGCCCCACCTTGGCCGTGCCCGAGATCGCCGGTGCCGTGGTGACCTTGGGGGCACTGCCCTTGGCGACCGTGACGGCGGCGGTGGTAGCAGCACCACTCGGGTGCCCCGTGCGGCGGGCGGTAACCGTAACCGTGAGCTTCTTGCCCAGCAACGAGGCCGGGACCGTGTACACCGACCCGGTGGCCCCCGAGATCGCCGTGCCGTCGGCCTTCCACTGGTAGCCGTACGACGTCGGCGCAGGCGTCCACGTCCCCGTCCCGGCGGTGACCTTGGCCCCGACCTTCACCGTGCCACCGATCTTCGGCGCCACAGTGTTCTTCACCGGCGCCGGCGTCACGCTGAAGGTGCCGCGCAGGTACTGCCCCGCGTTGTGCGCGAGGACGCTGAGGCTCCAGTCGCCCGGCGCGGCCCCGGTCAGGTCCAGGACGGCCGTCAGGGTCTTCCGGTCGGCCGACACCGAGGTGGTGGTGCCCACCAGCGTCTTGCCGGCGAGGCTGATCCGGACCTTGTCGTCCTTGTGCAGCGCGGTCCCCGTCACCTTGACGGTGGCCTTGGCGCCGCTCACTCCGGTGGCGGGCGTCACGGCGGCGACGCTGACCTTCTCGGTGCCGCAGAGGGTGGACCAACAGGTGAGTTCCGCGCGGTACGCGGTCTGCGACGCCTTCTCGGGCAGCCCCAGGAGCAGGATGCTCGGGCTGCCGGCCGCCGTGTACGACCCGTTCACGGCGCATTCGTACCCGGTGGGGACGTACAGCGTGCACCCGTTCATGAGGCTGCCGCTGCCACTGCCGTACAGCGCGGGCACCGCGGTCTCCGTGCCCCCGGCGGTGTCGCTGATCGCCACGTCGAAGCGGTCGTTGTACGCCGTGGGAAGCGCCGCGCAGACGGCGGTGCGCTGCTCGTTGAGCGTGCCGCTGATCGGCCCGTACCCGTAACTGACGTTCGGGACCTTCACGCACTCGGCGGCCGGACCGGCGGCCGTGGCGATGCGCAGCGCGTCGAAGCGGTAGGAGGCGGGCGCCTTCAGGCTGGACGGGACGGCGAGCAGGACCTGGTAGCGGGTCGAACCCGTGGCCCCGCACGCCCTGTTGCGGTTCGAGCAGACGACCTCGCCCTCCGCGTCGAACGCCAGGATGTTCGCGGTGCCGAGCGAGTCGCGCACGTCGAGGTGGAGGCTGTCCTTGACGTCGGCGGTGGTCACCTGGCGGCAGATCAGATCGCCCGGCGCCCCCATCGCGCCGCCCGTGGACGGACCGCCCACCGCAGTGGCCGGGTTGGCGGTGCAGCCCTTCGCGGTCCCCGTCACATCCCGTCGGGTGAGGGCGTACGTGGCTTCGGCGTCACCACCGGTCACCAGCACGGTGTGCGCGACACCCGGGGTGAGGTAGCAGGTGCTCCAGGAAGTCCGGACCCAGCAGGCCTGCTTGCCGGCCGCGTCCACGACCGACACATGGGCGGGGGACGTGCCGGAGAGGGCCTTCAGCTGGACGTTTTCCACCGCGCTGTGGTCGGCGGCCGGGATGCTCAGGCAGTGCGAGAAGACCCCGCCGCCCGTGCTGAACCGCGCCGAGGGGCTCGCACTGGTGAAATCGCCCGCCGGGAGGACCAGGCAGCCGCTCTCCGCGTCCGTGCGGTGCAGAGCGAGGCGGTACGAACCGGTCCCACTGCCACTTGAGGCCAATGCGCGGAACGGAGCCTTTCCGGTGAGCTCGCACGTACCGTCGGAGAGCGAGCCCCACTCGCACCGCCCGATCCCGTCGGCGTCGACAACGGTGACCTCGGGTCGCGGCGCGGGCGCGTTCAGGGCCTTCAGCGCGGCCATCCGGGCGCCTGCGGGAAGCGGCAGCGTGAGGCAGTCGACCTCGCCCGAGACCGCGAAGGTGCCCTCGTACGTGCCCAGTTCGGCGGGCTCGCAGCCGGCCGTGCCGGCGCGGTCGAGAACAAGGGTCGCGTGATCCGTGAACACCGTGTAATCACCGGCGGCAGGCAGGCTGCACGGCTGCTGCGACGTACGGCAGACCGTCTTCCCGTCCCGGTCGTACACGGCGAGCGCGGACCGCGAGCCGGACCGCACCTCGTACACGTCGTAGCGCCCGGCGGCCGGGATGCTGAAGGTCTTGCAGCCGGTGGCCGGGTCCGCGGTCGTCGGCGCGGAGTTGTAAGCGTTCAACGCAACGCTCGCGCAGCCGACCGGTTCGGAAAGACGGCGTACCTTCAGGCTGTACGCCGCCGGGAAGCCGCCCTCGACCTCGGTGACGCGGCTCAGAACCCGGTAGGGCCCGTCGCCGGGCAGCACACATCCCTCACTGCCGTCCTCGTTGGAACGCGGGCAGATCCGGTCACCACTCTCGTCGCTGATCCACGACTCACGGCTCCCGTACTTGACGATGGTGAACTCGGAAGTGATCCGCTCCCCGGCCGCAGCTGTGAAGGGGTGGCAAAGAATCGCCGTCGAGGCGACCGCCGAGCCGGAGACGACCGCGCCGTCCCACGACGTACCGGACTCCGCCTCACACCCGACGCTCGTGGCGAGCGGAACAACAGCGACGGTGACGTCTTCCGCGTCCCACCCGCGATTGACGGCCTTCACCGTGAAGGCCCCCGCGCGCGGCAAGTCGCACCACCCCTCACCCTCACCCTCACGGCACGCCACTTCAGCGTCCCCGTCGAAGACCTGGAGATACGTCTCGTTGTGCTGGTCGTCCAGCAGCACACGGTGCAGACCGGGACTGTCGGCACTGAAGGTGAAGCAGGCACTCCCCTCATCAGGGACGGTCGCCCTGCCCACGGCGGATCCCGGGTCCCCGAAGGGAGCAAGAGGAAGGACAGCGCAATCGCCGGCCGCCGCTGCGGCGGTCTTGGCGGACGCCGCCCAGGCCGCGCCGGTCGGCAGCAGCAGCGAGACGAGGATCGACACCGCGAGCAGCAATGAGGTGTACGACGCGGTTCTCGCGGCCGTACACGGGTGCTGAGACATTCCGTTCCCCCCGGAGCGGTCAGATGGAGGCCGGAGCACTCCGGGCCCTCGGTGACCGCGATGATCGCACAGATGTTTCACCGGAGGGACACATATTTGTACGCCGCGACCGCACGGCAGGGAAGGCGTGAAGTTAGCTCTGGGTAAAGCAGGGCAGAAGCCCCAGGGTCACCGGAGCAGGGCTTCCTATTTCATCGGGGGTGAACGACATGAACCGCACGCAGA
This sequence comes from Streptomyces sp. NPDC002994, assembly GCF_040611155.1. Lineage (NCBI taxonomy): Bacteria > Bacillati > Actinomycetota > Actinomycetes > Kitasatosporales > Streptomycetaceae > Streptomyces > Streptomyces sp. NPDC002994. The sequence continues at coordinate 283,956 of NZ_JBEXNQ010000005.1, forward strand.
CAACCTGCGGCCGAAGGCGCGGGCTCGCCGAACGGACCACACGTCCGGACACGGCGGCCGAGGCGCGCGACACCGCTCGCGAGTTCCTCTGCGGCCTGGCCCCGGCGCCCACCCCGGAGACCACCGACAACGTGGTTCTGGTGGTCTCCGAGCTGGTTACGAACGCGCTGAGGCACGCAGGCGGCATCACAAAGCTGCGACTGGTGGCGGGCCGGAACACGGTGGAGATCACCGTGCAGGACCCCAGCCCGTCCCGCCCCCGCCCACGCCACCCGGACATCACCGGCTACGAGGGCGGTTACGGCCTGACCCTGGTCAACTTCCTGTCCCGCTTCGTCACGGTCAGCCCGTCCCCGGAGGGCGGCAAGGCCATCTGCGCGGCCGTCAGCCGCTGACCGCCGCGACGAAGGCGGCGAAGGAGAGGGCACCGGCCAATAACTCCCTCTCCCACATGGCTAATTACGGACGATCATTAATTGGTCCGCATCTCACCTCTTCCAGTGATCTCGTGATCGCCAGGGCCGGTCGCACTGTGTGACGCACCCGATGTCGGTTAGCTGGGCGCGTGCCTAACGAACTGCTGACATTCCCCCGCCCTGCCCCCGCTCCCCAGGCCGGTGTGGAAAAAACGGCGGTCTTCTCCTGGGCCCGCGAACTGGTACTCCCCGCATTGCGCAAGGCGGTGGAAGAACTGCCCGCGCCGGAACGCCGTATCACCGGTTATCACCGGGGCTGGAACGAGGCCGACGGCAGCCCCACGCCGGCACCGACGGGCGAGGGCGCGGGAAAGGCCGTGCGGCCCGCGCTGGTTTTCCTCTCGGCAATGGCGGTAGGGGCGGCGGCCGAATGCGCCATCCCGGGCGCTGTCGCGGTCGAGTTGGTGCACGATTTCTCACTCCTCCACGACGACGTGATCGACGCCGACAGACTTCGACGGCACAGGCCCGCCGCCTGGGCGGTGTACGGCGCACCCGCTGCCGTGCTGGCGGGCGACGCGCTGCTCATCAGCGCGCTGTCGACGCTGACGGCGTCCACCACCCCCCATTCGGCCTCCGCAGTGAAGGAGTTGTCCTGGGCCCTCGACGGCCTGCTGCGCGGCCAGAGCCAGGACGTCGCCTTTGAAGGCACCGACCGCGTACCGGCAACCGACTACCTGGCCATGGCCGCCGGGAAGACGGGAGCGCTGATGGGCTGCGCCTGCGCGCTGGGCGCGGTGCTCGCCGGGGTGCCCGAGGAGCGGGTGAGCGGGCTGCGGGACTTCGGCCGCCATCTGGGCGTCGCGTTCCAGTGCGTGGACGACCTACTGGGCATCTGGGGCAGGACGGAACGCAGCGGAAAGCCGGTGGGCGCGGATGTGGCGGCGCGCAAGAAGTCCCTGCCGGTCGCCGTGGCCCTGGCCGCCGCCGGCGAGGCGGGTGAACGGCTGCGCTCGCTCTACAGCCGCCCGCAGTTCCTGAGCGAAGCCGACATCGCCCTGGCCACCGACCTCATCGAGCAGGCCGGCGGCCGCGAGGCGACGGAGCTGGAGGCCAAGCGGCAGATGACGTCCGCGATGCGGGCGCTGGCGCGGGCCGAGCCCGTACCTGCCGTGTACCGGCGGTTGCAGGACATCGCGATGCTGCTGACCCATCGCGACCACTGAAATTCGGCGTAACCGGCCGGGGCCTGTCACCGTTCAATCAGTGGCCCTTGCGCCATTCGCAGCATCTAACACGGGACACGAATCCTTGAAGCGGGACGACATTCACACAAAAAGGCCAGCGGCCTTCGGTCCAACCGCCATCAACGTGTACGGACTCAGCGTCGCGCTGGGACATCGGGTCATTTTCGACGACATCAGTTTCACCGTTCCCAGGGGAACGATCGTAGGACTGCTCGGTCCGAGTGGCTGTGGGAAAACCACACTTCTGCGCTCCGTGGTCGGAATTCAGAAGAGCACGGCGGGCCACGTACAAGTCCTGGGGCACCCGGCCGGATCCGCCGCGCTCAGCTCGCGCGTCGGGTACGTGACCCAGGCGCCGTCCGTCTACTCCGACCTCACGGTGCTGGAAAACCTGCGCTACTTCTCGGCCGCCCTGGGACTGCGGGGCTGGCGCCGCGAGGACGCCGTCGTACGGGTCGTCAAAGAAGTCGACCTGGCGGAGTACGCCGACCAGCCGGTAGCCCGGCTGTCGGGCGGCCAGTACTCGCGCGTGTCCCTCGCCGTCGCCCTTCTGGGCACGCCGGACCTGCTGGTGATGGACGAACCCACAGTGGGCCTCGATCCACTCGTACGCAGAGAACTGTGGACGGTGTTCCGGCGGCTGGCCGACGAGGGGACCACCCTGCTCGTATCGAGCCATGTCATGGACGAGGCCGACCGCTGCGACCGCCTGCTGCTCATGCGCGGCGGTCAGCTGCTCGCCTCCTGCGAGCGCGACGAGCTGCTGGCGCACACGGGCTGCGAGAGCGTGGAGAGTGCCTTCATGCGGCTGGTGACCCCGTCCACCGGCGGCCGGGTGCCGACACCGACGCCCGCACGCACACCCGCACCCGCACCGGACCCCGCCCCCATGCTGGTCGACGTACCGCCCGACGCACACGCCTCCTTCTTCGCGCAGGAGCTGCTGCGATGACCACGCCGGCCAGGACGGCCGCCGCCCGGCAGCTGCCGTTCACGCCCAGCATCACGATCGCCACGGCCCACCGCGTGCTGCAGCAGTTCTCCCGCGATCGCGGCAGCACGGCACTGGTGCTGGTGATTCCCTGCATGCTGATGGTGCTGCTGAAGCTGATGTTCGACCGCTCGGGCGGCAGCTTCGACCGGATCGGCCCGCAGGTGTTCGGGATCTTCCCGGTCATCGTGATGTACCTGGTCGGCTCGGTGTCCACGCTGCGCGAACGCACATCAGGGACCGCCGAGCGGCTGCTCACCCTGCCCGTACGGCGGTTGGACATCGTCCTCGGCTACTGCCTGGCCTTCACCTTCCTGGCCCTGCTCCAGGCGGTCCTCTCCACCCTCCTCGCGGTCGGTCCACTCGGACTGGAGATCAAGGGACCGGCGTACCTCCTGATGGTCATCGCCATGCTGGGCGCGCTGCTCGGCCTGGCGCTGGGCCTCTTGGTGAGCGCGTTCGCGCGCAATGAGTTCCAGGCGGTGCAATTCCTGCCGGCCGGGGTGCTCCCGCAGTTTCTGGTCTGTGGACTGTTCGTACCGAGGGACGAGATGCACGGCTCGCTGGCTGCGCTCGCCAAGGTCATGCCGATGACGTACGCCGTCCAGGCGGCAGGTGAAGCGGCGCGGCACACGGGAGTGACAGGCATCTTCGTCCGTGACGCGCTGCTGATTCTGGTCTGTGTCGTGGCGGTGCTGGTAGCCAGTGCGGCGACCCTCAAGAGATGAGGGCCGCCGCCGTACGACGCCTAACCGTGGCGGCTGCCGGACGTGTCCCAGGCGAAGCCGCCGGTGAACTGGCCGTCGCTCGGGATGACGATCGGTCCGAAGCGGATCGGCCCACCGTGGCCGCCGGGGTACGGGTGGCGGCCGTCGGACACGGACGCGGGGGCCCCGGCGGGTGCGGCGGACGCAGCGGACACAGCGCCGAAGGCGACCAGAGCGGCGGCAGCGAGAGATACAGCCGCGGCGCGACGGAAGAAGGCCATTGGTATTCCTTAAGTGGGGGGGACGAACGCGTGAAACTCTAATAGCTACCGCACACAACTACCGGAAAGGGAACGGAATTTCTTCCTTACTTCCCTCGAAGGTGAATAAGTGCTTTCAAGTGCCAATAGAAGATAAGAAAGAGCTCGACCGTGCGCAGACAACTGCCCTGGATCGTGATGGCTTTGGTGGCCGCCCATCCCTTCCCGCCGCCCCCGGCACCCCCGCAGTACACGCTGCAAAAAGTGCCCACACACCGCCTCCAGCCACCACCGCCGCTTCCGGCGACCTGGCAGGCGACGTGGCGGCCTCCAGCCGTGGGCCAGGAGCACCGGCCACCGCGCCCGAAACCAGCGGTCCGCCCGCAGCACGAGAGGCCCACGCCGCCCGCCGTGCAACAGGCCCGCACGGCCCTCGTCCGGCTCCTCAACCGCGAGCGGGCCCGTAACGGCTGCAAGCAGGTACGGGCCCACCGCGCCGTGACCAGGACCGCCCAACAGCACAGCGACTACATGGCACGCGCCGGGTCCCTCTCCCACACCGGCGCGCACGCGTCCGGCCCGGGCGACCGGCTCACGGACGAGGGATACCGGTGGCGCCGGGTGGCCGAGAACATCGCCCGCTCCAAGCCCGACCCGGCAACGGCCCTCGGCCTGTGGAAGGACAGCCCCAAGCACCGCGACGCGATGCTCACCTGCGCCTTCCGGCACGTGGGCGTCGGCGTGAGCAAGGGCAACAACGGCCAAGGGTGGTGGACGCTGCTTCTGGCCAGCCCCCGATAGAACCACTCACCCGTACAGCAGACCTTCGTCCCACCACCAGGCCACGGTCGGCAGGCCCAGCGGAGACCGGTCGTCGTCCGCCGGCCGCTCCGCCCACTCCAGCGGAGTGTCGTCCAGACCGCCGGGCACGTGGCCGAGACTGAGATAGCGCGGCACCCGCAGTCCCCACTCGGCGTTGCCCCGGACCCCGTACCGCAGTCCGTCCAGATAACTCCGGAGCTCCACACCGCCCTGCGGACGTACCCGCTCCGCCACGTCCAGGAAGCGGAGCATCACCCGGTCGCGCAGCCGGGTCGCGGCGTCGACCGCCTCCTGCAGCGACAGGTCCTGGTGCCGCATCAGCACACCATAAATGTTCTGGTCGGTGTGCCCGCGGGCCAGCTCCTTCCGCAGCGAATGCCGGTCGTTGTCCAGCGCCGCGATCAGAATGGCCATCTCCGTCAGCGCCCGGACAACCGGCCGGTCCATCTCACGGCCGGGCACCTCCAGGCCCGTGGCCAGCTCCAGCATGGCGAACGTCGGCTCGCCCCCGGCCGACAGCAGCCGCATGGCGACGTACTCGTCCAGATCCGGCATGTGCCCGCGCGCCGCGTTGCCGATCTGCCACGTCACTCCGGAGAGCCAGGCGCGGTGAGCAATGGCGAAACGACGCAGTTGCACGGGCCCGCCCATGGCACGGAACCGGTTGACGATGTCCTTCAAGGCCGGGATGTACGACGGCTCCGCATCGGATACGGCCGACGGCGCCTCCACTGCCCGCTGCACCTGCCCGGCCAAGGCGCCGAATGCCCCGGGGTCGGTACTGAGCGGTCCGTTGTCGCAGCGCGCGTCGTCGAAGCCGAAGCCCCAGTACACCCACAGGGACGTGGCCAGCACACGGTCCGCGTCGGCCGTGGGGGCGAAGCGGGCGAAGAAGTCGGCGCTGTGACTGGCGACGACCCAGGCAAGCTCCTCATCCGTACCCATGCCACTCGCCCGGACCCACTCCTCCGCCCGCGCCTCGATGTCCCGGACCCGGGGGTGGATGGCCGACTCCAAAGGACAGAAGATCGGCGGCAGTTCAACTTCGGTGACGGACAGCCCCATGGACACACCTCTGGCCTCGGAAGACGACGGCGGGCCTTCATCCTCCACCGCACGTTCCGCATAATCCGCCCCACGCACCCCCAAACAGAACAATCCATCCGATCAGGTCGAAAGGCCCACACCATTGACACGGGTCCTCAGTCGTTGAGCAGCCGCCATGCGGTGAGGGCGAGCCCGGCCCGCATCAGTCCAGTGGGCTGGGTGAGTTCGATGCCCAGGGTCTTTCCGATCTGGTCGAGTCGGCGGGCGACGCTGCTGTGGTGCAGGTGGAGAAGGTCAGCGGCCCGGCGCAGGGAGCCGGTGGCGCAATAGGCGTCCAGCGTCTCCAGATCTTCCGGGTTGTCGGCCATGCGGGCGATCGCGGCGACGTCGGCGTTGGCGCGCGAGGCGTCCTGGGGTACCTGTGCGAGCAGCGCCAACGCCCCCAGACCGTCGAAGGGGACAACTGGTCGGCGTGGGGTGGTGAAGCGGAGCGCGGTACGGGCCTCCCGCCAGGACAGATCAGGGCTGTCGGCGGCGCCGATGCCCGCGCGCACGCCTGTCGGAAACCGGGCTGGGTCCACGGCGGTCGCGAGGAGGACGCCCGTATCGGCCAGCAGTGCGGCCTTCACCGGGCGGGCCGGGCAGATCAGGCCGCCGATCCGGTCGAGCGGAAGCTGCGACCGAACGGCGACGACGCGAACCGGCAGGTCGGCGGCGAAACCCAGGAGCCGCAGCGCGCGAGCCCTGGCCGCCTCGTCGCTGTCGGAGCTGATCGCCAGCTCGACGAGGGCGGGGTCGGCCATGGTGGTACGGGCCGGTCCGTACCTCTCGACGACCCCCGCGGCTGCGATGGCGAGACGGTCCAGCAGCAGCTCGTCGAGGCCGAGCAGCGAGCCGGGGCGTTCCAGCCACACCGTGCCGATCTCCTCCTCGTCGAGGGTGATCGGCGTCGTGGCGGACGCGGATTGCGGCGGGGTGGACGTTTCCCTGCCGTCGGGCGAGAAGCGGATCGTCCGCCCCGTGCCGTGGAGCCGGATCCCGGCCACGCACTCGGCCAGGCCCGCCGAGGCTCGGGCGAGCGCCGGGAGATCCACCCGTCGGCGCATCAGCGTGTCGTAGAACATGACGACCCGGATCGCCCCCTCGGCTTGGGAATCCAGGTGCGACAGCCGTACGGCCAGTGCCTCCATGGCCAGAGGATAGGGCCTCCGCGACAGGAGGGCAGGCGCCAATCGGTGCGTGATCCGGCCGAGATGCCCGACGGACGGCGGACGAACGCGGGGCCGGCGAACGTCAGGATGGCCGTCATGGATCCCGAACTCGAAGTATTCGTCCCGTTGTTCCCCCGGGCCGATCTGACCGAACCGGTCGCCGAGCGCAAGCGTCTCGCCGAGCTGGCCGCCACGGTGCCCACACCGGAAACCGCCGGAATGGAGGTCGAGGACCGCACGGTGCCCGCCGATCCGGACGTGGCGGTGCGGATCTACCGTCCGCACCAGGCACACGGCACCATCGTCTGGCTGCACGGCGGCGCATGGGTGACGGGCGACCTGGACACCGATCGCCCATGGGCCACCCGGCTCGCGGAAGGCTCCGGCGCGGTGGTGATCTCGGTGGGCTACCGCCTGGCCCCCGAGGATCGTTTCCCGGCCGCCCTGGACGACGCCTACGCGGTGCTGACCTGGACGGCCGAGCACGCAGCAGAGCTCGGCATCGACCCGGAGCGGATAGCGGTCGGAGGCCACAGCTGCGGCGCGGGGCTGGCGGCCGCGGTGGCCCTGCGGGCGCGCGACCAGCAAGGGCCCCCGATCCGTTTCCAGCTGCTGAGCCAGCCCGGGCTCGACGACCGGCAGGAAACGTGGTCGCAGCAGAACTTCACCGATACGCCCTGGATGAATCGCGACGCAGTCGCCGCATCGTGGCGGCACTACCTGGGCTCCACGCCCGCCACGCCGTACGCCGCCCCGGCCCGGGCCACCGACCTGTCCGGCCTGCCACCCGCCTACATCGCCACCGCGGAGTTCGACCCGCTCCGCGACGAAGGCATCGCCTACGCACTGCGCCTGATGCAGGCAGGCGTCTCGGTCGAGCTGCACCAGTGGCCCGGCACCTTCCACGGCTCGCAGGCGATCTTGTCCGCCCAGGTGTCGCAGCGGCAGCTCGCCGAACTCGGCGCAGCCCTGCGCCGCGCCCTCACCGCGTGAAGTCGACGCGGACGCCCCGAAGATCACCGCAGGAAGGACGTCTCGGAATGACTGTCACCCCGATCGATCTCTTCGCCTCCTTCATCCACCTTCGCCAAGGCGGCCACATGCACGCCGAGCAGCCTGTGTTCGATCCCGGCAGGGACGGCTGGCAGCTCATGGCCTTCCACGTGGAGACCGACGCCGACGTCCACGCCGACCACTGGGAGGTCCACCCCGACGCGGAAGAACTCGTCTCCTGCCTCACCGGAGGAATACGCCTCTACCTCCGTCCGGAACGTCCGGAGGACGAAGAGGAGGAGATAGGACTGCCGGCCGGAAACGCGGTCATCGTGCCGCGCGGGCGATGGCACCGCATCGAACTGGACGCCCCCGGCAACATCATGTCCCTCACACTCCCGCGCGGCAGCCGCCTGGAGAAGCGGACCGAGGCCTAGACCGGGGCCTCACACCCCGAACGGGGTCACGGGGGTGGTGATCACCACCTGATGCGGGCAGCAATGGGCAGGTGGTCGCTCCCCGTCGCGGGCAGCGACCACACCTCGGTGACGGTTGCCCTCCGCGTCATGACCTGGTCGATCCGGGCCACGGGGAAGGAGGCGGGCCAGCTGAAGGCGAAGCCGGGGCCCACCGTGTTCATCTGGGCGCCGACCGGGTCCAGCCCACGGTCGTCCACCGTGCTGTTGAGGTCGCCGAGCAGGATCACCCGCTCCAGCGGCTCGGCCGCGATGGCCGCACCCAGCAGGGCGGCGCTCTCGTCGCGCCACCCGGAACTGAACCCGGCCCGCACCCCCAACCGCACGGAGGGCAAGTGGGCGACGTACACCGCGACCGCCGCCTTCTCCGGCACCCGGACCTCCGCCCTCAGCCCACGCTTCCAGGCCCCCACGATCCCGTCCGGCTTTATGTCCACCGGCCGCGCCCCGTTCAGCGGATACTTCGACCACAGCCCAACAGTCCCCACCACCAAGTGGTGGGGGTAATCCGGGGCGAGCGTCGCGGCATAGACATCCAGCGCACCGGCCGTCACCTCTTCGAGAGCGATGAGGCCAGGACGAGCCTTCATCAGGGCCCGTGCCGTACCCGCCGGATCAGCGTTCTCGTCACTCACATTGTGCTGAACCACGGTGAGGTCGTACGCCGAGTCCTCAGCCGGCAGCAGCAGCCCCCCGAAGCCACTCACCCAAGCGGCAACGGGCAACAACAGAGCCACTAGAGCGACGGCCGATCGCCGCACGATCGCCAGAACCAAGAAGACGGGGACCGCCAGACCGAGCCACGGCAGGAACGTCTCCAGCAGACTGCCCGGCCGGCCGGCCATGTCAGGCACGGCCGAAGGGAAAACGAGCAGCCCGCCGACCCCCACGGCCAGCGAGGCAAGGACACGCCCCCGCCTCCACCCCCACCGGCCTTCCGGGACGGTAGGCGTCACGGCCACCGCACTGCTGTCCACTTGGCTCATCGCCCGACCGTAACGGCACCGCTGTCAGCGGTCAGCACCCGGACCGGTGGCGTCGCACAAGGGCGGCGGCCGGCTGAGCCGCCCTCCGGCATGTCCTCAAACGCCGGACGGGCTGAATGTCGCCGCGCATCGCAGGTCCCGCCCGGCCCCGCCGCAACCCGTCCCGGTGCCAGGAGGGGACGTGCCGGGGCGCTCCCCGCAGGGCGTCGAACGCAACGAGCCCGAAGAAACAACGCGCTACCCGAACGTTCGGCGCCCGAGGAGACGCCGCGGCGCGGCACCGACCCCAAAGCCCCCGCCGCCCGCGCCAGCGTCCCGCACCGCGCCCCGCCAAGCGGACTCCCGCAGCAGACGCAAGCCGTTGAGTCCGACGAGCACCGTCGACCCCTCATGCCCCGCAACCCCCAGCGGCAACGGCAGGTGCCCCACCAGATCCCAGATCACCAGCGCCCCGATACAGAACCCCGCAATCACGAGGTTCTGCACAACCAGCCGCCGCGCACGCCGAGAAAGCGCGACAACAACAGGCACCGTCGCCAACTCGTCCCGCACCACCACCGCGTCAGCCGTCTCCAGCGCCAGATCCGATCCCGCCCGCCCCATGGCGATGCCACTGTGCGCCGCCGCCAGCGCGGGCGCGTCGTTGACCCCGTCCCCGACCACCAGCACCTTCTCCCCCGCCGCCTCCCACTCCCGTACGGCGGCAGCCTTGTCCTGCGGCAACAGCCCCGCCCGTACCTCCGCAATGCCAACCTCACCGGCAAGCTTCACGGCGGCGCGTTCGTTGTCGCCGGTCAGCAGCACCGGCGCCGACCCCGTGAGCCGCCCGAGCGCGGCAACCGCCTCGCCCGCCCCCACCCGCACCCGGTCCTCAACCCCGAGCACCCCCACCAGAACCCCGTCGACCAACACCACCACAGCGGTACGCCCAGCCCCCTCCACCTCAGCCACCATCAACCCGGCTTCGCCGCCCACCACCCCCACCAGAGCCAGCGGGCTACCCACCCGCACTTCCCGCCCACCCACAACGGCCCGAACCCCCCGCCCCGGCTCCGAGGAGAAGTCCTCAGCCGATTCGATCCCCAACCCACGTTCCTTCGCCAGCGCCACCACAGCCCGCGCCAGCGGATGCTCGCTCGAATGCTCGGCGGCCGCCGCCAACGCCAGAACCCCGGCCTCCCCCAGCCCACCACCCCCACCAGACGCCACCCGAACCTCCGCAACCCGCGGCGCCCCCTCCGTCAACGTGCCGGTCTTGTCCAGCGCCACTCGCGTAACGCCACCCAGCCGCTCCATGACCACCGCGGACTTGACCAGCACCCCGTGCCGCCCGGCGTTGGCGATCGCGGACAGCAGCGGCGGCATGGTCGCCAGCACCACCGCGCACGGCGAGGCGACGATCATGAAGGTCATGGCCCGCAGCAGCGTCGAGGTGAAGTCCGCCCCCCACGCGAGCGGCACCCCGAACAGCGCCAACGTGGCAACGACGACACCCACCGAGTAACGCTGCTCGACCTTCTCGATGAACAACTGCGTCGGCGCCTTGGTCTCGCTCGCCTCCTCGACCATCCCCACGATGCGCGCGATGACCGACTCGGACGCGTCCTTGTCCACCCGGACCCGCAGCGCCCCCGTGCCGTTGAGGGTGCCCGCGAACACCTCGTCCCCCGGCTCCTTGTTCACCGGCAGCGGCTCCCCGGTGATGGTCGCCTGGTCGACCTCACCGGCGCCCTCCACCACCGTGCCGTCGGCAGGCAACCGCTCACCGGGCCGTACGAGCACCAGATCCCCGACCCGCAGCTCCCCGAGCCCCACCACTTCCTCATCCTCCCCAGCAGCAGCACCCCGCGGCCGCAGCCGCACAGCCGTAGCCGGAGCAAGATCCAGCAGCCCCCGCACCGAGTCGGCCGTACGCCGAGTGGCCAGCGCCTCCAGCGCACCGGACACAGCGAAAATGACAATAAGAAGCCCCCCGTCGAGGAACTGCCCGATCGCCGCCGCCCCGATCGCGGCGACCACCATCAGCAGGTCGACATCGAGGCTCCACCCCCTGAGCGCCACCAGCCCGGCCCACCCCGGCTCCCAGCCCCCCGCGACGTAACAGAGCGCGTAGAGCGGCCCCCACACCCACGCCGACACCCCGGCCAGATCGAGCGGGAAGGCCAGCAGAAAGGCGACGGCGGACAGGCCGGCCCACCGGACCTCCGGCAGCGCGAGCAGTCGCGTACGCCGCGACGGCACCGGCGGCGCGGCAAGCAACCGCGTAGCGGCGGGCCGGTCGTCGAGGAGGGGAGAAGCCATGGCGGGACACCTCTCGGTCAGACGTGGTGACGAACCCTCCCACCATAGCGGAACACATGAAGAGCTCTTCACTAATAGACCCTGAAACGCGCCGATACGATGGCCGCATGGGACACGGAGTCGACGAACGCGCCACACCCACAGGTCATCTCGACGCGGACGCCGCCGCCACCATCGCCGCCACGCTCCAGGCCCTGGCCACGCCGTCCCGGCTGATGATCCTGACCCGGCTCCGCCAGAGCCCGTGCGCCGTGACGGAGCTGGCCGAAGCGGTCCGGATGGAACAGTCGGCGGTCTCCCACCAGCTGCGGCTGCTGCGCGCCCTGAGCTTGGTCACCGGTGCCCGGCAGGGCCGCCGGATCGTCTACAGCCTGTACGACAATCACGTCGCCCAGCTCCTCGACGAAGCCGTTTACCACATCGAGCATTTGCGCCTCGGCGCCCGCGACAATCCGGCGAAGACCCAGCCGGACATCACTGAAGGACCTGCCTCGTAAGGGGTATTGACGAAAGAGGCTTAGCCCGACCGGGTGACTTATGGCCGGGCGTACCCGCTCCTGGCAATTAGGGTCCCGCTGTATGACCTCACAGACCGCTGAACCCGCTGTCGAACAAAGTCACTTGGGCACGATCTCCGTAATCGCCTGGTCCGGCGAGAATATCGACGACGGCCGTGACATGGCTTTCCTCCTCGCCTATTCCCTCGGCGACGGATCGGCCGGCCCCGAGGCCGGCGAGAAGGCCGTCCGGCTGCTCCTCGAACAGACCGGCCTGCCGGTCGGCGAGGGAATTTTCGACGCCTCCAAGTCCAAGGAACCGGTCACCCTCCTCCTTGAGAACGGCAGCGTGTCACTGATGATGCCGAGCCTGAGGGTCCAGTGCCTCGTACCCGAGGAGTGGACCGCCGCGGCCCTCAAGCGCAAGCACGCGCACTTCATTTTCACGACCCGCCCTTGGCCCGAGGGCACCCCCGGCGTCCCCGTCGAGGCGGAGGACCTGAAGGCCTTCGTCGGCAACGAGGAGGTACTCGCGGCCTCCGCGCACTGCGTGATTCCGGTAACCACTCTGCGCAAGTAATCCCGGCCCATCGACAGCCTTCAGGCCCTGCAGATGAATTGCGTCTGCAGGGCCTGAAGGCTGTGGCCAGGGGCGGAAGGAGTGGCTGGGGTCTCCACCGCGTCCGGCCGGGCGCCGGCTCGGGGCCACCGCCCAGGAGGGGGAGCGGTGACCGGGCCGCCGCCGAGCGATATCAGCTGTTGTCGGCGCCGTTGCCCGCGAGGAGGTTGTCCAGGATGTGCGAGAGCGCCTCGTCACCCTTGTTCTGGGTGGAGTTCTCGACGCACTGCTGCTTCTGGTCGCCGGACAGGATGTCCTGAACGCCGACGTTGATCAGACCCACGACGTTCTGGACCTCCTGGAACGGGACAGCGATGCACGGCTTGTTGAACGACCCCTGGATGAGGCCGATCTGCGGGCTCATGTCGCCGTACGTGGAGGAGTTGCCGTAGATCTGCTTCGACCCGTTGCCGCTCGCGGTGCGGACCTCGTGGTCGTCAGCAGCCGCCATTGCCTGCGGGGCGGCCGCGGCACCGAGGCCCATGACGGAGACGGCGACGGCAGCGGTAGCCATGACCTTCTTGATCACTGTTTTCCTCTTTCCATGTCGTACCCCGGGGTGAGGCTCACTGACCAACTCCCTAACAGTCGGTTAGTTCTCCCGCGTCACCCATTTGGCGGCACAGGATTGCCACAGAAAGGCCGCGAATACCATTCGGGTGAATACACGCAACCAATCCATGCCAACGGAGTTGAGCCTGACGCAGATCCCTGCGTACCGGACTGACAAGGAAATCAAATGCTCAAGAAGATGATGACCACGGCGGCAATTGCTGTCTCTGTAGTCGGGCTCGGCGCCGCCGGAGCCGGGCAGGCGATCGCGGCAGCTGACGACCACACAGCCGCGAACGCAAGTGGCAACGGATCCGTGCAGAAGTACGGCAACTCCGTCACGAAGGGCGACCAGAGCCCGCAGCTGAGCCTGGTTCAGGGCACGCTCAACAAGCCGTGCATCGCTGTCCCGATCCAGGAGGTCCAGAACGTCGTCGCCCTGATCAACGTCGGCGTTCAGGACATCCTGTCCGCCGATCAGAAGCAGCAGTGCGTCGAGAACTCCACCCAGAACAAGGGTGACGAGGCGCTCTCGCACATCCTGGACAACCTCCTCGCGGGCAACGGCGCGTCGAACGAACGCTGATCGCAGTCGCGGTCTGAATCCCAGTGCGCTCCTGACCACGGTCAGGGGCGCACTGCTGCGTACAGAGGGGCGTAACGGGGCTTACAGGCGGACGTACATGCCGGAAGGCCGGCGCGTACACCAGTCATGGGTGTACGCACCGGCCTTCCGGCACCGCAGGAGAAACGCCGGCGTTCCTCAGCCGCCGAGCGGCATGCCGCCGATCATCGGAGCCGCCGCCTTGCCGGTGTCCACCGCGGTGCCCATCAGCTTCGACGGGTCACCGTTCCTGGCCTCGTTGACGGCCTGGGCGGTGTCGGTCGCGGTGTGCAGGAGGGGCTGGACGGTGGAGTCCACCGGCTGGTGGGTGTTCAGAGCGTCAGTCAGCTGCTGCACGCCGCCGTTCAGGCTCATCGACTGGTAGTCGGCAGCGACGGCCGGAGACGCCGCTCCTGCGGCCGCTCCCGCGGCCATCATCGAAACGGCAATGGCCGAGGCGGCCTTCATGTACGTCATTCCAGTAATCCCTCTTCGTGCTGGCGTAATCCGCGAACTACGAATCCCGTGACATTCCGACGCTGCTGTTCCATGTCACTTACACCAGGACTAACGAAGGCCCGGACGGTGAGAAACTGAAACCGTACGCCGTTCTTGCCGATTCACTCGGATGCGGGGGCTGGAAAGTGGCCGGACATGACGATGGAGCGGGCCCGGGGGACCCGCTCCATCGAACATCTCGGCGTCCTGCGATTCAGGCCTGCGGGGCCCTGTTCCGGCGGAACATCAGCACACCGCCGCCGAGCAGCGCGGCGGACATCGCAGCGGCGACTCCGAGCTCACCGGCGCCCGTGTCGGCCAGGCTCGGGGCCACGTGCGCGGCCGGGAGCACTCGCGCGGCCGGCGCGACGGCCGAAGGCTCGTCCACGGGCGGCTCGTTGACGGACGGCTCGTCGACGGGCAGCTCGGCGGTCGGGGGCTCGTGGGCCGGAGGCTGGTGCCGGGGCGGGACCTCAGCGGGAGGGCCGTTGCGGGGCGGCGTGTGGCCGGGAGGCTGCTCAGCCGGGGGCTTTTCGCCGGAGTCCTCGTCGCACGGCTCGTCATCGGGGTTCTCGTTCCGAGGCGGCTCGTGGCGAGGCGGCTCGTGCCGGGGCGGCTCGGCCCGAGGCGGCTCGCTCCGAGGCGGTTCGTGGCGAGGCGGCTCCGCCCGGGGCGGCTCATGGCGAGGCGGCTCCGCCCGAGGCGGCTCATGGCGAGGCGGCCCACTGTGGGGCGGCTCGCCACCGGGGTGGCCGGCAACGGGCGGCTCCTCACCGGGGTGGTTCCCGCCGGGGTGATCGTCACCCGGGTAATCGCCACCGGGGCGATCGCCCCCGGGGTGGCCCCCGCCCGGGCGGTCCTCACCCGGGTGGCCGCCACCAGGAGGGTTCCCGTGGCCGGGCCTGTCGTCACCAGGGGGCTGGCCGGGGCCGGGGCCGGGGCGACCGTGCCCGGGCTTGCCGTGGCCAGGCTTGGACGGTTTGGTCGAGTGGTCGACGTTGGCGCACTCGTTGCCGAAGGCCGGGTTCAGGAGGGCGATGATGTTGATGGTGTTGCCACACGCGTTCACCGGAACGTCCACAGGGACCTGAACGTTGTTGCCGGACGCAGCGCCCGGCGAGTTGGAGACATCCCCGTCGGCCCCGGAGTCCGCGAGAGCGGAGCCGCCGGTCATGGCGAGGAGCCCGGAGGCCGCCGCCGCGGCGAACACGCCTCTGCTCAAAACCTGTCGCACTTTGCCGTTCCCTGTCTTTCATACGTGCGGGCGAGCCGATTGCTCACACGCGATGAGGGAGGTTCAGTTGGCCCCCGAGCGCATGGGGTGCACTGGGGGGCCAACTGGGACCGAACACCTAGTGGTTCGGACTGGGAACTACTTGTTGATGCACTCGTTGCCAAAGGCCGGGTTCAGGAGCGCGATGATGTTGATGGTGTTCCCGCAGAGGTTGATCGGGACGTGAATCGGAACCTGAACGTTGTTGCCGGAGATGACACCCGGGTTGCCCTTGACATCCCCGTTCGCTCCGGCATCGGCGACGGCCGGGGAGGCGACACCGACGGCCAGGAGCGAGCCGGCGATGAATGCGGCGCTCTTCATGTACTTCACTTTAAGAACCTTTCCGGCGGCGACACCCACACAGCCACGTCCTTCGCGCTGCACGAGTCTGTTTTCTTCACGCCCGTAGCGTCGCCGTCGTCATCGGTAACGATCCGCTTCCACCGAGGAAACCCCATAAAAGAAGCTATCTTTCCACCGTCACCCGAACGCCCTAACATTCAATTACTCCGCACACCAATGCCCGGCCTCCCCCACAGGGAGAACCGGGTATTGGAGGCGCGGGCCGTCAGCCGGTTGTGCCGGGGGCCTTCGGCACTTCGGCGACGCCCGGAGCCTTCGGTACTTCGGCGACGCCCGGAGCCTTCGGTACTTCAGCGACGCCCGGAGCCTTCGGTACTTCAGCGGCCCCCGGGACCTTGGGCAGCGGAGGCAGCCCCGCGAGGTTCGGAGCCGGGAGGCCGCCGCCCACGACGATGCTGACGATCACGTTGAGGGTGGCGGTGATCGTGGCCACGACAGCCTCTGTCACCTTCGCCGCGTCACCCGCCTCCGCGGCCTTCAGCAGCACGTCGACCTTGGCACGCAGATCAGCGACCGCCTTGACCTTGAGGTCCTGGCCCGCGTCGGCCCGGGGCGTCACCACGGGCGGCAGGGCCGGTGCGGGACCGGCGGGGACTTCCAAGGCCGAGCCGGAGGCCTTGGGGAGGTCCTTCAGCGCCTCCTCGATCGCCTTCATGTGCTTGGCGATCTCGGCCGGTGACAACTTGCCGTTGGCGGCGATGACGGCGTCGAGGAGGTCGGCCACGGGGGTCAGCACACTGTCGATGTTCCTGAGCAGCTTCACCTGGGCGGTGAACTTGGCGGCATCCGGCAGCGGGTCTTCGACAGCGGAGGCGTCCGAGGCGAGCGCGGCCGGCACCGGGGCCGCTATCGCGCCTCCGGCCGAGCCGAACACCAGTGCCCCGCACACCACGGAGGAAACGACGAAACCGGCGGTCCGGGAAATGCGCATGCGAAGAGTCCTTACGTGAGGGGTGGGTCCCTGGAGAGTGGGGACAACGCCACCGTGCAACCGGTGGACACGCTCCGCAACTTTTCCCCCACGCTCCGTCAGTAGTGGATCGCCTTGTGGAAGTCCTGGAAGCTGTCTTCGCCGACGTCCGGAAGGACGGTCAGGAGTCCGGCCGGTCGCCCGTCGGGCGGATCGGCGTGAGCCGACTGTGCCGGTCCGGCAAGAGCCGCCGCCAGACCGGCGACGAGCGATACGGCAGCGGCGGCCGCGCTTCGATTCTTCATGACCTGCCAACGGCGCGGGCCGTCACAGGTCACGCGAGGCTGCTGCGATCGGGCACGCGCTCTGAAGAAGCGCAGCGTCAAGTCCGCGACCTCCTCGGCCTTTTCGAGTACGACCCAGTGGTCGGCGTCCCGGACGTACCGGCCCGGGTCGAGACACATCAGTGGTTCCGTCACCAGCGTGGCGAAGCCGTCCCATGGCGGTGCACAGGATGTCCCATCCCGGGCCGGGCGGCAGGGGCGCCGCGCTGCCCATGCCGGGCAGGTCCGCGGTCACCACGCTCGCCACCGGGCCGAGGCGCCCGGTTCCGTGCTCGGTCCGGTGACCGGGCCGGTTCGCTTCAGCAGGCGGTAGGAGTAGCGCAGCCCGTCCACCGACAGCGAGCGAACCGTTTCCTCGGGCATGCTCCTTCTCCCTCTCGACGTGCGGATCACAGGTGGCTGCGCGTGAGGACCAGCGCGGCATTGTGGCCGCCGAAGCCGAGCGATGTCTTGACGGCACAGTCGAACGCGGCGGGACGGGCGGCCTTCGCGACCACCTCCACCGGGATGCGTGGATCCAGCGACTCCAAGTTGGCCGTCGGCGGGACGAGTTGGTTTTCGAGGGCAAGTACGGTCAGAGCGGTTTCGATGCCGCCGGCCGCGCCCAGGGTGTGGCCCGTCATGGCCTTGGTCGAGGTGACGAGTGGGTCCGCGCCCAGGAGGCGGTGCAGCATCGTCGCCTCGATGAGGTCGTTGAACACCGTTGACGTGCCGTGCGCGTTGACGTGGCCGATGTCGGACGGCGTAACGCCTGCGTCCGTCAGCGCGGCCCGCAGCGCGCTTTCGATGCCCTTGCCCTCGGGGTCGGGAGCGACGGCCGAGTACGAGTCGCTGGACGCGCCGTAACCGGCGATGCCCGCCCGGATCCGGGCGCCGCGCGCGGCGGCGTGCTCGGGGCGTTCCATGACCAGCAGGCCGGAACCCTCGCCGACGACGAAGCCGTCGCGGTCCGCGTCGAACGGGCGGCAGGCCGCGGCGGGGGCGTCGCGGCGGGTGGACACCGCTCGCATCTGGCAGGCGCTGGCGATCAGCAAGCGCGAGCAGACCGACTCGGCGCCGCCGGCGATGGCGATGTCGCAGGCGCCGGTACGCAGCATCTGGTGTGCGGTGCCGATCGCCACGGTGCCGGAGGAGCAGGCGGTGGAGACAGCCATGCTCGGGCCGCGTGCGCCGAGGTCCATGCAGACGCTGCTGGCCGCGCTGTTGACCACGGTCAGCGGGGCGAGCTTGGGGGACACCCGGCGCGGGCCCTTCGCGGACAGTACGGCGTGCTGGTCGTCGTAGAAGGGGAGGCCTCCATGGGCGGATCCGACGACCACCGCTACCCGGCCGCTGTCCCAGACCGACGGGTCGAGGCCGGCGTCCGCGACTGCCTCGCGGGCGGCCAGTACCGCGAGTTGGGAGAAGCGGTCCATCAGACGCTGGGCCGCTACGCCCAGGAGTTGCGCCGTGTCGAGGTCTTCGGCGGGGATGGCGTACATGAAGTCGCAGGGCAAGTCACGGAGTTCCTCGCGCGGGCCCACGGAGGAGCCGCGGACCTCGCCGCGCGTGACGTTTCGCCACGCCTCGTCGACGCCGACCCCTGCCGCTGTGACCAGGCCGAGTCCTGTCACGGCCGCCGTGAAGGGCGGGGTCGCCGGCCTGGTCATCCGAGGGTCCTTCTGCGTACGAGCTCGACGAGCTCGCCCACGGTGTTGCGCGTCGTCAACGCCGCGTCTTCCAGGTCGATTTCCAGCTGGTCCTCGATGAGGATGCGGAATTCTTCCAGCGCGAGGGAATCCATGCGCAATTCGTAGAGTGGGATCTCGGGGCGGACGGCCGCTGGGTCAACTCCGAATTTCTCCACCATCAGCGTGCTGACGGCATCTGTCGCACTGGCCACTCGTCGCTCCTCCGAGTTCGTCCGGCAACCTTTATACGCGCCTGCCCGGACGGGGCCTTACAACGTTCGCCCGATGTAATGAGGGCTAGCGCGTGCGTACGGATTGCGGTGAAATTCCAGGGGAGTTCGAGATTCAATGCACGTGGGGTCCGCCGGTCATCCTCGGTTTCCCCCGGGGGACAAGAGCCAGGGCTATGACCGCGCTCGCGGCGGCTGCGAGGGCGCAAACGGTGAACGCGTTGGTGAAACCGGTGGTCTCTGTGACGCTTTGGGCTCCGCCCTCGATGCGGCCCTGGATGCTGGCGGCCGCGATCGTGGAGACCACCGCCACGCCTATCGAGCCGCCCACCTCGTGGAAGGTGTTGACCACTGCGGAGGCAAGGCCCGCCTCGTGGTGTTCCACCATCGCCAGCGCGGTCGTGGTGGCGGTGACGAAGACGGCGCCGAGGCCCAGGGACGCGACGACCAGGCCCGGGAGGAGGGTGGCGTACACGCTGCCGTCTGCGGTGAGTTGGGTGAGGGGGACCGTTCCCGCTGCCGCGAGCGCCAGGCCCGTCACCGCGGTCGTACGGCTGCCGATGCCGCTGATGAGGCGGGATGCGAGGTGAGCGCCGATGCCTGTCGCCACTGCCACCGGCAGGAATACCAGGCCGGTGCGCAGTGGGCTGAGGCCGCGGGCGTGCTGGAGGTAGACCGAGCCGAGGAAGAAGAACGCGATCAGCAGCGCGGTCGCGATCAGCATCAGGAACGCGCCCGCGAGGACCGGCCGCCGGGTGAACATCTTCAGGTCCATGAGCGGGGCGTGGGTGGCGCGTTCCACGGCGGCGAAGAGGGCGTAGAGGGCGGCGGCGGAGGCGAGTGGAATCAGGGTGGCGGGGGCCGTCCAGCCGGTGTCGCCTGCCTTGACCAGGCCGTAGATGAGGGCGCCGGTGGCGGCGGTCACCAGGAGCGCGCCGGGGAGGTCGAGCCGGGTCGGCTGGGGGGCGCGGGGCGGGACCAGGGCGGGGACGGCGGCCAGCAGGGCGAGGCCGACGGGCACGTTGACGTAGAAGACCCACTGCCAGCCGGGGCCCGCGGTCAGGGCGCCGCCGAGCAGGACACCGGCGGCGGAACCGGTGCCGCCGATGGCGGCCCATACGCCCAGCGCCTTGTTGCGTTCCTTGCCGTGGAAGGTGGTCGTGAGGAGGGCCAGTGCGGCCGGGGACAGCAGGGCCGCGCCGATGCCTTGGGCTGTGCGGCCGGCGAGGAGGGTGGGGGCGGTTTCGGCCAGGCCGGTGGCCAGGGAGGCTGCGGTGAAGAGCGCCAGGCCGGCTGCGAGTGTGCGGCGGGCACCGAAGGCGTCGCTCAGCCTGCCTCCCAGGAGCATCAGGCCGCCGAAGCAGAGGGTGTACGCGGTGACGACCCAGGTCAGCGTCGGGCGGTCCAGGCGGAGGTCGGCTGCCATGTCGGGCAGGGCGACGTTCACGACGGTGACGTCGAGGATCAGCATGAACTGGGCCACGCAGACTACGGCGAGCATGGCCCAGCGGCGGGGGGCGGTTGCTGCTTCCTGGGGCTCTGGGGTCGGTCCCGCGCCGCGGCGTCTCCTCGGGCGCCGAACGTTCGGGTAGCGCGTTGTTTCTTCGGGCTCGTTGCGTTCGACGCCCTGCGGGGAGCGCCCCGGCACGTCCCCTCCTGGCACCGGGATGCGTTGCCCGGGACCGGGCGGAACCGGGATGGGGGGCGGGGGGCCAGGCGATACCTGCTTGGGGTGCGGGTCCTGCGGGGTGGGGGCTGGCGGGTCCTGCGGGGTGGGGGCTGGCGGGTCCTGCGGGGTGGGGGCTGGGTTGGGCTGGGTGGGCATTGTTAGTCCTTGAGTGTGGTGGGGGTGGTGGGAGTGGTGGTGGGGGTGCGGGGGGCGAAGATCAGGGCCGCTGTTACGCCCAGGGCTGCTGCCGCTGCTGCGGCGGCCATCGCCGGGGCCATGCCCTCCACGAACGCCCGGCGGGCCGCGTCGGCGAAGGCCTGGCCCGCTTCTGGTGGCAGGTGGCGGGCCGTCGCCAATGCCGTGCCCAGGGATTCCCGGGCGGCCGCCAGAGCCTCCGGGGGTACGGCGCCGCTGTGCGGGGACTCGGTGAGGGCTGTGCGGTAGCCGCCGGAGAGCAGGCTGCCGGTGACCGCGACGCCGATCGCCGAGCCGAGTTGGATGGACGCACTGTTGGTGGCCGAGCCGACGCCCAGGTCCGGTTCCGGGAGGGAGCCGACGATCGCGTCGCTGGTGGACGTGATGACGAACCCGGCCCCCGCGCCCAGCAGCAGCATCGCCGTCAGTACGCGGGCGTAGCCGTCGGTGGGGGTGGTCGTGCCCAGGACGGCTGCCGCTGCCAGCAGCAGGGCCAGGCCCGTCGCCGAGATGGTCCGTACGCCGATACGCGGCGCCAGTACGCCCGCCAGCGGGCCCGCGATCAACAGCGCGAGGGCTGCCGGGCCGAGCCGGAGGCCGGTCTGCCCGGCGTCGTAACCGAGGACGAACTGGAGGTACTGGACGGTGACGAAGAGCGTGCCGATCAGGGTGAAGGAACCGAGCAGGATCAGTACGTCGCCCGATGCGAGGGACCGGTTGCGGAAGATGCGCAGGGGCAGCATCGGGGCCGTGGTCGACCGCTGACGGGCGATGAAGGCCGTGAGGAGCAGTGCGCCGGCTGCGCACGCGGTTTGTATCGCGGGGCTGGTCCAGCCGCGGGACGGGGCCTCGATCACCGCCCACAGGAGGGTGGCGACGGTTGCCGTCGAGAGGAGCGCTCCGGGTACGTCCGGGCGGGTGGGGGTGGGGGAGAGGGAGTTCGGGACCAGGTACGCGGCGGCCACCAGGCCCGCTATGCCTATCGGGAGGTTGATCAGGAACACCGAGCCCCACCAGAAGTGGCTCAGCAGCCAGCCGCCCGCCATGGGGCCGACGACCGTTCCGACGCCGACGGCCGCCGACCAGATGCCGATCGCCTTCGTACGCTCGGCGCCGCGCGGGAAGACGTTCCCGATGACCGCGAGCGTGGCCGGCATGATCAGCGCCTCGCCGACGCCCATCACGCCCCGCGCCACGATCAGCGTCGTAACGGATCCGGCGTACGCCGCTGCCACGGAGGCCGCGGTGAAGAGGGCCAGGCCGGTCATGAACACCCACTTGCGGCCCAGGCGGTCCGCGAGGCTTCCGCAGAACAGCACGAGGCTGCCCGCCATGAGCAGGTAGCTGTCGACGATCCACTGGAGCTGGCTGGTGGTCGCGCCCAGTTCGCTGACGAGGGTGGGCAGGGCGACGTTCAGCACGGTGGTGTCCAGGCCGACTACGAACAGGCTCACGCCCAGTACGGAGAGGGTGAGCCATGGGCTGGTGGTGGTGGTGATGGGTGGGGCTGGTGCTCTGGTGATTGGCATGAACTGTACTGTACGGAACAGTTCATATGAACTCAACTGTTCAGTTCAGTTGAGTGTTAAGGTTGGGCATGAGTTTGGACAGCAAGCAGTCCCCGAGCGGGCCCCGCGCCGCCCTCAAGCGGCAGGCGATCGTCCGGGCCGCCCGTGAGGCGTTCCTGCGCGAGGGCTTCGGGGTCGGCATGGACGCCATCGCCGCCGGGGCGGGCGTGTCCAAGGTGACGGTCTACAACCACTTCGGCAGCAAGGAAGCGCTGTTCACGGCGGTCATCACCGAGGCCCTCGACGAGCCGCTCGGCAGCGCGTCCGCCGCTGCTCTGGAAGGGCTCGCCGAGGCCGAGGATCTTCGTACCGCGCTTGTCGAGGCCGCGAGGGCCTGGGTCAACGCCGTCAGGACCAACCAGGACGTCATCGCCCTGCGCAACCTCGTCGCCGCCGAGCTGCACCGCTTCCCGGAACTGGGCGAGGCATGGAAGGGCCACGGGCCGGAGGGGCACCATCCGGCCGTCGCGGCGGCCCTGCGCAGCCTGGCCGACCAGGGGCGGCTCGTCATCGTCGATGTGGAGGTGGCGATCATCCAGCTGTACTCGCTGCTGGTTTTCCCGCACATCGTCTTCAGTGCGTACGGCACGGACATCGACGACGGTCTTACGGAGCGCCTGATCACGGGTGGAGTGGACATGTTCCTGTGCCACTACGGCCCGAAGGGGTCAGGAAGCGCTGCCTCCTGACCCCGCTGGTTGTGGGTTCTCAGTCTTCCTTGCCGCCGCTGCCGTACGGGCGGGTGATCGCTTCCAAGCCGTGGCCGGCAGGATCCGTGAAGTACACGCCGCGACCGCCGTCATTGCGGTTGATCTCGCCGGGTTGCTTGCCGTGCGGATCGGCGTAGTACGTGATTCCGGCGTCCTGGATGCGCTGGAAGATCCCGTCGAACTCTTTCTCGGTGACGAGGAAGGCGTAGTGCTGGACGGTGATCGACTCCGCCGGGATGGTCGCGAAGTCCAGGGTGACGCCGTTGCTCAGCTCTATGGCGATGAACGGGCCCCACTCGGCCGAGATCTCCAGGCCCATGACGTGGGCGAAGAACTCGGCGGATTCCCGGTTGTTCCGGGAGTGAACGATGGTGTGATTCAGCTGTACTGGCACTGTGGAATGCCTCCGTAAGGCAAACTCACGGGCTACCTCCATGCCTCACCCAGTCGGTGACCGACACGCGATGCCGTGCGGTGAGCGTAAGCCGAACTGCCGTTCGTGTCACGTGATCACGATCAGCCGCCGGTCCATTCGGGTGCCGTCGCGCGACTTCGGTGACGGCTACTCAACTCCTTCCGCTATCCATATGGTTGGACAGAGAGTAAGAAGGGATCCTCAGAAGCGATGCATGAGCGGGCAGACGCGCATCCGGGCCTCATGCCCGTACAGGGCATGCGAGCGGGTGACCATGCGTTTCTCAGTTACGAGGACGACGAAACCAACTGGGACGCGCTCATCACGTACACCCGCACCGGACTGGCACGCGGTGAGAAAGTGATCATCTTCGCAGCGCCGCAGCTCGACCCCGACGTCGTACGCACGCGACTGGACGGCACCAGCCGGCTGCTCGCCGAGGCCCGCGGGCGGGGGCAGCTGACCCACAGCAGCATGCGCGCACTGATCCGGCCCGACCGCGGCTTCACCCCCGAGCGGCAGTGGGAGCGTCTCCGCGAGGAGACAGCGCTCGCCGTCGCGCAGGGCTACCAGGGGCTGCGGGCATTCATCGACATGCACTGGGTGGCGGACCTCGACGCCGACGTCGAGACGATGATGTACCGCGAATCCCACGCCGAGCATTTGTTTGAGGGGCGGCCGTACAACGAGATCTGCTCCTACGACCGGCGCGCGTTCGACGACGACGTACTCGACGCCATGTCGGACGCGCATCCCCGGTCACTTCTCGACACCCTCGGTGAGCTGCGGATTGTGCACTCCGAGGGGTCAGTCCGACTCGCGGGCGAGGCGGACCACGCCACCCGTGACCCTTTCCTGACCGCCCTGCGCGACGCACTGGGGCGGACCGCCGGGATCCGGCGGCTGCTGGTGGATCTGATGCCTCTGCACTTTCTCGGCGTACGGTGCGCCCTCGACCTCATCGACCACATCGCCGGGGCCGCCGGGCACGACGGCGTCGAGGTCCGGTGCGGCGCCGCGCAGGCCGGGTTGTTGCGCAGACTCGGCTCGGAGCAGGTCCGGCGCCTCACGCTGACGGAGGCGGTCCGGGAATGGTGACCGAAGGGGTGCACCTCAACAGTGGCGGGCCGCAGGAGCGGCTGCTGGAGTTCGACTTCACCGGGGAGGACGTGCCCAGGCTGCGCGTACTGGTCGACCAGTACGCCGCCTGGGCCGGGCTGGCGGAGCCCCGGCGGGGCGACTTCGTCCTCGCGGCGGACGCGGTGGCGACGAACGCCGTCGAGCACGGCGGGGGGCGCGGCAGGCTGCTGCTGCACCGTTCTCCCGGGGTACTCGAATGCACGATCAGCGACTCGGGGCCCGGCTTCGCACCGTCTGTGATCCCGGACCTGGCCCCGGGTCTGGGCGGCAGCCACTGCGGGCGGGGGCTTTGGCTTACGCGGCTCATTACTGATCGGCTGGTTATTACGGGTGGGAGTGGTGGTGCTGGTGCTGGTGGTGGTGCTGGTGGTTTGAGTGGTGCTGGTGGTGGCGGCAGTGTTGTGGCGTTCACGATGGGGCTGCCGGGCTGAGTCTTAAGTTGTTATGCGGGGGCGGCGAGCTTCGCGGCGCCGAAGGAGACGTCGAAGCGGTCGCACCAGATGCTGACACTCGTGAGGCCCTTCAGGTCGAGGTCGGCGGGCAGCGCGTAGTTCTGGTTGCCCTTGTTGCCCTTGAGCTTGCCCAGGCTCACGTACTTGCCGTCGTCGAAGACGTGCCAGCCGTCCTTGCCTTCCTTCACCGGCGCATCGGTGAGCCAGACGCGCAGGTCCGGGCCGTTGCTGGTGTCGAGGTTCTCCAGGCGGAGGGTGCGGGAGCCGTCGGGGAGCCGGATGACCTTCACTGTGCCGCTGGTGCGGTGCTCGTGGCTGATCAGGGTCCCGGAGGCGAGGGTCCGCAGGGCGGGCGGGCTGGACGGGGCGGGCGTGGCGTCCGGCGTGGCGGGCGGTTGGGTGGCGGGGGCCGCGGCGGGGAGTTCGTCCTGCACCGTGTCGTCCACCCACAGCTTCCACGGCTGGAACCAGTACAGACCCACGCCCGCCACCAGCATTCCGACGAGCAGTATTCCAATGACCACGGGCTTGCGGAGTATGTGCCTCATGCGTCCATTCAACGCCCCAAAGACCGCTCCGACCTCGGCATTTCCGTGACGAAAGTCTTACGCCGCTAGCCCGGTGGAGGGTACTTGGGCGTCGTACGGCTATGAACCGGCCCGCCCGTGGGACGAGAGGCACATGCCTGCCATGTGCCACGTCCAGCGCGCGACGCGCAGCGGCGCGCTGACGGCGCCGCTGATGTTCGCCGCGGTGTTCGCCGTGGTGTTCGCCGTGGTGCTGGGCGAGGGCGGGTCGGGCGGGTCCGTACCGGCCCGGGCGCAGGTGGCGTTGGTCGCCGAGTCAGCTCTCGGGGGTGGCGAGTGCCAGCCCTCGGACGCCGTCGACAGTGAAGTGCGCGGAGCCGGTGAGAGCGCCCGGGGTGCCCGGCGGGCGCGCGTGAGGAGTAGGAACAGGGGCCGGGCGGTGGGGGCGGAGGCGTCGTACCGGCGTACGGGGGACAGGAGGCGGTTCCTCCGCCCGGTCGGGCGGAGGAACGTGCCGGTCGATGTGCCGGCGGCTTGCGCGGTGCAGCGGTGGGTGGTTCTGCGCTGCTGAGGGGGCCGGTGGCCGACGACCGTGCGTAGCCGCCGCCGTCGCCGCCGCCTGCGCCGGCGCCGTTTCGGCGCCTGAGCTGATCACGATCACGATCACCCTCGACGTAAGGACGTTCATTCACCATGCACATCGACCCGTACGCCGCCCTGAACGCCATGGTGCGCGCCGAAGTCGCCCGCTCCTCCGAGCCGCAGCACTCCAACGCGGCCGGTGAAGCAGACGCCCCGAACCACACCAGCAGCACCGGTGGCGACACCAGTGACAACAGCTGCGGCGGCGAAGCGGACCCGTCGGTCGATCGCCCCCGCTGATAGCTTCTGTTGGGTTGTAGAAGTCACGTGCGGGCAAACGAGCCCGCGCAAGCCCGACCGACACACAGACGGAGTTGAAGTTCTCATGGCCCTGTGGGACCGCATCAAGGAATCCGCCCAGACGATGCAAACCCAGCTGGAGGCGAAGAAGAACGACCTCAAGAGCGGCTCCTTCCGTGACGCAAGCATGGCCATGTGCGCCCTGGTCGCCGCCGCCGACGGCACCATCGACCCGGCCGAGCGCCAGCGGGTGGCCCAACTCATCGCCACCAACGAGGTGCTGAAGAACTTCGCCGCCGACGACCTCCAGCGCCGCTTCGACGACTACCTGAACAAGCTCACGACCGACTTCGCCTTCGGCAAGGTCAGCGTGCTCCAGGAGGTCGCCAAGGCCAAGAAGAAGCCGGCCGAGGCGCGCGCCGTCATTCAGATCGGCATCGTCATCGGCGGCGCCGACGGCGACTTCGACAAGGCCGAGCAGGCCGTCGTACGGGAGGCGTGCTTCACGCTCGACCTCCCGCCGCACGAGTTCGACCTGTAGCGGCACGCGAGGCGGCGGCGCTCCCCGGCGGGGGAGGCCGCCGCCTTCGTCGCGCCCGAGCTGCATGCGCCTGAGCTGCGTGCGCCATAGCTGCGCATCTGTCTGTCCGGCCGATACGCCCAACAGGAGCCCCGCGCACGTCCGGAGTAGGGTAATGCCATGGCAAAGTAGCCGGTCGCTCTGTGTGCGTTTGTGCGTTTTCGGCCGCCGTGCCCGGGAGCCCATACGTGCCGCGGCCGGGCAGCAGACCGGGAGGCAGACCATGGGCACGCGCCGCACCACGTTGCCGGGAGTCGGCACGCAGTACGACTTCACCACCGAGAGCGGCCAGCACATCTCGGTTGTCGTACACAAGGACGGTCGGCGCTTCATCGGCTTCTACGACCGTGACGATCCCGACGCGTGCCTGCTCTCCGTACCCCTGTCGACCGACGAGGCCACGGCCCTCGCCCACCTGATCGACGCGGCGCCCATCGACGCCGTACGCACGGATGGGATCGATCTCGTCACCGAGCACATCCAGGTGAGCAGCAAGTCGCCGTACGCCGGACGGCCGCTCGGTGACACCCGGGCGCGCACCCGTACCGGCGCGTCGATCGTCGCCGTACTCCAGCGAACGGCGGCGACACCGTCACCCGGGCCGGATTTCCGCCTCTCCATCGGGGACACGCTGGTGGTCGTCGGCACCCGCGAGGGCGTCGACGCGCTCGTCGAGATCATGTCGGGGGGCTGAGCCGTGCACAACACCACCGCGCTGCTGATAGAACTCGGCTCGCTCATCCTGGCCCTCGGCTTGATAGGCAGACTGGCGGGGCGCGTCGGCCTCTCCCCCATACCCCTCTACTTGCTGGCAGGGCTCGCCTTCGGACACGGCGGTCTGCTGCCGCTCAATGCGAGCGAGGACTTCATAGCCGTCGGCGCCGAGATCGGCGTCATCCTGCTGCTGCTTCTGCTGGGGTTGGAGTACAGCGCCTCCGAGTTGGTGACCAGCCTCAAGACCCAATACCCGTCGGGGGCGGTGGACTTCGTCCTCAACGCGACACCGGGGGCTGTCGCGGCGATCCTCCTCGGCTGGGGCCCGGTGGCGGCCGTCGCGCTGGCGGGTGTCACCTGGATCTCCTCGTCAGGGGTCATAGCCAAGGTCCTCACCGATCTGGGGCGCCTCGGTAACCGTGAGACGCCGGTCGTCCTCGGCATCCTGGTGATGGAAGACCTGTCGATGGCGGTCTACCTGCCCCTGCTGACCGCGCTGCTCGCGGGCGTCGGCCTGGCGGGCGGGAGCGTGGCGCTCGTGATCGCACTCGGTACGGTCGGGCTGGTCCTGTACGTCGCGCTGCGGCACGGGCGCCTGATCAGCCGGGCGGTCTCGTCGGACAACCCGGAGATGCTGCTGCTGGTTGTGCTGGGGCTGACGGTGCTGGTGGCAGGGGTAGCGCAGCAGCTTCAGGTGTCGGCGGCGGTAGGCGCGTTCCTGGTCGGCATCGCGCTGTCGGGGGACGTGGCGGAGGGCGCACGGCGACTCCTCACTCCCCTCCGGGACCTTTTCGCAGCCGTTTTCTTTGTTTTCTTCGGCTTGTCGACCGACCCGGCGGACATCCCCCCGGTGCTGTTGCCCGCGCTGCTGCTGGCGATCGTGACGGCGGTCACGAAGATCGCCACGGGCTGGTACGCCGCCAGGCGGGCCGGCATCGGTTCGCGCGGCCGGCTGCGGGCGGGTGGGGCGCTGGTGGCGCGGGGCGAGTTCTCGATCGTGATCGCGGGCCTGGCGGTCGCGACGGAGCCCCGGATCGGCCCGATCGCCACGGCGTACGTCCTGATCCTGGTGATCCTGGGCCCGCTGGCGGCACGGTGGACGGAGCCACTGGTGTCGCGATTGGGGAGGGGGCGGGGCCGGGGCAGGGGCAGAGGCAGGGGCCTGACCCGGGGAGAGGGAACCGGTGGTACGGCCGCGACGCGGGCATCCGCCGCACCCCCTGCAGAAGAGACGATCGCGCCGGTGTCACCGACCCCGTAGCGCGAGGGCGGGGGGCGTAACCAAGGATCGCTTCTGGGGGTTTCGGGCCGTCCCGAGCGCTCGAGTGTCGGTGGGCCGTGACGCCGCGTCAAGGGCGCTCCTGCGTCGCGTCGCTACGCGATGGACCTACGGCCCACCCTTGACCCGCCGCCCCGGCCCACCGCTAACGCTCATACGGGGACGGCCCAAAGAAAAACGCCCTGCACGGGGACTGGGGAAGCGGCGCGGGTCGACTTGGTGGCTTGCGGCCCGGTGGGTGGGGCGCACGAGGCCTATGGGGCGGCCCGGCCCCAGCCCCAGCGACCGCAGGAACGGCCGCTGGTGCAACACCCCCATTCCCACGCACACGAGCACCCACGCAGGCGGACGGCCGACCGACCGACCGAGTCGACCTGCGGATTCCTGACCTGCGCGGATGTGACGCGACAGTTGAATGGGGTGACTCAGCCGGGTGTGGCGTCCACCCCGGCCGGTGGCCGGCTGGGCAGCAAGCAGGTTGCTGATGTGAGTGGGTGGAGGGGCGCCCAGGGGCGGGTGGGTCCTGCCGACGGCCTGGCCGAATGAAACGACCGGGCTCGCAGGCTGGCTCGACACTCCCGGCCAAGCCAACAGTGGTTCGAAGCTTCCGGCCCGACCGGTAGGGGCGGCGCACGCTCTCGGCCCGCCAGTGGGACAGCCGACACTCTCGGCCGGACAGATGAACAAGTTGACGACTCTCGGTCGGCGTGTAGGGCTTTGTCCCGGCTCCCGCACCGGCGGGATGGGACGAACTCAGCACATGACACACAGGCGCGCCCTTTTCACCCCGTTTTCACCCCCTGCGAGAGGCCTCGACGTGCGCCATGCGTGGGGGTTCGTTGCAGCCAATGGCGCGGCGCAGGCAGGCGGCTCCCGACGGCCCACCAGTCACACCGGCCCCCACCGGCACCCGGTGGGGCGGGCTCGGCCGCCTCGGGGCGTGATCACGGCGGGCCGGTGGGCGAGGGACCGACTGGGCGGTGAGGCTGATGAGACGGGCAGGGATGGTGGGACGACGTCCTGCTGATGTGTGGCTGGTGCGGCGGCACGTCGGCCACGACTGGGGAACGGTCCCGGTTATTAACCAGGTGGATGGGACGAACCCGGCAGAAGACGAACCAGGGCATCCCATTTGCCCTACTTTCGGAGCATCGGGAAGGGCTCGACATGTGTCACATGCCGGTTTCATTGCGCGCCAACAGCCCGGCTCGGACTTCGGCGTGCACCTAATCCACCAGATGCCGATGCCCGACGGCCCACCAACCCCAGCGACCACGACTGCTTCGCCTCCCCCAGTCGACGCGCGGTGTGCCGTCGAGCACGACCCCTGCGGTCCGGAGCGCCGCCATGAGCCGGTGTCTCACCCACAGCAGTCCCGCTTTCGTCGTGGATGGGCTTCAGCCGAAGCATCGGAACGCGACTAACCCACCACAGGACGACTGTCGGGGCAGCAGGTCCTGCTGGTGCGGCAGGAGTGGATGGGGCGGCAGCCCGGCAGCCTCCACCGCCTCGGCCCCCGCAGCGTTCCGTCATCGCCGTGCGTGGGGTTGAGTCGCAGCAACGGATACCTTGTCGAGCTGCGACTACGCCTTGGCCGTCTTCATTAGCTCCACCAGACTGGAGAAGCTGTCCGCCGCGTGCCCGGCGTCCATGCCGCGCCGGAACAGAGCGGCCACGGCGGCCGGCAGCGCTGTGTCGACGCCCGCGTCGGCGTTGGTGTGCAGAACGTGTTCGACGCTGGCCATGCCCATGGCGAGGCGGTCCACGTCGCCACTGTGCTCGCCGGCGTCGATGCGTTCGGCGTAGAAAGAGAGAAAGCCCGGCATCCCGGTCATGGTCTCGGCGGCGTGCGGGAGGACGTCCGCCGCCGTGAGGCCGTTGGCGTCGGCGAGGGCGATGGCCTGCCAGTAACTGAGCATGGACGTCCAGAACATGACCATGCCGATTTGGTACATGAGCGCCGCCAGGCCGGGATCGTCGCCCCGGTAATCCGTGCCGGTCAGGACTTCGAGGGTGGACCGGTGCGCCTCGAACACCTCGCGCGGACCGCTGTAGAAGGTGGACGACTCGGGCTGCCCGATGCCGGAAGGCGGGACGGTGACGCCACCGGTGAGGTGGACCGCGCCATGCGCGGACACCCACCGTGCCCCGGCGCGCGTCTTCTCCGGGGTGTCGGAGCTGAGGTTGACGAGCACACGGCCGGTCAGGGCGTGAGACGCCGGCTCCAGCACGGCGTACATCGCGTCGTAGTCGGTGAGGCTCAGGACGACCAGCTCATTGGCGGCGAGGGCGTCTTCGACGCTCTTTGCGAGTACGGCGCCGCGCGCGACGAGGGCATCGGCACGGGACGCGGTGCGGTTCCAGACGGTGACGTGGTGGCCCTCGTCGAGTAAGGCGTGGACCATCGCCTGCCCCATCGGGCCGAGTCCGATGACGGTCACGGGCTGCTTGCTCATGGGGAAGACCTCCGCTGTACGTGTTCACGAGTACGGACTAAAACGATCGCTCTATCCAGAGCGTGGAGGCAATGTAGCACGGCTCTAAAACGAACGCTCTAACCAGTAGAGTGTGCACATGGGACAAGCCAGCACTCGGGACCGGATCGTCATCGCCTCCGCGCGCCTCCTGCAGCGCCAGGGCTACGTCGGTACGGGCATCAAGCAGATCGCCAAGGAGGCGGAGGCCACACTGGGCTCCGTCTACCACTTCTTCCCGGGCGGCAAAGAGGCCGTTGCGGTCGCCGCCATCAAGTACAGCGGCCAGGAGTTTGCAGCGGTCCTCCGCGAGGCCCTGGACAGCGAGGAGGACCCGGGCGCGGCCGTGGAGGCATGTGCGCGGCAGCTCGCCGAAGGGCTGCGCGAGTCGGGTTGGACCGACGGTTGCCCGGTCACGGCAGCGGCACTGGAAACCTTGGGGACCGAATCCGAGATCCAGCAGGTATGCGCCGACGCGCTGCGCAGCTGGGAGCAAATGGTTACCGACAAGCTCCTGCGCTCCGGCTTCCAGGCCCGCGACGCCCGGGAGTTGGCGACCACCGTCATCAGCGCCCTGGAAGGCGCCGAAGTGACGGCCCAGGTCAACCGCAGCGAGGAACCACTACGGGTGACGGGCCGACAACTGGCCCGCTTGATGGGTTCATACGGAGGGTCCCGCTCGTAAGGACCACTCGTGATCAGTCCCATCCGTCTCGGCCGTGTCGCTTCCGGCCGTCGCGGGAGCGTTTCGCCGAACAGGTAGCTGCCATGGGGGTGGCGGTCCGGCGTGATCAATCCCGGCCTTCCACCAGGCCGGCACCGCCGAAGAGGGGGCTTCTCAGCCGTCGAGCACGAAGCCCAGGACGTTCTGGAGGTCGGCAGGCTCGTGGAAGTGCACACCGGTCATCCCGAGCGTGAGGGCGGCCTGGACGTTCTCCAGCCGATCGTCCACGAACAGGCACCGGTTGGCGGCGGCTCCTGCCCGCTCGGCTGCAATCTCGTAGATCGCCCGGTCGGGCTTGGCCACGCCCACCCGGGCGCTGCTGACAACGTGGTCCGCGAGATCCGCCAACCCCATCGACTCAAGGTCGCGCTCCAACTCCAGAGTCGCGTTGGTCACCAGGACCAGGGGCATGTGTGTCCGCACCCGACGCAGCAGGTCCACCACCACGTCGTCGGCCCGAAACGGAGCATCGGCAAGAGCCATCCCCAGCTCCCAGGCGTGCGTCTGCGGTACCTGATCGGAGAGCGCCGACGCGATGGAGCCCACCCATTCGTCCTTGGTGATCTTGCCGAGGAGGAGCGGCAGGTCTATTTCAGGGGCGTAGGCCACCTTTGCGGTGGTGCCCTCGGCCAGTCCCACAGCACGTTCCAGCTCAGCGAGTGGTGCCATGTCGTAGAAACGGATCACGTTGTCGAGGTCGCACAGCACCACTTCAAAGGGCCCGCTGGATATCTCGGAAGCCGTCACTGCCCAGGAATAGCACAGCGCGCCGGGCGGCATCCGAGGCGTGTTCGACAGCGGCCTCGCCCGATCACCACCACGGGAGCGTTTCCACCCGTAGGCGGGAAGGCTGGCGGGACGGAACGGACGACGGTTGGGACCGCCGGTGCGGTGGGTGCGGCAGGTGCCGCTGGGGTGGCGGGCCCATCGGCTCGGCAGGAGGGGGAGATCGGTCGGCTGGGGGCGGCTGAGGCACCTGTTTCCGCCGCCACGGCTCCCACAGCAGCCCCAGCTGCGTCGCTGGTGAGGCTCGGTCGCCTCAACCGACGGATCGAGGCCCTTGAGCGCTACTAACCCCGCACTTGACGAGCCTCAACGCCACTCCAACCCCACCCGCCTCAGTCGTATCGCCTCCCGCCATCACGGGAGCGTTTCGACCCACACCCATGGCTCGGACACCAGCAACGTGCTTGCGGTCCAACCGGCCACCGGCCGGGGTGGACGCCACACCCGCCCGAGACACCCCATCCAACTCATGCGCCCCGGCTGCGGACCGGCCGGTCCGCAGGTCGGCCGGAGTGAGGGACGTGACGGGGCCGGTCTGGCCCCGTCACGTGGGTGGGGGGAACTAATCCGCGGAGGTGATCCAGGCGTCGTACTCCGTCGCACTCATCAGGCCATCGGGGCTGGGGTTCTCGGGGCTGATCTCGATCAGCCATCCGTCGTCGTATGGTTGGTCGTTCATCAGCTCAGGCTCGTCACTCAGCCGGTCGTTCCGTGCGGTCACCCGGCCGGCCATCGGCATGTAGACCTCGGTGACAGACTTGACCGATTCCACCGAGCCGAACGGCTCGCCGGCATCGAACCGGTCGCCGACCTTGGGCTGCTCCGCAAAGACGATGTCGCCGAGCTGCTTTTGGGCGAAGTCCGTGATGCCGACGCGGACGCTGCCGCCGCTCCTGGTCTCGACCCATTCGTGTTCGCTGGTGTACTTCCGGTTTTCGGGGATGTTCGTCATGATTCAAGACTGCTACAGACTGTGGTCGGACGGTGACGGATTCGACAATGTCGGGGACGAGTTTCCGCCTGGGAATCCCCGTACGCGGTGCACAGCGACGGCGGCGTCGGGCTCGAACGTTTGGATGGGGAAACTGACGCCGCCAATGGCGGAATTACGTGAAGTCCCACAGGCATGTCGCACCAGCGGCTGTTCCTGCAGTCGCTGGGACTGGGGCCGAGCAGCCCCCTAGATGATTGATTCCAAGGGATAGCTACGCGGATGCAGGTTCCCGTTTCTGGTGGCGGAAGCCCCGTTGGGGTGGCGGTGCTGTGGCGGATACGCCACCGAAGCGGGATGCGAGGCGGTTGCCCTCAGCAGAGCAGCGTGAACGAGGCTTCCCCGTGGGATCGGCCGTTGACCTGGAGCTGCACCAGATGGACGCCCGGGTGGTAGCGCCGCGTGCTGATCGGCTTGAAGGAGTGTCTGCGTGTCGCGCGCCACGTCTCGCCGGGAGCCAGGGACCGCGTGGTGAGTTTGAAGACCTTGGGGGTGCGGGTCCCGTTGGCTTTCATATGGAGGACGACGTAGCCGACGACGAGGTGAGCGGTCTGATCGTGAGTGTTGGTCACCGAGTAGTCGAACAGCAGATAGTCGCCGACCCGGATCTCTGAAGCGTGGACGTGCGGACCCTCGACAACGACGGGACTGTCCGGGGAGTGGCCGAGCAGCGTAAGGGCCCCGGCGTGGCCGGACTTGATCAGGGTCCGCAGGCCGTGCCGTACCAACCGGGTCGTCGTCGGTGCCGGGTCGCTCAGCCAGCGCGCCGCGACACCAGCGGCGATGTCGGGGTGGTCACGGCTGATGTCGTTGAGGTGGTTGGCCACTGATCTACGGACGTACTCGGAGTCATCCCGGTACAGCGCGTCGAGCAGGGGCAGCGCGGGTGCCGGATCCGCGATCAGCTCCGGAAGCTGAGGCGCCCAGGGCAGTCTTGGCCGCGTGCCCTCACTGGCCAGTCAGCGGACGTGGGGGTCGGGATGCGCGGTCCACGGCGTCATGAACCGGAGCGCGCGTTCCAGGTCGGCACGGAGGAAGGGCCGGACGGCGGTCTCCGCGGTCAGGCGCGGGGTGAGTTCTGCCAGCAGGGCGAGCGCCGGTTCGAAGGCGTCCAGGCCCCGTACGGCGACGGCCTCGGTGACAGGGAAGATCATCCATCCGGTGAAATCGCTGTCCCTCAGTGCGGCGCGCAACACGTTCGCGAAGGCCGGGTAGTCCGCCGGAAGATCCGCCAGGACGGCATCTCTGATCAGGGCGACACGCTCGGTGAAGCTCAGCCCGTCCAGGACGGCGCCGCACCCCCGGGTCTCATGCGCAGTGATCCCGTCACCGGCTCGCGTAAGGCATCGGGCGAGGTCGGCGACGCTGTCCGCGCTGAGTAGTTCGTCTGCCGAGGGCACAGCGTCATTCTCCTTGATCTCGGGGGCTATGCGGTGTGCAGTACCTGAGCGTGCCGCATCTCGTGCACTGTGCCGATTCGGCTGAAGAAGCCCTGTGCCCGGGGGTCGGTCGGCATTTCCTTGGCCGCGCGCTCGGCGACGGCGGCGGACGACCAGATGATGAAGTCCAGGACGGTGCCGTCGTCGAACTGGGCGAGGTGGGCGCCCTGAAAGCCGTCGCCGTACTGCTCCTTGAGTAGTTCGACGAGCTGCTCTCGGTGGGCGGTGAGGGCGGTGAGGGCGGCGGGGTCGTCGGTGTCGAACCTGACGTACTCGATGGTTGCACTCATGGCATCACCCTTCGTCGAACACGTGACTCACGGAGTTGGTGGATCAAATCCGTGAGTTGAAGTTATCACGGGTTCGCTGACCTGAATCCAGTAGATTGAGGGGCATGACCAACCGGGACCTGCAGGAAATGCCGTGGATCGGCGAGGACCCGCTCCTCGACCTGGCCAACACCGTCGTCGTCGGCGCAGGCCCGGGACGCGGCGACGTCGACTTCCTCGCCGATCGGGAACTCACCAGGCGATGGCGCGCCCGCGCCGCCGACCGCAGATTGGCCGCCCTCTCCTTGGAGGAGCTGGAGCGGCTGCGCGGGTTGGTCCGCGACGCGCTGGACGCGACAGCCGGACAGCGGCCGCTCACCGACAGCCTGCGGACCCGCCTGAACGAACTCGCCTCGTCCGCCCCCGTCGTCTTCCGGATGACCGGCGACGGCCTGCTCGCACAGCAGGAACAGGGTGGCGGCGCCGACGCCGTCGTCGCCCGCGAGACGCTCGTCCTGGCCGCGGGTCCAGACCGTCAGCGGGTGCGGCGCTGCCACGCGCCCAGTTGCGGCATGTTCTTCCTGGCCAGGCGCCGTGACCAGGCATGGTGCTCCCTCGGCTGCGGCAACCGGGCGAGGTCCACCCGGCGCCAGCCACGAGAAACGGGAACCCACAGCTGATGAGACAAGGGAACCCAAAGTCAGGTTGTGACACCAGACTTGGACTCCCTCGAGACCGCACTCTATGCGGAGACCGACAACCTGCTGAAGGGTTCGCCGCAGCTTGCTCCGTGGCGGCCGGCGGTGGGTATCGCCCCGAAGCTCACCGACGCCGAGCTGGTCACGCTCGCGATGATGCAGGCCATGCTCGGCTTCACCTCCGAGGCCCGGTGGCTCCGCCATGCCCGCTCCCATCTGCGGCGTCTCTTCCCGTACCTGCCGAAGCAGCCCGGCTACAACAAGCGCCTGCGCAAGGCGGCCGAGCTGCTCCGCCGAGTCACCCGGCTCCTGGCCACCGAGACCACCGTGTGGAGCGACGACGCGCGGATCGTGGACTCCACACCGGTGGAGTGTGGCCGCTGCGCCAGCCACAGCCGCTTCTTCTGGGGACTTCGGCTGCACCTGGTGTGCACCCTCCAGGGCCTGCCCGTCGCCTTCGCCCTGACCGGAGCCAAGGCTGACGAGCGCGAGACCCTACTGGACCTGCTCGCCGTCGAACCGGCCCTCCTCGCCAGCCGACCCGGCCAGACGCTGATCGGCGACAAGAACTACTTCGGCCGTGGCTTCGAACATCAACTGACTGAGCAGGACATCTGGCTACTGCGGCCGACCCGCAAGGGCGAGCCGGAACGGCCCGGCGCACCCCTGTTCAAGCCGTTGCGGCAGATCATCGAGTCAGTCAACGAGGAATCGATCATCTAGACGTGGTGCGGCCCACCCACTCACCCGTCGGTCGGCAGCGGCATGCCGGCCACTTGCCGGAGTTTCCCCGTGGGCTCCCCCCAGCAGTGCCACCCCCATCCTCACTGTCAAGGGAGGAGCGCAGCGCAATCGCCGTAGGCGACGCGACGCAGGAGCGCCCTTGAGGGGCGGGCCTCCGGCGCCACACTTACATGTGGCGGCCCCCATCGCAGAGGCCATCAACGCCACGGATCGCACGAAGCCCCCCTCCCCACCTCGCGCCCCGGCCTCCGTCATCGGCCCGGACAGGGCCCCCTGCCGCCACAGGCGACGCCTCCGCCGACGTGGAATACCTCGGCGAAGTGCGCCGTTGCAGGTGTCAGACGATCGTTCAACGTTCAATCATATGCGGGATCGCCTCGGAGGTGAGCGCGTTGCAGTTCGGGATCTTCAGCGTCGGTGATGTGACGACCGACCCCACCACCGGCAGGACGCCGACGGAGCACGAGCGCATCAAGGCCATGACCGCCATCGCGCTCAAGGCCGAAGAGGTCGGGCTCGACGTCTTCGCGACCGGCGAGCACCACAACCCGCCCTTCGTGCCGTCCTCGCCCACCACCATGCTCGGTTGGATCGCCGCCCGCACCGAGAACATCATCCTGTCGACGTCCACCACGCTGATCACCACCAACGACCCGGTGAAGATCGCCGAGGACTACGCGATGCTCCAGCACCTCGCCGACGGCCGCGTCGACCTGATGATGGGGCGCGGCAACACCGGACCCGTCTATCCGTGGTTCGGCCAGGACATCCGCCAGGGCATCCCGCTCGCCGTCGAGAACTACGCGCTGCTGCACCGGCTGTGGCGCGAGGACGTCGTGGACTGGGAGGGAAAGTTCCGTACCGCCCTCCAGGGCTTCACCTCGACGCCGCGCCCACTCGACGGCGTACCCCCCTTCGTCTGGCACGGCTCCATCCGCAGCCCGGAAATCGCCGAGCAGGCGGCGTACTACGGCGACGGCTTCTTCGCGAACAACATCTTCTGGCCCAAGGACCACTTCCGCCGGCTGATCAACCTCTACCGCGAGCGTTACGCCCACTACGGGCACGGCACCCCGGAGCAGGCCGTCGTCGGACTCGGCGGGCAGGCGTTCATGCGCAAGAACTCGCAGGACGCGGTGCGCGAGTTCCGTCCGTACTTCGACAACGCGCCGGTGTACGGGCACGGGCCCTCCCTGGAGGAGTTCACCGAGCAGACTCCGCTGACCGTCGGCTCGCCGCAGGAGGTCATCGAGAAGACGCTCACCTTCAGGGAGAGCTTCGGCGACTACCAGCGGCAGCTCTTCCTGATGGACCACGCGGGACTCCCGCTCAAGACCGTCCTGGAACAGCTCGACCTGCTCGGCGAGGAGGTCGTGCCCGTGCTGCGCAAGGAGTTCGCGAAGGGCCGACCGGCCGACGTGCCGGACGGCCCGACCCACGCGGCGCGCGTCGCCGCAGCGATCGCACAGAAAGAAGGAGAGGTGACGGCATGAAGCTCGTCGTCGTATCGGCGGGCCTGAGCGTGCCCTCGTCGACCCGGCTCCTCGCGGACCGGCTGGCGGAGGCGACGCGCACGTCGTCCCTCGGCGACGCCGACATCCGAGTCATCGAGGTACGGGCGCTGGCGACCGCCATCGCGAACCACCTGGTCACCGGCTTCCCGAGCCCAGTGCTGTCCGACGCGATCGACGCGGTCACGGAAGCGGACGGCCTGATCGCCGTCACCCCCGTCTTCTCCGCCTCGTACAGCGGTCTCTTCAAGTCCTTCTTCGACCTGATCGACACCACCGCCCTCGTCGGCAAACCGGTCCTCATCGCCGCGACCGGCGGCACGGCCCGCCACTCCCTGGCGCTGGAGCACGCGACGCGTCCGCTCTTCGCCTACCTGCGGGCGCTGGTCGTGCCGACGGCCGTGTACGCCGCTTCCGAGGACTGGGGCTCGCACGGCGATGACCGTACGGACGACCTCTCGCGCCGGATCGAGCGGGCGGGCGCCGAGCTGGCGGAGCTGATGGAGTCGCGCGCCCGCTCCCGCCGGCCCGCCGAGGAAGCGGTGACGCCGTTCGCGGAGCAGCTCGCGGCGCTGCGGACCGGCTGACCCGGGTTCATGTGACGGCGAGGTCCGCCCACACGATCTTGCCGACGCTACGTTCCGTCACACCCCACGCGTCCGCCAGCGCCTCGACTACGAGCAGTCCGCGCCCGCCCTCGCCGTCCGCGCCGGGGCGGGTGCGCGGCCACCGCTCACCGCGCGTGTCCGCCACTTCGATACGCACCCGTCCTCCCCGGAGCCACAGGAGACGCACCTCGAAGTCCCGCCCGGGGACGTGCCCGTGCGTCACCGCGTTCGCGGCCAGCTCGGCGACGACGTGGGCGACGGCGTCGGAAGGCCCCGTGCCGAACGGCACGCCCCAGGAGTCGAGCTGCTGGACGGCGAGGACGCGCGCGAGCCGGGCCCCGCGACGGGTGGAGCTGAAGCGCTGGACGAACTCGGCAGTGACGGAAGCGATTTCGGCGTTCATGTGACAGAGCGTGGCGGCCCGGCCGTACCCTGACCAGGAGTGACCGTTGGACGCTGGGTAACTGTACGGGTACGCACGGCACGATGTACGGCACGTCGGCCGTGACCGAGAGAGCGGTACGGCATGACGGAATCCGTGAACCAGGAATCACGCCCCGAGCTGCCCTCGGAGGCGGACGGCACCGCGCACCTGTTCCGAGCGCTCGGCAAACAGGTCCGGGTCCTGCGGGAGAATCTCGCCATGAGCCAGAAGGAACTGGCGGCGGCTACGCATTGCGGGCTCGACCTCATCTCCGCGATGGAACGCGGCGTACGGACCCCGCAGCCCGAGTTCCTGGACCGCGCGGACGACGCGCTGAAGGCGGGCGGAGTGCTGCGGGCGGCAGTTCCGGACGTACGGGAGGCGCAGAAAAAGGCTCGAACGCGACACCCTGATTGGTACCGGAACTACGCGAAACTGGAGGCGGAGGCGGTTCAACTCCTCCACTACGGCAACCAGGTCGTGCACGGCCTGCTTCAGACCGAGGAGTACGCGAGAGCGATCTTCACTCAGCGGCGGCCGTTGCTGAGCGAAGAGATCGTGGAGAAGCGGGTGGCGGACCGGCTGTCGAGGCAGCAGGTCTTCGAGCAATGGCCTTCGCCGACGTTCAGTTTCGTCTTCGAGGAGGCGGTGCTCAGCCGACCCATCGGTGGGCGGGCGGTGCACGAAGGACAGTTGCGGCAGTTGTTGCGGTTCGGTCGCCTGCGGGCCGTGGAGTTGCAGGTGATGCCTACGGACCGCGAGGAACACCCCAACATGGACACGGCGTTCAACCTGTTGACTACCAAGGGCGAGCAGCAGGTCGGATACACAGAAGCCCAGGGCCACCCGCACC
The DNA here is from genome assembly GCF_040611155.1 of Streptomyces sp. NPDC002994. Lineage (NCBI taxonomy): Bacteria > Bacillati > Actinomycetota > Actinomycetes > Kitasatosporales > Streptomycetaceae > Streptomyces > Streptomyces sp. NPDC002994. The sequence goes on from NZ_JBEXNQ010000005.1 coordinate 324,628, forward strand.
TGTTCACCGACGCCCGGGAGGTCCGTGAACTCGCGGATCGCTATGCGATGATCCGGGCGGAGGCTCTTACGTCCCGGGAGTCGCTGGCCCTGATCGAGAAGATGCTGGGAGACCGATGAACACCGACAAGCTCACTTGGTTCAAGTCCAGCTACAGCAGCGGCGAGGGCGGCGACTGTCTCGAAGTCGCTTATGACTGGCGCAAGTCGAGCTACAGCGACGGTGAGGGCGGCCAGTGCGTAGAGGTCGCCGCGCACCCCGCCGCCATCCACGTACGCGACTCAAAGGTCACAGACGGCCCGCAGTTGGCCGTCACCCCCGACTCCTGGGCCGCGTTCGTCTCGTACGCCCGAGCCTGACCCCGGCCGGTCAACTGTCGGCCTTCGGGACCTGGTTGTGGTCCTGAAGGCCGTCATGCTCCGCTCGGTACCGCGCCGGACTGACGTCCTCGTCGTTTCACGGAGGCGACTACGGCAGCGAAGACGGCGGTCACGGTGAGGCTCCCCATCATGACCATCACCACGCCGACCATGAAAAGGCCGCTGGAGTCGTCCGACCAGTCGTAGAAGGCCGCGACGGTGAGGCCGAGCGGGACGCCGAGCACGGCGACGAAGTGGTACCGGGACGCCGCCCAGTAGACCGGCGCGAGCAGCGTCAGCACCAGCCCGATCACCTGCCAGGCCTCGTACGGGCCGGTCGTCGACCCGTCGGGTTGCACGTCGCGGTGCTGGTCCCAGCCCAGCCAGGCGGCCCACGCCGCCATCGCCAGCACGGTGGGTACGAAGGCCACCAACAGGTGGAGAACGGGTTCCGGCAGTCGTTGTCGCATGGCCGACAGCATTCCGCCTCCCCCCGTCGCCGAGCAGAGCGCACGTACTCAGCTGTGGTGAGTACCTCAACCGGTGGTCTGTCGACCCGACAGGGGCATTTCGCTGGGCATATGCGGGAGTTGGGCGTGGTGCTGTACGGTGACCGCATCATCACGCTTCGTGTCCGTCCGGACGCGGGGCGGTCCCCGGCGGTGCTGCGAACACCAATCCGAGGACCTTCACCTTCGAGGACGAACCAAGGAGTCCCGAGGATGCTTCGGCATGCTATCGCGCCCCTTCGGCGCTACACCAAGGCTTCGCACGACGTCGTGCAGCACCCGCGTCTCAACAGCGACGCGAAGATCCTGCTTCTGTACGTACAGGGACTCCCCGACGGCTCGGCCGAAAAGCCGCTGAGCTCGCACGCGGAGCGGCTCGGGATCAAGGGCCGGGCGTACCAGAAGGTCAAGCAACTCCTCAGCGCCTGCGGGTTCTTGCACGAGTGGCGGCACCAGAACGAGCGCGGCCGGTGGGTGACGGATCAGCTCCTCGCCAACGTCCACCTCACCACCGAGGAGGCGGCGGCCGTCCGGGACGGCGGCGTACCGAGTACGCACATGCGGACGGTCGGTGAACCAGCGCCTCGGGTGGTCGGTGATTCCCCTTCGGGGGATAACAACGGGGAGAAGAACACTCCCAACCCACCTCCCGAGCCGCCGCAGGACGATCCGGAACGTGCCGTGGCCGAGGACGTGTTGCTGTCCCTGCGGCAGTCGCGCCGCGAACTGCACCTGGGGGAGAGCGAGGCCCGTACGCTCTCCGCCATCGCGGCCGACTGGCTGCGCAGAGGCATCAGCCCGGCGGACCTGCGTTACGCGCTGACCAGCGCACTGCCGCCGAACGGTGTCCGTTCCGCCGTCGGGTTCCTGCGGCACCGCCTGACGGTGAAGATGCCGCAGCAGCGGGCCCTCGCACGCCGGACGACGCCCGACGGACCCCCGCAGACGGACCGCCTGCCAAAGCCGCTCATCACCTGTGACGGGCCCGGCCCCGAACACGTCTTCCGCCCCCTGGCCGACGAGACGCAGTGCGGCCCCTGCCGCCAGGAAACGGCCTGGCAGACCCACCTCGCGAAGTACCCGCCCCTCGCCCCGGCCCCGGCCACAAGCTGATGTCCACTGTGGACGTGATCGACCGGAGGCTGTCGCCCAGGCACACGCCGACGACCCCTGACGTCGGGCGGGAATCAAGGGCCGTGGCAGTTGGGATCCTGGGCTATCCGGCGTTACCGGATGGGGCGGCGGCCGGAGCGCCGGGACCAGCGCACCGCGATGAATGCCACAGCGGCCACGAGGACCACGATGCCGATGATCAGCAGGTAGAACAGCCCCTCCACCACCACGCCGACGATTCCCAGCACGACGGCGACCAGAACGAGAAACAGGAACAGAGCCATGACACGAACCCTTCCTTCGGGATGAGCGCGGGCGATCAGCGGCGCGAGAGTTGCCTCTCGCCGCCCGCGCCCGGCTGGTAGGTCAGGTCGTAGTGCTGGAAGATCGCTTCCTCGGCCTCGGCGGGCAGGATGTCGTCCATGCCGACCGTGGGCGCCTTCTTCACCAGTGCCTTGTCGTAGGAGACCTTGACGTAGTCCGGTCCCAGGATCGCCTCGTCGAGGGGCACGAAAGCCAGCTGGTGACGGGTGAGAAGTCCGATACGGACCGTGGCCATGGCCGGTTCGTCGGTGGTGGTGTCCACGTAGCTGAAACGGCTCGGTTATGCCGGATCCTTAGCAGTCACCGGGCGTTTGGTGAATCGGTGCCACCAGTGGCGGCGCCGGGGATGCACTGCACGGCCCAACCGGAGGCCGATCAGCAGGTAACCCAGAAGAGCACCTGTGGTGTTGAGCAGAACGTCATCGATGTCGAAGGTACGCCCGATGATAAGGGCGCCTTGGACGAGTTCCACGAGGAGCATCACGAGAGCAGTGACCACCGCTACCCGGACCAGCCCTCGCGTTCGGGGCACCAGCACCGGCAGCAGCACACCGAACGGCACACCCATCACGATATTGCCGCCGAGCTGCTTGACCGTGTCAAGGGACGCGGGCTGGGCGAGATAGGCACGGATGGAGTCACCAGGGCGCAGATTACTGTGCGTCAACGGTACGGATGCCGCCGATGGTTCCAGCGTCAGCCGGGCCAGCACCACCGCGAATCCCACCATCGCCGCGAAGGCCAGCAGCATGGCCAGTACCCGGCCGAGCACAGACAGGGGAGGTTTTCCGAAAACCCGGTCCCCGGGTTTCGTCGCGGTCTTGTCACGCAGGACTGTCCGCGCCATTACAGGCTCCTAGCCACATTGGTTTGCTTGGACTTCCGATACCCGCGTCGTGAAGCGGCAGGCGCTACGCGGGGTCCTGTCCGGTCCGAAGATGTCGGCGTGCCCAGAGGCAATTGGATGAGCATGCGGCGCAGCAGCGCGTCGTCAGGCTCCTCAGCGGCCGGGGCGGGCACTGGTCGCCGACGGACCGGTTGAGTGTGTCATGCTCCGAGCCTTTTCCAACCTCACGAGATGGAGTGGCCGGCCGACCGGGAGGAAGGCTGGGCAGCCTGTGCCCTGCTGGTCACTGACGGCGGAGTTTGGCCAGTTCGGCGTTGAACTGGGCGCCGGTGAGGAGGGCCAGGTTGGACAGCCACAGCCACACCAGGAAGACGATGATCCCGGCGAGCGACCCGTACAGCCGGTTGTAAGTGCCGACGTGCGAGACGTAGAGGGCGAAGCTGGCGGAGGCGGCGAGCCACAGGGCCACGGCCAGAGCGTCTCCCACAAGCCTCTGCCGCACCCCACGTGTCCCGGCCGGGCCCGAGCGGAACAGCACCAGCACCAAGATGGCGACCAGGCACAGCAGGAGCGGCCATTTCAGCGCGTTCCATGCGGTGCCGGCCATGCTGCGCATGCCTACAAGCCGGCCGACGGTGTGGGCCGCTTCGCCGGTCAGGATGAGCACCAGGGCACTGGAAACCAGAAGCATCAGCAGCACCACGGCGGTCATCACCAGCCGTGGTCCCGTCCTCCACGCCGGGCGCAGGTCCTCAACGCCGTGCATGACGTGCAGGGCTCGGCGGAAGACCCCCAGATAGCTGGAGGCGGACCACAGCGCGCCGATCGTGCCGAAGACGGCCAGCGTCCAAGCGGCTGTGTGCTGCTCCGCCATGCCCCGCAACGTGCTCTGCATGGCGGGGCGGGACTCGGTCGGCACGAGAGCGATCATGTTACTGATCAGGTTGTCGGTGGTCGAGGCGCCGACGATTCCCAACAGTGAGACCGTGACGAGGAACGTCGGGAAGAGCGCGAGCACCGCGTAATAGGTGAGGGCGGCAGCGAAGTCGGTCACGTTGTCGTTCCACACCGAGGCGGGGGTCCGGCGGAGCGCGGTACCGATGTGCTGCCAGCCCGGCAGGTCGCGCGCGTACGTCGGGGGCGGCAAGGGCGGTGTGGTTGCCTGGCGTGTCTGCACGTGGTGTGCAGGGGGCTCTGTTCTGGAGCGGGGCAGCGGTGCGCGGTCGTCACCGCCCGGCTCGGGCGCAGGCGTTGGCGAGGTGCTCATCAGGCGGGCGCCTCCCCCTAATGCCATGTGCCGTCGTCCGGCTCCTGTGGGCACGGTTCCCCGGCATCTGTTCGTGCCGCGGAACTTATCCGCTGCTCCGCCGGACAGCCAACTCCCTCACCTTTCAGGGCTTCAAGATCAACAACTGGCGGCTTTGGCGGTTACCCGAGGCGGCCCGCCTGCCTACGATGCCGTGATGGCTCACGATCCGATCGCGTACGTACGGTTCCAGGGCACGGTTCCCCGGGCGCGCGGTAATTTTCCCGGTGTCTTCGGGCTCGTCAACAGCCTCGCCCGGGACGGGAGGCTGACCGCCGAGCAGGAACGGTTTCGGCGTACGAACAACGACTGGTACGACGCCGCGTACACCGATCCGAGCACCGTCGATCCGGCCGTCTACGACGAGCGGGTGAACCCGGGTGCCGCGGCCTGGTTCAAGCCCACCGCCGTGGAGCTGATCGCGCGCGTGGGCGGCTATCTGGAGATCCTGGCCGCCCACGGCGTCGCGTGGCAGCTTGTGCGGTCCGCCGATCCGGGGCGCGTCGTCTACGAGGACGCGCACCAGATCGTCGTCGTCCCCTACGAGTGAGGGGAGCGAAGCGGCAGCCTGGCCGCCGGCCACGGCGCGGTGGGGGCGGGCGCGCCGCTCAGATGCCGAACTCCGTGGGCGGCACACCAAGAGCGGCGCAGGCTTCCCGAATGGCGTACTGCTCGGACGGCTCGAAGTGCCCGTCCGCGCCGGCGACGACCATGCCGGTCTGGATGACCGCGCGGGCCTCCGCGGGCTTCTTGGCCGCCTTGGCGATCACCTGCAGCGCGTCGGCCTTGCCCAGTTCGAAGTTGGCCAGCAGCCGGTCCACATGCTGGTTGAAGCGCTGGCGGAGCTGGTCCGGCGGGAAGTTCTGCAGGACCTCGTTGGAGACAATCAGCTCCTCCACGCGCTGTCGCTCCGCCGGCTCCACCTGCCCGTCGGCCGCCGCCACCAGTGCGCACATCGCCATGCTGGCGTCCCGGTAGGCGCCGCTCTTGAGTTCGGTCTTTACCGACGCGAGCTGCGTCTTGAACAGCCCGATCAGCTGGGCCTTGGACCCGCCCGAGCCCGAGCCCGAGCCCGAGCCCGATCCGTGGGCCCCGCTCTGCCCGTGGACGCCGCTCTGCGCGTGCCCCCCGCCCGTGCCCCGAGCGCTCTGGGACTGCTGGAAGCTCTTGGCCTGGTCCTTGATCCGGTCCCACTTCACCACTGGTGCCACCTCGGCTCGTACGGCTGTCGATTGCCTTCACGATCTGTCAGGTGAACGTCCCGGGGAGTGACCGGGTTCCCGCATGGCAAAGGTGGAGTAAAGAGTGGAGTAAAGAAGGGCCGTCACTTGCGGTTGTAGAGGCGCATCGTCACCGTGCCGAACACCACCAGCAGCACCGCAGACCAGCCCAGCGTCCAGCCGATGTCGGCGGCCGGCCAGTTGCCCGCCATCAGTTCCCTCACCGCCGTCGCCACGTGGGTGACCGGGCTGTTGTTCACGAACGCCTGCAACCAGCCCGGCATCGTCTTCGGGTCGACGAAGACATTGCTCAGGAACGTCAGCGGGAAGATCACCATCATGCTGACGCCCATCACCGACTTCTCGGTGCGCAGGAGCAGGCCGAACATCGTCCAGATCCACGAGAACGCGAACGAGAAGACCATCAGCAGCGCCACACCCGCCAGCACGCCGAGCACGCCGCCGTGCGGGCGGTAGCCGATGAGCATGCCGACCGCCAGCATCACGGCGGACGCGATCAGATAGCGGATCACGTCGCCCAGCAGGTAGCCGACCATCGGCGCCGGGCGCCAGATCGGCAGCGTACGGAAGCGGTCGAAGACGCCTTTGGTGATGTCAGTGTTGACGGCGACGCCCGTGTACATGGTGATCATCACGATGCTCATGGTGAGGATGCCGGGCAGCAGGAACTGGATGTACTCCGCGACCGATCCGGCCAGCGCCCCGCCGAAGAGGTACGCGTACATCAGCACCATCATGATCGGGAAAGCCGTCACGTCGAAGAGCTGCTCCGGCACATGCTTGATCTTGAGCATCGCGCGCCAGCCGAAGGTCAAAGACGCGGAGAGCGCGCTGGGGCGCGGCGGTCGGTCCTTGCTCACGAGCAGTGCGGCAAGCTCCTCGGCCTTCGGCGCTTCGAAGGCGAGTTCGTCGGGGCCCTGGCCTTTGTCCTTGGTCGCGACGGTGCTCATGCCGACACTCCTGTCGTCGAGTCGTTCATCGTCTCGCTCTTCTTGTTCCTGTCCGTCAGCGCCAGGAAGACCTCGTCCAGGCTCGGCTGGCCCAGCGCGAAGTTGTCGACCGTGATCCCCGACGAAGCGAGCTCCGACAGCGCCCGCGCCGCCTGCTCCGCCGCGCCCAGGTCACTCGCGTGCCCGTTGACCGTCGCCGTCAGGGCGACGGGATCCGCGTCCAGCTGTACGGCGACGTTCAGCGCCCGGCGCAGGACCCGCTCGGCCTCGGGGCGCTGTGCGGGATCCCGCAGCCGCAGATGTACGGAGCCGGAGCCGACCGACGCCTTGAGCTCGCCCTTCGTGCCCTCGGCGATGACCCTGCCGTGGTCGATCACGGCGATACGGGAGGCCAGGTGGTCGGCCTCGTCCAGGTACTGCGTGGTCAGCAGCACCGTCGTCCCCTGGGCGACGACCGCCCGCACGATGTCCCACACCTGGTTGCGGCTGCGCGGATCGAGGCCGGTCGTCGGCTCGTCGAGGAAGAGCAGGTCGGGCGTGTTGAGGATGCTCGCGGCGATGTCGATACGGCGCCGCATGCCGCCGGAGTAGTTCTTGACCTGGCGGTCGGCCGCCTCCGCGAGGCCGAAGGCCTCCAGGAGCTGGGCCGATCTGGTGCGCGCGGCGGGCTTGGAGTGGCCGAGGAGGCGGCCGAGGAGCACGAGGTTCTCCGTACCGGTCAGGTCCTCGTCGACCGACGCGTACTGGCCGGTGAGGCTGACCCTTCCCCGTACCGCGTCGGCCTCCCGCACCACGTCCTTGCCGAAGACGTGCGCCTCGCCGCCGTCGGGGCGCAGGAGCGTCGCGAGCATCTTCACAGCCGTGGTCTTGCCCGCGCCGTTGGGCCCCAGTACGCCGTACACGGTGCCGGCGGGCACGGCCAGGTCGATGCCGTCGACAGCCCGGTTCTCGCCGAAGACCTTGACCAGGCCGGCCGTCTCAATGGCGAGTTCCGGGCCGGGATTTCCACTCATGTCTCTGCCCCTCCGAGCGGTCGTCGGGTGGTCTGGATCATCTCTACCCAGTGTTGACTGGCCCCGCGCCCGGAAGTAATCGTCCTTTGGTCCTACAACTCGCCCATGGCTCACCTACAGCGTCTACGGCTCACTTCTCACGCGTGTAGAAGACGTAGAACGCGGCGAGCGTCATCCCGGCGCCGAGCGCCCCTCCGACGACCACGGAGCTGAGGATGCTGTTTTCGGACAGGCTGTGGAGGAAGCCGAGCGCGACGCCGAAGAGCGTGCCGTACGCGGCGGCGCGGACCAGGGGGATCATCGCGCGCTGGGTGCGTCCGAGGAGGAAGCACAGGCCTGCCACGATGACGGCGCAGAGCACGCCGAAACCCACGTTCCAGCCGGTCACGGGACCGGCGTCGCGGGCGATGAAGGATGCGTAGATTCCGTAGGCCACACCGAGTACGGCCGGCACGATTCCCCGTTGGCGTCGTTCTGCCGATCCGCTGGGACGTGTCGACCTGGTTGATCTGGTTGGCAGCGTTGGACCCGCTGGCATCGTCGGACCCGTTGGACCGGTCGGCCCCGTCGGCCCGTGTGAGCGGCCGGGGATCGCCGAATGTGCAGCCATCGCAGAACTCCTTCCGCAGCGCACACCCCCGCCCTTCCCCCATCAGGTCACACCCGTGCGCGTCGGTCGGCAAGTGGATCTAGCCTCCGGCCGGCCGCCGCGCCAGCTCCGCCAGCGTTTCCAGGGCGTACGCAAGAACCTCCCGCGTCGGCGACGCCAGGCCGATCCGCACCGCGTCCGGGGCAGTGTGCGGCGGTACGGCGAAGGCCGAGCCCGGGGTGATCGCGATGCCCCGGGCGGCTGCCGCCGCCACGAAGGTGTCCGTACGCCAGGGTGCGGGCAGCTCCCACCAGCAGTAGTACGCGCGCGGGTCCGTGCGGATACGGAAGCCGCCGAGCCGGCGCTGCACGAGGCGGTGGCGGGCGGCGGTGTCCGCGCGCTTGGCGGCGGTGACGGTGGCCACCGTGCCGTCGGAGATCCAGCGGGTGGCGGCCTCCAGGTTGAAGCGGGCGGCGGTCCAGGCGCCGGAGCGCAGGGCGTCGGCCAGCACGGCGGTGTGGGTGGCGGGCGCGGCCAGGAAGCCGGTGGTGAGGCCGGGGGCCAGGCGTTTGGAGAGGCTGTCGACGAGGACCGTTCGGGCGGGCGCGTGGGCGGCCAGGGGAGCGGGGGCTTCGGGGGCGAGGAAGGCCCAGGTGGTGTCCTCGACCACGCCGATGTTCAGCTCCGCGCAGGCTGCCGCCAGTTGCGACCTGCGCTCCTCGCTCATCGTCACCGATGTCGGGTTGTGCAGGGTCGGCTGTACGTACACCGCGCCGAGCGGCGCGCGCCGGTGAGCGGCGTACAACGCCTCCGGGCACAGGCCGGACGCGTCGACCAGGCCGGCCGCGCCGTCGGCGTGCCCCGCGATCGGGACGAGACTCACCCCGAGCCGTTCCGCGACCGCCTTGACCAGCGGATACGTCAGCGGCTCGACGCCGAGCCGGCCCCCTGGGCGTACGAACGAGGCGATGGCCGCGGCGATGGCCTGGCGGCCGTTGCCCGCGAAGAGCAACTGCCCGGGGTCCGGCCGCCAACCGCCCCTGGCCAGCAGCGACGCCGCCGCCTCCCGCGCCGCCGGGGTGCCGTCGGCCGCTGCCGGGCGGGTGGCCGCTTCGAGTACGTCGGGGCGCAGGAGGCCGGCGAGTGACTGCGCCATGAGCTCCGACTGGCCTTCTGATACCGGGTAGTTGAGCTCCAGGTTGACGGTGGGGCCGCCCTCCGCCGCAGTCCCCTCCTCCGTGAGCGCGTGTCCGGGCGAGGGCGGCGCGGCCCGTACGAACGTCCCGCGCCCGACCTCGCCCACCGCGAGGCCCCGGCGCACCAGTTCGCCGTACACCCGGATCGCGGTGGAGTTCGCGATCCGGCGGCTGCGGGCGAAGGCGCGCTGGGTGGGCAGACGGTCGCCGGGCCGCAGCCGGCCGGCGGCGATCTCGGCGGCCACTTGATCGGCCACCCGCCGGAAGTCCTCCGCCATGCCGCTCCCTCTTCCACTGCTTCACAGAACATTGCGAACATTGCACCGATAGCAAAGATCCTATTGCACCGAGCAGTTGGCCGCGCCTAGCCTCCTCAGCATGGCAACGTCACAGCTCGCAGCAGACGTCAACGGAATCCGCATCGGCTACACCGACGAAGGCAGCGGTCCCCCTCTCGTCCTCGTCCACGGCCACCCCTTCGACCGCACGATGTGGGCCCCGCAGATCGAGGCCTTCGCCCCCACTCATCGCGTGATCGCCCCCGACCTGCGCGGTTACGGCGAGAGCGAGGTCGTCCCGGGCATCACCCCGCTCTCCGACTTCGCCGCGGACATCGCGGCGCTCCTCGACCACCTCGGCGTCGAGCGCGCCGTACTCGGCGGGCTCTCGATGGGCGGCCAGATCGTGATGGAGTGCTACCGCCTCTTCCCCGAGCGCATCACCGGCCTCGTCCTCGCCGACACCTTCCCCGCCGCCGAGACAGAGGAGGGAAAGCGGGGGCGCAACGCGCTCGCGGACCGCCTCCTCAGTGAGGGCATGAAGGGGTACGCCGACGAGGTGCGGGACAAGATGGTCGCCCCGTACAACACCGACGCATCGGCCCATGTCCACCGCATGATGACCGCCGCCTCCCCCGAGGGCGCGGCAGCCGCGCTGCGCGGGCGGGCGCAGCGGCCCGACTACCGCGACCTGCTGACCCGCGTGAGCGTCCCCACCCTGGTCGTGGTGGGCCGCGACGACACGTACACGCCCGTCGCGGACGCCGAGGCGATGCACGCCGCGATCCCCGGCTCGACTCTCGCGGTCATCGAGTCGTCGGCCCATCTCCCCAACCTGGAACGCCCCGACGTCTTCAACGCCGCGCTGCGCGCCCACCTCGCCCGCTAGGCCTGGAGGACACAGGTCCGTCTCTGGGGGAGGATGCGGTACGTCGAAAGCCGAACGCCGCGCGAGAGAGGCCGGTTGGTTCCTTGGGGAGTGCCCGGGAGTGGAGACGGCTCCTCGCGTGGGCGGACGGCCTCGGCCTCGCCCTGCTCAGCATGGTCGTCGCCTGCCGTGCCCTCGACACCGACGGCCTTACGCCCGTCCCCCAACTCCTCGCCTTCCTCCCCTGGCTGCTCGTACCGGCCGCCCTGGGTCTCCTCGCCGCGCTCCTCGCCCGCTGGCGCGGCGGCATGGTGTGGGCGGCGGTCGTGCTCGCCTTGATCGGGTGGTACGCCCGGCCGTACGGACCCGGGCCCGGGCCCGGTGGCGACGCCGAACCCGCGGGCCGCGTCGTCGCCTCCGTCCGCGTCCTGACCTCGAACATCGAATTCGGCGACGCGACAGCGGACTTGATCGCCACCATCGGACGCGAGAAGCCCGGCCTCGTCTTCATCCAGGAGTGCGACGACGACTGCGCGCGCGCCCTCGACGCCGAGGTCCCGGACGCGGCGTACCCGTACCGCGAAGTCGACGCGGCCGGCGGCCCGGACGGTTCGGCCATCCTCAGCACGTACCCGCTGCGGCCCGCGCCCGGGATCGACGGCGTTCTGGCCATGCCGGGCGCGGTGGCGCTGGTGCACGGCCGTCCCGTACGCATCCAGCTCGTCCATCCGCTGCCGCCCATCCCCGGCAGCGTTCCCCGGTGGCGTGCCGAGCTGGGCGCGGTCCGCGACTACGCCGCTGGGGGTAAGGACCGGCCGACGCTGATCGCGGGCGACTTCAACGCCTCCCGGGACCACGCCGCCTTCCGGCGGATCCTCGACGCGGGCGGGCTGCGGGACAGTGCGGCGCTGGGCGGGGCGCTCCGCACACCGTCCTGGCCGGCGGGCTGGGCGCGGGTCGGCACGCAGATCGACCATGTGCTGGTGAGCGACGACTTCTCCGTACGGTCGGCCCGCTTCCTCACGCTCAGGCACACCGATCACAGGGCGCTGCTCGTCGAGCTGAAGCTGCACAGCGGCTAGAGGTGTGCTGGGGTGGGATTCATGGAACCCAGCGAAGACAGGGAAGACGCCAACCAGAAGATTCTCGACAACATCAACAGCCTGGTCGCCGAGGAGCGCGAGCTGCGCGAACGCTCCACCCGCCAACTGGGCCTCGACGACGCCGAGCGCGCCCGGCTGAAGGCCGTGGAGGTTCAGCTGGACCAGTGCTGGGACCTCCTCCGTCAGCGCCGTGCGAAGTCGGAGTTCGGGGAGGACCCGGGCGAGGCGCGGGTGCGGCCGGCCTCCGAGGTCGAGAACTACAAGAGCTGAAAAACTTATCCACAGCCTGTGGACAGTTCGCCACGGGCAGGCGACTTGCATAAGGAGTTCGGTTTCGGTCTGTTTGGTGCATGGCTGAGCAGAGAGCAGGGGGCCGGCTGGCGCCGCCCGAGTGGCTGACGCAGGGGCTGCGGCCGCAGTCCGCGCCCGTGCCGTGGGCCGCCGTCGTCCGGGCCGGGATCGCGATGGCCGCTCCGCTCGCCGTCGGATTCGCCGTCGACGAGCCGACGTACGGGGCGCTCGTTTCGATGGGCGCGCTGTCCGGCGTCATCGGCGACACCGCCGACGCTTACCGGATGCGCCTGCTCAACATCGCCGTGCCGCAGTTCTTCGGCGCCGTCGGCGTCACCCTCGGCACGCTCGCGTACGGGCATGGCTGGCTCGCAGTGGGGGTCCTGACCTGCGTCGCACTCGTGTCCGGGATGATCTCGACGATCGGCGCGGTCGCCTCCGTGTCCGGGCTGCTGCTCCTGCTCCAGGCCGTCGTCGGAGCCGGGCTGCCGATGCCGGACCCCTGGTGGACGGCTCCTGTGCTGCTCACCCTGGGCGGGCTGTTCGTCCTCGTACTGACGCTGATCGCCTGGCCGCTGCGCGGCGGGGTGCCGGAGCGGGACGCGGTCGCGCAGACGTACCGGGCGGCGGCCGACCTGCTGGAGGCGGCGGGCCGGGACCCGGAGACGTACGACGCGCGGCGCCAGGCCGTCACTCACTCCCTGAACACGGCGTACGACCTCGTCCTGGCCCGGCGGGCCCGCGACCACGGCCGCAGGAGTCCGCTCGTACGGCTGCTCGCGCAGCTCAACGTCGTCGTCCCGCTCGTCGAATCGGCGCCCGCGGCGCATCTGCGGCGGCGGGCGCTGCCGCCGGAAATTGCCGCTGCTGTACGGGAGTTGGCCGACGCGGTCGAGCAGAGCCGCACGGGCGGCGACGCGTCCGAGTTCGGACTGCACCTTCGCCGTCTCCTGCTCCGGCTCCCCGAGCCGACGTCGCAGTCCGGGCGCGCCGTCGACCACGCCCTGCGGCACGCGGCGGCCGTCGCCCTCAGCGCGGACCCCGACGGCGCGATGCTGGACGACCGGCTCGGGCGCCCCGCCGCCCTCGGCGTACGGGCCCGGCGCGCCGCCCGCAACGTCCTGCTCTCCCAGGCTTCCTGGCGCTACGGCCTGCGGCTCGCGTTGTGCATCGGGCTGGCGCAGGCGCTCGTTTCGCTGATCGCGGTGCCGCGCTCGTACTGGGTGGCGCTGACCGTGGTGTTCGTACTGAAACCGGATTTCGGGTCGGTGTTCTCGCGGGCCGTGCAGCGGGCGTTCGGCACGGCGCTGGGGCTGGTGGTCGCCGCGGCGGTGCTGGCGGAGCTGGAGCGGGGTTGGTGGGACGTACCGGTGGTGCTGGTGCTCGCCGCGCTCATTCCGGCGTTCACGGCGAAGGGGTACGCGTTCCAGACGGCGGCCATCACCCCGGTCATCCTGGTGCTGTCCGACTTGCTCAACCGGGAGGGTTTCGGCCTGGTCCTGCCGCGCCTGTACGACAGCCTCATCGGCTGCGGGATCGCGCTGCTGGCCGGGTATCTGCTGTGGCCGGAGAGCTGGAGCACCCGGGTGGGGGCGCGGCTCGCGGACACGGTGGCGGACACGGCGGGCTACGTGGAGTGCGCGTTCGGTCCGCCGGACCAACAGGGTGAACGGCAGCGGCAGCGGCTTCGCCGCCGTCTCTACCGGGACCTGTCGGTCGTACGCTCCGAATTCCAGCGCGCGCTGACCGAGCCGCCGCCGACCGGGAGGCGGGCGGCGGCGTGGTGGCCGCTGGTCGTCGCGACCGAGCGGATCGTGGACGCGACGACGGCGGCCCGGGTCCGGATCAACCACGGGGCGGAGCCGCCGGCCGAGGCGGAAGTGGCGGAGGTGGCGCGGGAGCTGCGCGAGCTGGCGGAGGGGCTGCGGGCGAGCGACACGCTGGTGGAGGTACGGACGGACCTCCCGCGCGACGACGAGACGGTCCTGGCACCGCTGCGCCAGGAGGTGGCGGCGGCCAGGTCGGTGGCTTCACCGACGCGGCCGCGGGGGTGACGGGGCGCGGGGCTGCGGGGGCTTCGGGGTCGGTGCCGTGCGGTGCGGTGCGGTGCCGGGGCGCGGGGCTGCGAGGGCTTCGGGGTCGGTGCCGTGCCGGGGCGTCTCCTCGGGCGTCGAACGTTCGGGTACCGCGTTGCTTCGTAAGCGGTGGTTGCGTTCAACGCCCTGCGGGGAGCGCCCCGACACGTCCCCTCCTGGCACGGTGCCATGCGACACGGGGCCCGGCCTGGCCCGGCAAATCCAACCCCTCCGGGATCTCCAACCCCTCCGGGATCTCCAGCCCCTCCGGGATCTCCAGCCCCTCCGGCGTTTGAGGAGCGGGGTCTGGGGCGGAGCCCCAGCAACCCCCGCCACCCCAGCCCGTCCGGCGCTTGAGGACCGTGGCCTGGGGCGGAGCCCCAGCAACCCCCGCCACCCCAGCCCGTCCGGCGCTTGAGGACCGTGGCCTGGGGCAGCGCCCCAGCAACCCCCGCCACCCCAGCCCGTCCGGCGCTTGAGGACCGGGACCCGGGGCAGCGCCCCAGCAACCCCCGCCTCAGAACAGCGGCAGCTGCCCCGGAAACGCCGGCACCTCGTACCCGTCCAGCGTCCGCTGCCCCGCCGCAGCAGCCGGCGCCCCGCGCTTCGAGCCGGCGCACAGCGTCAGTTCGGCGGAAGCAACCCGCGTGCGGGGGTCGTGGCGTACGAACCTGCCCGCGACAACGGCGACCTCACGCCCACAGACCGGGCACGGACGCCGCGGCGAAGCCGACGACCCTGCCCCCAACCCCGACCCCGCCCTCACGACGGCTTCGGCCCCTGAAGCCGCTCCATCTCACGCCGGTCCCGCTTCGTCGGACGCCCCGCCCCCCGCTCCCGCACCGCGACCGGAGCGACGAACTCCCGAGGAGGCGGCGGCGGGCTGTTGTCGACGTAGCACTCGGCCGCCACCGGAGGACCCACCCGCTTGCGGATGATCCGCGAAACGACCACGATCCGCTCCCGCCCCGCATGGAACAGCCGCACCTCGTCGCCCGCCTTCAGCGCGTGCGCCGGCTTGACCCGCTCGCCGCCGACGCGGACATGGCCCGCCTTGCAGGCCGCCGCAGCCTGGGCGCGGGTCTTGGTGAGCCGTACGGACCAGATCCAGACGTCGATCCGTACCGTCCCGCCCGCCCCGCTGGTCACCTCGTCCGAAGCCATGCCTCCGAGGGTACGGCCGCCCACAGCTCCGTGCCCCGTACCCCGCCGACCGCACTACTATGCGCACGATCTCCCGTCCGGAGGGGACACCTCCGCACCGGGACCACATCTCTGACTTGTCGCCACATGTCGTGCCACACAAGAGGAATAGAGGATTCCAATTGTGTCCGGCACACCTCCGGAAGCAGTTGAGAACAGTTGAGAACCGCATGAACCGCAACCCCGGCAGAGGGCTCCAGCCCAACGTCCTCGGCACCTTCGAAACGATCGTGATGGCCATCGCGGGCAGCGCCCCCGCCTACTCCCTCGCCGCCACCACCGCCGTCCTCGTCGGAGCCGTCGGCCTCGCCGCCCCCGCCGCGCTGCTCTACTGCGCGATACCCATGCTCGGCATCGTTCTGGCCTTCGGCCGCCTCGGCCGCATCGACGTGAACGCGGGCGCCACCTACTCCTGGGTAGGCCGCACGCTGCACCCGTTCCTCGGCTTCATCAGCGGCTGGGCGCTCGTCGTCGCCGCCACGATCTTCATGGTCGCCGGGTCGCTTCCCGCAGGTCAGATGACCCTTTCCCTCTTCGACCCGGACCTCGCGTCCAACACCGCGCTCGCCACCACCGCCGGCGCCGGCTGGTTCCTGCTGATGCTCGCCGTCGTACTCGGCGGCGCCCGTCTCTCCGCCCGCGCCCAGCTCCTCGTCTCCGGCGTCGAGCTCGCGATCCTCGTCTTCTTCGCGGTCGCGGCCCTCTTCCACCGGGGTTCGGCGGCCGCCTTCGACTGGTCGTGGCTCGGCTTCGGCCACTTCGACGGCTTCACCGGCTTCGCCGCCGGCACGCTGATCGCCGCGTTCTACTACTGGGGCTGGGACGTCACCAGCAACCTCAGCGAAGAGACCCGCAACAGCCGCCGCACGGCCGGCTTCGCCTCGCTCGTGGGCATCGGCGTCGTCTTCCTGCTCTTCGTCGTGTTCACGATCGCCGTCAACATCATCCTTACGACTGAGCAGATCTCCGCCCACGACACCAACGTCCTCGCGGTCCTCGGCAACGTGATCTGGCCGGGCGTCGGCGGCAAGCTGATGGTTCTGGCCGTGGTGCTCTCCACCATCGCCACCCTCGAAACGACGTTGATCCAGGTCACGCGCTCGCTCTTCGCGATGGGGCGCGACCGTACGTTGCCGGCCGCACTCGGCGTCGTACACCGCCGCTGGAACACCCCGTGGGTCGCGGTCGCCGTCGTCGGTACGGTCGCGCTCGTCCTCTTCGTCGCCTCGAACGCGCTCGGCTCGACCGAGGAGATCATGTCGGACGCGCTCGCCGCGATCGGTCTCCAGACGACGCTGTACTACGGGCTGGCGGGGCTCGCCGCCGTCGTCGCCTACCGCAAGACGCTGCTGGCCTCCCCGAAGGACTTCATCCTCGGCGGGGCCTGGCCGCTGCTCGGCGCGCTGTTCATGTTCTGCGTCTTCGCGGCCTCGCTCACCGAGCTCAGCGCGGCGGCGATCGCGATCGGCCTCGGCGGCCTGGCCGTCGGCGTGGTCCCGATGCTCTGGTACTGGCGGCAGGGCAGCGCGTACTACAGCCCCGCGCGGCTCGACGCCACCCAGGCCATCGAGATCGAGGCGGCGCACGTCAACTCCGGCTCGGAGCGCAGGGAGCACGCCGACGCCGGATTCCCCACCGACTTCTGAGCAGGAGGTGCGTGCCCCCATGGCCGCAATTCGCCGCCGCTTCTCTTCCGGCTCCGGTTCTGGTTCCGGCTCCGGTTCCGGTTCCGGTTCTGGTTCCCGCTCCGGTCCCGCCGCCCCCGACTTCGACCCGGACTTCGGGGACCGGCCGCTGACCGCGGCTCGCCAGGACATCGTGATCGGCCGCTGGCAGGGCGTACGCGATCTGCTGCGCGCGACCGGCGACAACTGGCCCCTGCGCACGCACCGGCTGCGCCTGCTCTCGCACGCGGCCGCGAGCAGCTCGGTCGTCGAGGCGTGGCGGGCGGCCGAACCGGGCAGCCCGGACGCGGCGGTGCTGCGGGCCGCGACCGAGGTCGTACGGGTCTTCAACCAGGCCATCGAGGCGGGACGCGGCACCGAGGTCGACCGTACGCGCATCGACGTCGCCGTCATGACCTGCCTGAGCGCGGCCGACGCACGGCCCGCCGACCCGATGCCGTGGGTGTCACTGCTGACCGTGGCGCGGCTGTACGGCGACGGGGTCGGCCGGGCGGAGCTGCGCGAATGGTGGGAGGAGCTGCGGCGGCGCGACCCGTACAACATCGAGGGGCACGTGCAACTGCTGCGCTACCACTCGGCACGCTGGCACGGCACGCACGGCCGCATGTACGACTTCGCCCGCGACGCGGCGGGCGCGGCGCCCGAGGGGTCGCCGTTGCCGGTGCTGGTGCAGATCGCGCGGGTGGAGGAGTACCGGTACGTGGCGGCTGCGGCGAAGGGCCGGCCGGTGCGCGGCTTCGACCAGCACTGGCACCACGAGCTGGCGGTGACGGAGGTACGCCGGACGAGGGAGCGGTGGCTGGGCGGGCGGGCGGCGGGGCCGGTGCTCCCGGAGGAGGTGGGCGAGCTGAACTATCTGGCGCACGCGGCGTGTTACGCGGGCCTGCCGGAGGTTGCCCGCGAGGTGTTCGCCCTGCTGGGCGGGCGGGCGGCGCGGGTGCCGTGGTCGTACACGGGGGATGCGCGCGAGCAGTACGTGAGGTGGCGGCGAGGGCAGGGGTGAGGTAGGGCGCGGGCGGGCGTGTGGGCGTGCGGGCGTGCGGGCCGCTCGCTGCGCGGGGCTCGTTCCCCTACCCGCCCCTTCCCGAACCGGGCCAAGCCCCAGAAGCCCACCCCCGGGCCACTCCAGCCCTTCCGGCGTTTGCCTCCAGCCCGTCCAGCGCTTGAGGAGCGGGGCCTGGGGCGGAGCCCCAGCTACCCCCGGCCACTTCAGCCCGTCCGGCGCTTGAGGACCGGGGTCTGGGGCGGAGCCCCTCACGCGGCGGAGCCGCAAAATGTCACAGCGGGAAGGGGCGGGGTGGGGAACAGGCCCCGCGCAGCGGACCCGCACCCGTACCCTCCCGACTACACGCCGATCGCGCCCCCGTCCCGGCGGTAGACCGCAACCACCGACGGGCGGACAAGCTTGCCGGGGCCGTCCGGCCACACCGACGCCGGCTTCTCGACGCTCGCGCCGTCAATCTCACCCGGGTGCTGCACCGCGACAAGCACGCGCCGGTCCTGAATGATCGGCCCGCACGTCTCCGCCCCCTTCGGCACCGTCAGGAACTGCTTCAGCTCCCCGCGCCGCTCCCCCCGCGTAGCGACACCGAACAGGCCGTCGTGGGAGCCGAGCTGGTTGCCGTCCGTGGAGAGCCACAGGTTGCCGTGCGGGTCGAAGGCGATGTTGTCCGGGCAGGAGATGGGGCTGACCTTGTCCTTCGGAAAGCCCGCGAAGTACGTCGCCGAGTCGTTCGGGTCGCCCGCGACCAGGAAGAGCCGCCAGGCGAACCCGTCCGACGCCGGGTCGTCCCAGTGCTCGGCGAGCTCCAGCACCTGGCCGTGCTTGTTGAGGTTGCGCGGGTTCGCCTCGTCCGGGCCCGCCTTGCCGGTCTTGCCCCGGTCGGTGTTGTTCGTGAGGGCGACGTAGACGCGGCCCGTGCGGGGGCTCGGCTCTACGTCCTCGGGGCGGTCCATCTTCGTGGCGCCCACCTTGTCGCCCGCGATGCGCGTGAAGACGTACACCTCTTCGGCAGTCATGCCGGGGACGTGCGAGGTGGTCCCGGTGGCGAGCGGGATCCAGACGCCGCTGCCGTCGAACTCGCCGTCGTTCGGGAGCTTGCCCGTGCCGTCGATCTCGGCGGCCGGGCTGTCGCCGGTGAGCTTGGCGACGTACAGCGTGCCCTCGTCGAGGAGGGTGAGGTTGTGCTCGCGGGCGGCCCGCGAGGTGCCCTTCTTCATCCGCTTCGACGAGACGAACTTGTAGAAGTAGTCGAAACGCTCGTCGTCGCCCATGTAGACGACCGGCCGGCCGTCGGCCGTCAGGCGGGGCTGCGCGGCCTCGTGCTTGAAGCGGCCGAGCGCGGTGTGCTTGCGGGGCGTCGAGTCGGGGTCGTACGGGTCGAGCTCGACGACCCAGCCCTGGCGGTGGGACTCGTTCGGCTCCTGCTTCGCGTCGAAGCGCTTGTCGAAAAGCTCCCACTTGCGCTCGGTGGCGCCGGTGGTGATGCCGTAGCGCTTGTCGGTGGCGCTGGAGCCGTTGGCGAAGTACTGGTTGAAGTTCTCCTCGCCGTGGAGGGTCGTGCCCCAGGGGGTGGTGCCGCCGGCGCAGTTGTTGAGCGTACCGAGGACCTTCGTGCCGGTCGGGTCGGCGGACGTCTTCAGGAGGTCGCTGCCGGCGGCGGGGCCGGTGAGCTTGAAGACGGAGGTCGTGTGGAGGCGGCGGTTCAGGTGGTGGCGGGTGACCGGCGTGAGCTTGCCGGACTTGCGCTCCTCCTGGACGACGACGACGGACAGGCCGTGCGCGGCCCAGGCGGTCTCGACCTGCTCGCGGGTGGGCTTGGCCGGGTCGTACCCCTTGAACATCAGGATTTCGTCCGTGTACTCGTGGTTGGCGACGAGTACCTGGCGGCCGTGCTCGCCGGGCAGCGGGAGCAGGGAGAGGAAGTCGTTGTTGTAGCCGAACTGGCCGGCCTGCGCCTTGGCGGACTGCTTGTCCGCGTCGAACGCGGGCGCGCCGCGGAGGATGGGCTCACCCCAGCGGATGACGACGTTCTGGGCGTAACCGTCGGGGACGGTGACGGCGTCGGTGGTGTTGGGCGCGACGGCCGTGAAGCGCAGTCCGCGGGCACCGGACGGCGTCCTGCCTGCCTGGGGCGTGCCGGTGCTGTCGGCGGCGACGGCCTGCGGGGTGCCGGGGCCGGCGAGGGCCGAGGTTCCGGCGGCGGCGGCGACGGTCACCACGGCGGCGGCGCGCATCATCGATCGTCTCGACAGAGCGCCGGCTATGACGTCGCCGGCGTACTCGTTGTCGCTGGTGTTCGGGACGTCCTGGAAGCAGGCGTCTCCGCAGCGGTAGCGACAGGTCAGCGCGGAGCGCCCACCCGAGTGCGGCGAGTTGAGCAGCGGCAGCAGATTGCGCACGGACCCCTCCATATGGGCTGTGGCTGTACGGGCTGTGGTTCGGCGCGCCCTGCGCCGACAACGTGTCGGAATGTCTCCGGCCGTGACGTTAGGGGCGTACGCCCGCGTTCCGGCGGCCATGGGGTGAACGTGAGGTGAATGCGCGACGGCCGTGCGGAAGTTGACTTGACGGCTAGGCTCCAGCCTCATGCGCGACGAAGTCCCGGAAGAACCGCACGCCCCGACCGACGACTTGACGCCCGGCGGCCTGGGGCCGGACCTGACCCCGGGTTTCCCGCTGGACCTGCCGCTGGACCTGCCGCCGGACCTCACCGTGGACCTGCGAGGTATGCCGCTGGACTCACTCGACGACTTCTGGGACGCGGTGGCCGGGCCGTGCGGGCTGCCGGAGTGGTTCGGCCGGAATCTGGACGCGTGGTGGGACGCCATCGAGGCGCGTGGCATCTCGGAAGTGATCGACGCGCATGGGACTTTGGTGGTACGGGCCGACGCGGCCGGCCTGTTCGCGCCGGGGCAGCCGGAGGGGGCGCGTTTGGCATCGGTATTCGCCGACGCGAGCCGCGCGCGCCTGGAAGTGGAACGGCACGGCTGACCCTCCCGAAGATCAGCGGGAAGGGCCGCTAACCTTACGTGTCCGCCCTGGCCAGGGATCATCCGCCGGGTGCGGGCGTGCATCGCACCCAACTCATGCGAAAGGCCTCGCCCATGGGCATTCGGAGCTTGCTGCGCAAGGTGTTCGGACGCGATCGAGCGGAGAGCAACGAGCAGCCGCCGGCACGGGAGACCTCGGCGGCAGCTTCTGTTCCGTCCCAGGCCGAACGTAAGCCGGAGTCGGCCACCGCGCCGGAACCGGAATCCACGTCTTCGTCCGCGTCTGCGACCGCGACCGCGTCCGCCGAGACCAGGGAGTCGGTGGCCTCGGTACCGGCCCCGGCCCAGGCCCCGGCCAACGAGGACGACACGGCGGCGACGGAGAAGCCGGCCAGGAAGTCGACGCCGGGTATCGCATCGGACCTGGTGGCGGCGGCTTTCGACAAGCCGTCCTCGTCCCCGTCCGCTTCCTCGTCCCGTACGAAGACCCCCTCGCCCGGACCGAACGTCCCGGCCCAGTCCACCCCGGCGAACCCCGCCACCCCGAAGCCCTCGGCTCCGGTCCCGGTCCCGTCCCAGTCCACTGCGGAATCCGCCACCCCGGCGGCTACCCAGCCCAAGCCGGCGTCGGACCCGACCCCGGTCCCCGAGCCCGAGGCCGTCCCTGCCGCCGAGCCCGAGCTCACGGCGGCCGCACCGGAGACGGCCACCGAGCCGGAGGCCGAGCCGACGACCAAGGTCGCGGCCGACCCCGAGCCCGTGGCCACGCACGAGCCGGAGGCCCGGCCGACCGCCGACACCGCCGACACCGCCGACACCGCCGACACCGAGCCCGAGGCCACTCACACCCCGGCCGACACCACCGCCGTCGCGACGGAGGCCAAGCCGGACGCGGACGCCGACGCCCAGCCCCTCGCTGCCGAAGTGACCCCGGTAACTGAGCCGCAGGCCGAGGTCGAGGCCGATCCCGTCACGGCGCCGTCAGCCACGGCTGACGCGACCCCGGAGGCCGAATCCGCCACGGAGGCCACCCCGGCCGCCGAAGCGGAGCCCGAGCTCACGGTCGCGGCGTCCGACGCCGAGCCCGAGGCCACGCACGCCCCGGTCACTGCCGACGCCACCACGGAGGCCACCCCGGCCGCCAAGGTGGAGCCCGCTGCCAAGGCTGACCAGGTCGTCGAGACCGACGAGCCCGAGGCCACGCAGGCTCCGGTCGCGGCCGACGCCACCGACACCGACACCGGCGCCGGCACCGGCACCGCCACCGAGGCGGACGCCCTCGTACCCGCAGCGGCCGCCGCAGGCGAGGAGAAGCCGGAAGCCGACACGCAGCCCGAGCCGGTAGCTGTGGAAGCTCAGCCCGAGCCCGTCTCCGCAGATGGAAACGGGGAGTCCGCGCACCCCCTCGCGCACGTCGAGTCGCACGCGCCCGCGCTCGTCGCGCACTACCAGGCCGCCGGCGTCGCACTCGGCGCCAAGCAGCTGACCGGGGTGCGGGCGGACGTCTACCTGGTCCTCGACCGGTCGGGGTCCATGCGCGGCTTCTACAAGGACGGCAGTGCGCAGCACCTCGCCGACCAGACGCTCGCCCTCGCCGCCCACCTCGACGAGAAGGCCGGCGTACACGTCGTCTTCTTCTCGACCGACATCGACGGCACCGTCGACGTCAGCCTCGACGCCTACGACGGGCTCGTGGACAAGGCGCACACCGCCATCGGGCACATGGGGCGTACGAGCTACCACCGCGCCGTCGAAGAGGTCGTCGCGCACCACGAAAAGTCCGGCAGCGACCGCCCCGCTCTGGTCGTGTTCCAGACGGACGGCGCCCCCTACGCCAAGGGCCCGGCCAAGCAGGCCCTGGCCGACGCCGCCGACAAGCCGCTGTTCTGGCAGTTCGTCGCGTTCGGTGAGCATGACGCCAAGGGCTTCGACTTCCTCCGGAAGCTCGACGTCCCCAACGCCGCGTTCTTCCACGCGGGCCCCGCCCCGCGCGAGGTCGCGGACGACGCGCTGTACGCCGAGCTGGTCACCGGCCTCAAGGGCCTGAAGGCCTGACCCGGCAGCTTCACGACGACGGCGGTGCCCGGCCTCAGCGGCCCCGGCCCCCCCGCGCCGGTTGACCCGGGGCCGCCCCGCCCGGCCCCGCCCCCGGTGATGGGGGTGGTGGGGGAACCAGGGGGGCGGGGGGAGTTAGAACCAGG